>JANMXV010000776.1:0-9835 GCA_031381325.1 Betaproteobacteria bacterium | reverse complement strand
GTTTTGCCGATGGGCGTTTGATCGACTTCGAGCACGCGGCCTACCGCTTGCCAGCCGGCAATATTTTTGTAACTATTTGTTTTTATTGAATTATTTTTACTCAATAGATGAGAGAGTTGGGCGTGTAATACGTCGCGCGCGAGCGTGGATTTTCCCGAGCCGGAAACGCCGGTAATCGCCGTATAGCGCGCCAGCGGTATGCGCACGTTGATAGATTTCAGGTTGTGCAAAGTCGCGCCGCGTATCTGTATGGAGGACGTGTTGCGATTCACCGCGCGCGGCGGATGCAATGGATGCAACAGCGGCTGCGCCAGAAAACGCCCGGTCAGCGATTGCGGATTGCGCATCAGATCGTCCGCCGTGCCTTCGGCGATGACCCTGCCGCCTAGTTTGCCTGCGCCGGGACCGAGATCGATCACGTGCGCCGCGCGGCGTATGGTGTCTTCGTCGTGTTCCACCACCACCAGCGTGTTGCCTTTGGCTTCGAGTTTTTGCAGCGTGTCGAGCAGGATGCGATTGTCGCGCGAATGCAACCCGATGGTCGGCTCATCGAGGATGTAGCACACGCCGCGCAAATTGGAACCCAGTTGCGCGGCTAGGCGTATGCGCTGCGCTTCGCCGCCGGAGAGTGTGGGCGCGGCACGATCGAGCGCGAGATAGCCGAGGCCCACTTCGTCGAGGAACGTGAGTCGCGTGCGTATCTCCGCCAGTACGTCGCGCGCGATTTCCGCGGCGCGGCCCTTCAGTGAAAGTTTACTGAATGCAGCAGCAACTTTCGTCACCGGCAACGCGGTAAGCTGCGCGATGGATTGCCCATTGAGCCGCACTGCCAGCGCGTCGCGATTGAGCCGATGACCATCGCATGCCGGGCAAGATTCTTCGATTTCCAGCCACTCGATCCACGAATCGAGCACGTGCTCCTCGGTGCCGGTTTTCTCGCGTTCGGCATCCCAGTCGAAGCCCGCGAGTTTGAGACCCGTGCCGTAACACGCGGGGCACCAGCCGTGACGCGAGTTGAAGGAAAACAGGCGCGGATCGAGTTCCGCAAAACTGCGCTTGCAGGAAGGGCATGCGCGATTGGCGGAGTATGCCGTTTGCGGGAGCTGCGCCATGTTCTTGTCGTGCTTGTCGATAGCGCGTGCAAGCGAGTCGAGTTTGCCCAGCACGTGAACAATGCCTTTGCCGTGTTCCAGTGCGCGCGCAACGCCTTCGCGCAACGCCTGTTCATTTTCAGGCAGCACGCGCACGGCGGCCACCGGCAGTTCTATGGTGTGCTCACTGAAGCGGGCAAGACGCGGCCACTGCGCCGTGGGCAAAAATTCGCCATCGACACGCAAGTGCGTGTGGCCTTTCGCCGCCGCCCACTTCGCGAGATCGGTGTAGTAGCCCTTGCGATTGACCACCAGCGGGGCGAGCAGACCCACCCGATCGCCGCGTGAACGGCGCAGGATGCTCGCGACAATGGCCTCCGCACTTTGCGGCTCTATTGCGACATCGCAATCCGGGCAATATTGCGTGCCGAGCTTGACGTAGAGCAAACGCAAAAAGTGGTAAATCTCGGTGAGCGTTGCCACCGTGCTCTTGCGCCCGCCGCGGCTGGTGCGCTGCTCGATGGCGACGGTGGGCGGTATGCCGGTGATCGAATCGACGTCGGGGCGTGAAGCGCCCTGCACGAACTGGCGCGCATAGGCGTTGAGCGACTCAAGGTAACGGCGCTGTCCCTCGGCAAACAAAATGTCGAACGCGAGTGTGGATTTGCCTGACCCTGAGACGCCGGTGACTACGGTGAACTTGCCGCGCGGGATATCGACGTCGATGTTTTTTAGATTGTGTTCGCGGGCGTGATGGATTGAAATGAAGTTGCGCGTCAACCCCCTTCCCTCATCCCCGGCCCTTCTCCCGGAGGGAGAAGGGAGAAAAGCCCCTCGCCCTCCGGGACAAGGGAACACTTGCAGCGGAGCAGAGGGGTTGGGGTGAGGGAGGCTTTTGATGTTGTATTTGGCGCGTGTCAACTGAATGGTAGCTGTTCCGTATTCACGCAACGCCTTGCCTGTATGCGAACTTGCATGCGCCATCACCTGTTCCGGCGTGCCCACGCACACAATCTCACCGCCTGCCTCGCCACCCTCCGGACCAAGATCGATAATCCAATCCGCGGCGCGAATCACATCGAGGTTGTGCTCAATCACCACCAGCGAGTGTCCGGCTGCGATCAATTGCCTGAAGGCCTGCAGCAGTTTGGCGATGTCCTCGAAGTGCAGGCCCGTGGTAGGCTCGTCGAACAAAAACAGCGCAGCGCGTGAGGCGATGGCAGCGGTATTGCGCGCGGCTTCGGTGAGATGGCCGGCGAGCTTCAAGCGTTGGGCTTCGCCGCCCGACAGCGTGGGCACGGGTTGCCCGAGACGCAGGTATTCCAGCCCGACCTCCGCAAGTGGACGCAGTGCGGCGCACACCTTGGGTTCCGCAGCGAAGAACGCCAACGCTTCGCTCACCGTCAGGTCGAGCACGTCGGCTATCGATTTACCGTCCAGCGAAATTTCCAGAATTTCCGGGCGGTAGCGCCGGCCGTCACAGTCGGCGCAGCGCAGATACACATCCGACAGGAATTGCATTTCGACATGCTCGAAGCCGTTGCCGCCGCACGCCGGGCAGCGTCCGTTGCCGGAGTTGAAGCTGAACGTGCCCGTGGTGTAACTGCGTTCGCGCGCCAGCGGCAGTTTCGCATACAGCTCGCGGATGGCGTCAAACGCGCCCACATAACTCGCCGGGTTGGAACGCGTGGTGCGGCCGATCGCCGACTGATCAACCATCACCACGTCGGTAATCTGTTCATGGCCGATGAGCGCGCGATGCGCGCCCGGCGTTTCAGAGGGTTTGCCTTTGGCTTTGAGCAGCGCGGCGTACAGAACATCCTGTATCAAAGTCGATTTGCCGGAGCCCGATACGCCGGTGATGCAGACCAGATGGCCCAACGGAATCGCGACGTCGATGTTCTTCAGATTGTGCTCGGAGACGTCGCGCAATTCGAGCTTGCGCACGTGTGCAGACGGCGCCTCTCTGCGCACACCGCTGTCCGCGCGCAGCGTGCCCGCCAGGTATAGTCCGGTTCTGGAAGTGTTTGTTTTTATTAAGTTTTTCGCATCGCCGAAATAAACGATTTCACCGCCGCGCTCACCCGGCCCCGGCCCCATGTCGAGTATGCGATCAGCGGCCAGCATCACCTGCGGATCGTGCTCCACCACTACCAACGAATTGCCCGCGTCACGCAGTTTGTGCATCACGCCGATCACTCTGCCCATATCGCGCGGGTGCAGCCCGATGGAAGGTTCATCCAGCACGAACAGCGTATTGGTGAGCGAGGTGCCCAGTGCGGTGGTGAGGTTGATGCGTTGCACTTCGCCGCCGGAGAGCGTGCGCGACTGGCGGTCGAGCGTGAGATAACCGAGGCCGACGTCGGCGAGGTAATCGAGCCGCGTGCGGATTTCCTTGAGCAGCATCGCGGTGGCGTCGTCGGCCATTTGCGGCAACGCAAGTTGCTGCATGCGTTCACGCACAGTGTCGAGTGGCAGCAGCATGAGATCGTGAACGGCCTGCCCCGGCAGTTGTGCGAGTTTCCTTTCATCGTAGCCCGCGCCACGCGGTAAAAAGCGCGGCACACCCGTTGGGGCAATATCCGACCCCAGCCGCCACGACAGCGCTTCGATTTTCAGGCGCGCGCCGCCGCAGGTTTCGCACGGCGTGTAGGCACGATACTTCGACAGTAGTACGCGTACGTGCATCTTGTAGGCCTTGGTCTCCAGCCACTTGAAAAAACGCGCTGCGCCGTACCACACGCCGGGCCACGATTTTTTCCAGCTCACCCATCCGGGTTCGCCGTCGATCACCCAGCGCTGTTGCGCGCGGGTGAGGTCGCGCCACGGTGTGTCCAGCGGGATGCCGCGTTTCTTCGCATACTTTTCGAGATCGTCCTGACACTCTTTATTGCTCGGCGTCTGCCACGGCTTCACCGCGCCGCCGCGCATGGTCTTCGATTCGTCGGGTATCACCAGTCCGTAGTCGACGCCAATCACGCGGCCAAATCCGCGGCAGGTGTCGCAGGCGCCCAAAGGCGAGTTGAATGAAAACAGACTGGGTGACGGTTCCTGATAATGGATGTCGCAATCCGGGCAATGCAGATCGGTGGAGAAGCGCCACGCGGTTAGTGGCATCGCATCGTCGGTGGCTGCATGCACATTCACGCGCCCCTGCCCAACTTTGAGCGCCGCCTCCAGCGCATCAACCACGCGCGCAGGCTCGGCGGCGCCCGCACGGAAGCGATCCTGTATCACTTCAAGGTGATCGGCATTTTCATGTAAAAACCGCATGTAGCCCTGCGCCGCAAGTAGTTGTTTCACTTCGGTGACACTAAAATTTTTCGGCACACTCACCGGAAACGCCACCGTGAGGCGCGGATCACCGGCAGCTGCCGCACGCGCCATCAGCGTTTTCAAAATACTTTGCGGCGTATCGCGCACCACCTTGGCGCCGCAGCCGCGGCAATACAGTTCGGCGGCGCGCGCATACAGCAGCTTGAAGTGATCGTTCAGTTCCGTCATGGTGCCGACCGTGGAACGCGAGGTGCGCACCGGATTGGTCTGGTCGATGGCGATGGCAGGCGGTATGCCTTCGATGGCATCCACCTGCGGCCGATCCTGGCGGTCGAGAAACTGGCGCGCATACGGCGAAAAAGTTTCGACATAGCGCCGCTGGCCTTCGGCGTACAGCGTGTCAAACACCAGCGACGATTTGCCGCTGCCCGAAACGCCGGTGACGACGATCAATTCATTGGTGGGTAAATCGAGCGACAGATTTTTGAGATTATTCTGCCGCGCACCGCGTATGCGGATGAACTCCATGACGAACCTTGAGGTTGCAGCGGTGGGATGAATAAAACAGCGCAGCCCATTTTACCCCGATGGCACATGCGGCAGCGTATTGCGCGACAGGCAATGGAATCTGTCCTACAATCTTTGCATAATCACAAACTCCTGAGGCCCGTCATGTCGCGTCCGGATATCAAGAAAATCAAAAAGTTTGTTCATCCGTATCGCATCACATCCGGCAAAAGTTTTCGCCTGAAGCATATTGATCCGGGTGACACCCACGGCCTTAAATCCGAGTTCAAAGGCGAGGCAAAGGCGTTGCTCGCGCAAGGCGTGCAGTGGCTGGCGGATGAGCAGGCGCGGCTGTACGCGCAAGACCGCTGGGGTGTGCTGTTGCTGTTTCAGGCGATGGATGCCGCGGGCAAAGACGGCACCATCAAGCACGTGACATCCGGCATAGATCCACAGGGCATGCAAGTCTATTCGTTCAAGGCGCCGTCGAGCGAGGAACTCGATCACGATTTCATGTGGCGCTGCATGAAGGCATTGCCGGAGCGCGGGCGTATCGGCATCTTCAATCGCTCGTATTACGAAGAAGTGCTGGTGGTGCGTGTGCATGAGGAATACCTGGTGAAGCAAAAACTGCCGCGTGAACTCATCACCAAAAAGGTGTGGGAACAGCGCTTTGAAGACATCCGCAACATTGAACGTTATCTAGCGCGCAATGGATACTTGATACTCAAGTTTTTTCTGCATGTCTCGAAAAAAGAGCAGAAAAAACGTTTCCTCGAACGCCTTGATCTGCCGGAAAAGAATTGGAAATTCTCCGCGACGGACGCCAAAGAGCGGCAGTACTGGGACGCCTACATGGCGGCCTACGAAGATTTGATCCGCAATACCGCCACGGATTATGCGCCGTGGTATGTGGTGCCCGCCGACAACAAATGGTTTACCCGCATGATCGTATCGGCCGCCATCGTAGAGCGTATGGAAAGTCTTGATCTCAAGTTGCCGGAGGTGGATGATGCCAAACGTAAGGAACTGGCTGAAGCCCGCAGGATGCTCGAAGAAGAATAAACATGAACAAATCGGTTTGCTGGAGTTTGCGATGAAAGCCATTTTATTGACGGGCCCGGGGCAGCCTTTTGTGCTCGACACGGTGCCCGATCCGATACCCGGGCCGGGTGAAGCCGTCGCGCGCGTGCTTGCCTGCGGGTCGGGCCTCACTATCCACCACGCGCGCGCCGGGCGGCTCAAGCTCAACCACTATCCACGCATCATCGGGCACGAGATTGCCGGTGAGATTGTTGCCGTCGGTGCGGGCGTCACGGCGGTGAAAGCAGGTGATGGCGTCACCGCGTATTTTTATCTCAACTGCGGCCATTGCCATTGGTGCCGCATCAACCGCGAAACGCTGTGTGAAAACTTCGGCGGCTATGTGGGACGCGAGTGCGACGGCGGCTACGCCGAATACATCAAGCTGCCGGCGCGTAGTTTTCTGAAGCTGCCCGACGGCATCGATTGGCGCGAAAACCCGGCCGAAGCAGGCGTTATCTGCGACGCACTGGCGACACCCGTAAAAGTGATACGCCGCGCGCGCGTCACGCCCCACGACACCGTGGCGGTGTTCGGCGCCGGCGGCGGCCTGGGCATGCACATGCTGATGGTCGCGCGCTGGGCGCGCGCGAAAAAAGTCATCGCGGTGGATACGGCAGCTTCCAAGTTTGAAACCGCGGTGAAGTGCGGCGCCGATATTACGATTGATGCTTCCGCCGGAAGCGTTGCCGAACAATTGCTGGAGGCCACCGGCGGCAAGGGTGTCGATGTCGCCATCGATTTTGTCAGCAACGCCAGCACGCTTGAACCGGCACTCGCGGCGCTGGGTAAAGGCGGGCGGCTGGTAACGCTGGGGGGCAGCGGCAAACCGTTCAACGCCGATCCGGCAAAAATATTGCGCGACGAAATCGAAATCCTCGGCAGCCGCTACGCCACGCGCCAGGAAGTGATGGAGTCGCTGGAACTCGTTGCCCGCGGCGAGTTCAAGGCGCTGGTGACCGAAAAAGCGCCGTTGGAAGGGGCCGAGGCGCTGCATCAGCGGCTGGATAAAGAATTGATTATTGGGCGTGCGGCGTTGGTGATGGGTTGAGATTGTTGCTGGAGAGCCGGTTGCGGGAAAACCGCCCGCGCGGTTCGCAGGGAGAAGAGGGACCGCGCGATGTGGCCGAGCGCATCGCGTATCGTAACGGCGATGCGATTTTTGGGAATGTGATGAAGCCATGAACGCAACGAAATTGGGTTTTTTTGCGATGCTGTTGGGCGCGATGACGGGCACGATGAGCGGCGCATGGGCGTGCAATCCCGAGTTGGAAGGGCCGAAGGTAGCCGGCGCCAAAAGCGTCGAATCCAAAAACTACGCGGTGATTTTTCGTACGCATCCCGAAAAAATCGCTATCGGCCAGCATTTCGCTGTCGAGCTTGTCTTATGCGCCAAAGACGGCGCCGCCGCGCCCGAAAGTGTGCGCGTCGATGCGCACATGCCCGAACACCGTCACGGTATGAACTACAAAACCCATGTTACCAGCAGCGGCGCCGGAAAATATCGCGCGGAAGGACTGATGTTTCACATGCCGGGGCGGTGGGAGTATATTTTCGAGGTCGGTGCCGCCGGCGCTACGGAACGCATAACAACGAGTGTGGTGTTGCAATGAATAAATTCAAAAAATTAGTTTTTGCAGGCGTGCTGGCTGCGAGTGCCGTTGCTGTGGGGTTTGCCGGCGTGACGCAGGCCAACGAGCCGGGCGTGATTGAATTCACAGCGGCTGAAATCAATCGCATTTTGAGTCACGGGCCGTGGCCGATGAAATGGTCGCCCGATCCCTCGAATCGCGTGTCGGGCAACGGGCATGCGATTGATCTGGGCGAGCGCTTGTTCTTTGACGAGAAATTGTCGGTCAAGGGCAATGTGTCGTGCGGCAACTGCCATATTGCAGAATACAACTGGACCGATGGCGTCAAGCGCGGCGTGGGTCAGGTGATGGTGGATCGCAATACGCCCACGCTGATGAATCTTCGCCATCACCGCTGGTTTGCGCTGGACGGCGCCGCCGACAGTCTGTGGTCGCAGAGCATGAGCCCGATTGTCGATCCGCGCGAGCTGGCGTCCAACGCCACGCATGTTGCGCAATACGTGCGCAAGGATCCTGATTTATCGTGCCGCTACGAAAAAACCTTTGGTGTAAAGCCCGCGGCACAGGATGATGAAACCGTATTGGTGGGCGTGGGCAAAGTGATGGCGGCGTTTCAGGAAACGCTGGTGACGGATGTCACGCCGTTTGACGCTTTTCGTGATGCGCTGGCACGCGGTGACCGCGCCGCGGCAGCATTGTATCCGCGCCACGCGCGGCGCGGCTTGCAGATATTTGTCGGCAAGGGGCAATGCAGCACGTGTCATGTGGGGCCGATGTTCACCCACGGCGAGTTTCACGATATCGGCGTCTCGCACTTCATCGACGGTAACAAAGATAAAGTAGACGGCGGCCGTCACGACGGCATCAAGAAACTCAGCGCCAGCAAGTTCAATCTATTGGGGCCCTACAACGATGATGCCACGCGCGCCGGCGCTACGCGTACCGCGCACGTGAAATCCGAGCATCGCAATTTCGGCGAATTCAAAGTGCCCTCCCTGCGCAACGTGGGTTATACCGGGCCCTATATGCACAGCGGAGAAATGCCGACGCTGAATGACGTGGTGCGCCATTATTCCGAGGTTAATGCCGGCCGCTTGCACGCCGGCGGCGAAAGTCTTTTGAAGCCGCTTAAGCTGACAAAATCCGAGTCCGCAGACCTGGTGGCGTTCTTGCAGACGCTGAACATGGATCGCGCGCCGCCGTGGCGCGGCAAGGAATACGCGCTGCCACCGTGTGTTTCGAATGCGCCATCGGCGGCGGAAAATAATTACGCACCTTGAGTCCGCGCAGTATGACGAGTTGTAGCAGGCGCTGACGGATATGGGGATGGCGAAGTAGTCAAACAACCCCTCTTTCCTTAAATACTTCCACGCAATGCCGCACCGCAGTGTTGGACGCCGGAAATCCGCAGTAGACCGCAGCCTGCACGAACACTTCGATAATTTCGTCCGGCGTGGCGCCGTTATTCAGCGCGCCGTTAACATGACCCGGCAATTCGTCCATGCGGTTCGCGGCGCAGATGAAGGCGAGTGTCACCAGACTGCGAATCTTCAGCGGCAGTTGCGGGCGCGACCAGATTTCGCCCCAGGCAAAACCGCTGACCAGTTCCTGTTGCTGTTGGGTGTATTTGTCGTCACTGTCGTGGCGCTTGGCGATGTGTTTTTCGCCCATGACCTTGCGGCGCGTAGCCAGACCTTTTGCTATGGATTCGGGGTTCATGCGTGCTCCGTTTATTGAGTATGATGTTGACGAGGGTGTAACGCAGGCGAGTATAGCGGCTTTTATTTTTTAACCATTTGTTTTTAAAGGAAATATTGTGAGTGATGCCACTAAGCACGCCCCCGCCGTCAAACAAAAAAAGCAAATGCGCTTCGACATTTTGCGCGAGCGCCTGCCGCGGATTCCGCCGGCAAAACTCAACGCCGCGCAGAAGAAAGTCGCTGCTGAAATTTCAGCGGGTCCGCGCAAGGATGTGCGCGGCCCGTTTGTGCCGATGATGCGCAGCCCTGGCCTTACGGGGCCGACGCAAGCGCTGGGCGCTTACATACGCTGGGGCGTCAAGGTGCCGTTTCGTCTTGCCGAATTCGCTGGACTGATGGCGGCCCGCGATTGGTCATGCCAGTACGAATGGGCGGTGCATGTGCCGCACGCGCTGCGCGGCGGCCTGACGCAGGACACCATCGACGCGCTGTCCGAGTGCCGCCGTCCCGAGAAAATGAAAAAAGACGAAGCCATCGTTTACGATTTCGTCAATGAGTTGCTCAAGAATCGCAGCGTATCGGATAC
>JANMXV010000455.1:0-3266 GCA_031381325.1 Betaproteobacteria bacterium | reverse complement strand
TTGCCGGCAAATATGCCGCGCAGCTCGCGCCGAGGGCGGGAACCTGATATTTCCGTTTTTATAATTCAACAACGAAAGAGCGAGCACGACCATGGCTGAACAGACTAAACCCAACAAAGGCTTTCTGATGGTGTCGATGGAACCGACACCCGCGTACGACGAAGAATTCAACGACTGGTACGACATGGAGCACATTCCCGAACGCACGCGCATTCCCGGCTTTGAGTCGGGGCGGCGCTTTGTGTGTTTATCGGGTTGGCCGAGATATCTTTCGTATTACGATTTGTCGGAAATTGGCGTGCTGGAAAGCGAGGCATACAAACAGGCCTCATGGAACGGCTTCAGCGCGTGGACTAAGCGCATGCTGACCAAGGTGCGCGGGCAATATCGCGCGAGCGGCACGCAGATTTATCCGGGTAATGCGTTGACCGGGAATTTCACGCGGCTGACGTTGTTGCGGTTTCGCGGTGCGCCCGACTCGCTGGCTGACCGAATCACGCAGGGTGTGCTGGCCAACTACGATAAGCGCGCCGAGACCCGGCAGATCCGCATCCTGCGTTCCGACTACAATCAACAGATCGATTACCTCGGCTGGATCGAGGCGAGCGCGCCGTTCACTGCGCCTATGGATGTAAAGCTTTTTGGCGACGCGGCGCAGTATCTTGATATCGTCAACGAATACACGCCGTACTGGACGCGCGGGCCGCTGGCGGGGGTGTTTGGGGAGAAGTGAGGGAAGCCGTTAACGGTAGTAATCGCGCTAGAGTCACTGCATCGTCACGTGACGCATCTGCTACACTTCCGACTGCCAAAGTGCTCAATTACAACTGCAGGAGACATGCATGAAACCCACCCGATCAACTGCCGAGGACATACCTGCCGTGATGATGCTGGCCAGGAAATGAGCGCAGTGGAGCCCGCATGAAGAGCCGTCACGTCGCGTTGTGCGCACTGCTGGCCTTCGCAAGCGGCGGCACGGGCGCATATCCGACGAAGCCGGTGCGCATCATTGTCCCCTTCGCCGCCGGCGGCGGCACGGACAGCCTGGCGCGCCTGCTGGGACAGAAGCTGACGGAGGCGCTCGGGCAGACGTTTATCGTCGACAACAGGCCCGGCGCGGGCGGCACGATCGGCACGGAGCTCGCCGCGAGAGCTTCTTCCGACGGTTACACGCTGCTCATGATCAATGCCGGCCACGTTATCAACCCGAACGTCTACAAGACGCTCGCTTACGACAGCGTCAAAAGTTTCTCCCCGGTCGCTCTCGTGGGCACGGCATCGTACGTCCTGGTCATCCACCCTTCCGTGCCGGCGAAATCGGTGAAGGGTCTGATCGCGCTGGGCAAGACTCGCGCGGACCTCGCGTTCGCATCCTCCGGCAACGCGAGCACCCCGCATCTCGCGGCGGAGCTCTTCAACAGCATGGCCGGCATCAAGATGACGCACGTGCCTTATAAAGGCGGCGGCCCGGCCAATACGGCGCTCGTTTCCGGCGAAGTGTCCTGCTATTTCGGAAGCATTTCGGGCTCGCTGCCACACATCCGCTCGGGCCGGACGCGCGCGCTGGCGGTGACGGGCGTGAAGCGCTCTTCGGCGCTCCCGGCAGTGCCCACCATCGCCGAAGCCGCCCTGCCGGGTTACGACATCACCGGCTGGTTCGGCCTGCTCGCCCAGGCCGGCACTGCGCAGGAGATCGTGGCGACGTTGAATAGGGAAGTGGGCAAGGCGCTGCAACAGGCGGACGTGAAAAAGCGCCTGCTCGAGCAGGAAGGCGCGGACCCCGCCGGCGGTTCGGCCGCCGAGTTCGCCCAGTTCATCAGCGCCGAGCTGCGGAAATACTCGGAGGTCGTGCGCATCTCCGGCGCACGCCTCGACTAACGGGAGAATGCAAATGAAGATTACGCCATTGAGCAATGTGATGGGCGCCGAGGTCACAGGCGTTGACTTGAACGCGCTCAGCGCGACCGACCGCGATCGGCTCTATCAGGCTTTTCTCGACCATTTGCTGTTGTGCGTCCGCGACCAGCGCCTTGCCGATGTCGGCGCTTTCCTGAACGCGGCGCGCCATTTCGGCGAGCCCAAGGTGCAGCACATGGAGTCCTACCGCTCGGACAAGCACCCCGAGGCGGGCGTCGTGTCAAGTGATGACCGGGACGTGAAGGACGGCAAGCGCATCATCCGCGGCACCCTGTTCCATACCGACGAAAGCTTCATCGCGGAGCCGCCGAAGGCGACGGTCTTGTACGCCGTGCAGATTCCCGGCCGAGGCGGCGACACGCGTTACGTCAACATGCGGTTGGCCTACGAAGCGTTGGACGACGGCACGAAGGCCAAGATCGACAAATTCACGGCCGTTCACTACTACGGCAAGAAACGCGCGGGCCGCAAAGTGCCGTCTCTCACGGACGAGCAATTGAAGAACACGCCGCCGGTCTCCCATCCCGTCGTCCGCACGATTGACGAAACCGGGGCCAAAGCGCTCTATGTGCACGAGACGATGACCGACTACGTCGCCGACATGGAGCCGGCGGCCAGCGAGGCACTGCTGCGGCGGCTCTACGATCACAGCACGCAGAACCCGGACTTCCAGTATCATCATCAATGGCGCACGGGCGATTTCGTCATCTGGGACGATCGCGCCACATTGCACGCCGCAACAGCCGATTATGCGGACGACGAAAAGCGTCTGCTCTACCGCACGATGATTAAGGGCAAGCCGACGCACTGACGCGGCGGGCGTCGCCTGCGGGAAATAGAGTACGTCGCACCTACATTTACGAGGATTTAAATTTATGAACCCGGGATTTGAAGAAATCATGAACATTCGCGGCCGCGGCATGCCCGCGGATGGTGAAGTCACAATGACGGGACACGATCCCGTTTTTTCCGCGCGCTTCAAGATCGGCGAGACCACGGCGAATATCCTCGCCGGTGTCGGCGTCGCGGTCACCGACATACACGAAATGAAGAGCGGCAAGCGCCAGAAAGTCGCTATCGACGTGCGTCATGCGGCGGCCACCTGCCAGAGCTCCAAATATCTGAGCCAGCCTGCCGCAGGGGGCGGCTGGAAAGCGGTGCAGTCGCCGTCGATGTCGCACATGCGGAACATCACACAGCCCTGGCGCTGCAAGGATGGCCGCTGGTACCTGCCGCATTTCAATCTGCCTCATCTGCACGACCGGGTGATCGGCGTGCTCGGCTGCGAATCCAACGCGGATGCCGTCGCCAAAGCGGTCGCGCAATGGGATTCGCACGATCTGGAAGAA
>JANMXV010000453.1:0-13688 GCA_031381325.1 Betaproteobacteria bacterium | reverse complement strand
AAAGTGACCGGCAGCAAAAATAAAATAACCCCTGCCGCCAGCGCCCCGCCTATGACGATCCAGCGGCCGCGCTCGCCGCGCCGCTGCCACGCCTGGCGCACGGCGTCCGTGGCGCGCAGCCACCAAGAGCGTTCCGCTTGCCGTTTCAGTTCGAGCACGGGCGCCACGGCGCGCGCCACCTGCTCGCACAGTTCGCTGTCACTGCCCGCCAAAGGCGTACTACCCTTGCGTTCAAAACTCAGCGCGCCGGTCACCTTGCCACCGGCGCTCAAGGGAACAGTGCATAGGGCGGTACCGGTGCGCGCCGCCAATTGCGTATGCGCCTGCACAATACGCGGCACGTCCTGCAAGCCCGCCGGGTACTGCACCACAGCTTCCTGATCGGCGGCTTCTTCCATGGCCGCAGCGATGCCACGCACCAACGCCTGCCGGTCATCGATATTTTCGCCGTGGGATATCGCCGCGACGCTCATGTGCCCACGGATGATCACCCCAACGCTGACGCGATCAAATTGAAACACGCTCGCGAGATGATTGGCGAGTTTCAGCGCAGCCGCAGCCAGGCTTTCTCCGGCCACAATTAGTTCTTGTATTTTAAAAAGTTTTTCTGAAACAATTGCAGATGCATCGGGCGTCCCAACGGCCAGCGACGCCGCTAGCGACGGGCACACGCCCTCCAAATTTTCGAGCAGCCGTCTGGCGACGTCCGCCTCCTGCGAACGCACCGCAAGCGCGACCGCGCCGATCACCACGCCCTCCACAGAACGCAGCGGCGCCGCAATCACGCGCGCGTGTCCGGCATCTTTTTGCACCACCGCCGGCACCAGCACCAGTGATTTCGCGCGCTTAACGGCCTCTTTGGCAACACCCGTCAGACCCGCGGTCAACGGCCCCTGCCCGGGCCACTCTGCCGCCATTTGAAAATCGCCCGCCGGGGGCTGCCACAGCACCACGCCGCCCGCCACGTCATCCAGGCGTTCGCAGTGAGCTTGCAACCAGCGCTTTACGGCATCGGATTTCATTTTCTGTATTGCGCTCCTGTACGCATCAGCACTTCAAACGCTTCCGCCGGTATCGGCTTGCTGAACAAATAACCCTGATATTCATCACAATTTCTGGAACGCAGAAATTCGAGTTGATGTTCGTGTTCGACACCTTCGGCAACCACCTTAAGCCGCAGGCTATGCCCCAGCGCAATGATCGCCGACGCTATCGCCGCGCTGTCTTCGCTGGACTCCATCAGAAATGATTTATCGATCTTGAGTTCATCCAGCGGAAAACGCCGCAAATACGCCAGGGACGAATAGCCGGTGCCGAAATCGTCTATGGAGATGCCGACACCGGTCTCGCGCAGCGATTTCAGGATAGCCACCGTGCGATCGGGGTCTTTCATCAGCGCGCTTTCAGTCAACTCAAGCACGATGCTGGCGCCGCCGATACGGCTCTCATCCAGGACGCGGCGTATGCTTTTTTCGAATCCCGGCTCATGCATCTGCCGCGCCGACACGTTGACGGAAATGCGTGGTGCGGCAATCCCCGCCCTATTCCAGGCGTATATCTGCCGGCATGCGGAACGCAGCACCCAATCCCCCAGCGGCGCGATAAGATCAATTTCTTCCGCTAAGGGAATGAACTCCATCGGGTTCACCAGGCCGCGCTCGGGATGCCGCCAGCGCAACAGCGTCTCCGCGCCGGCCAGGCGTCCGGCCTTGACTCCCACTTTAGCCTGGTATACCAGAGAAAACTCATTGCGCTCCAGCGCCTGACGCAGATCGCGCTCCAGCGCGAGACGTGCCAGCGAGCGGTCGTTCATCTCCTTGCCGTAGAACTCATGACGGTCGCGGCCTTGCTGCTTGGCGTGCGTCATCGCCACACCGGCATTGCCCAATATCCCATCGCGGTTCATGCCATCGGAGGGAAACACCGCGATGCCGATGCAACAGGTGACTATCAACTGGTGCCCCGCCACATGAAACGGCGCCGCCATGGCATTGCGGATGCGTATCGCCACCGTCGCTGCCTGCTCCGCGCGCTGAATCACCGGCAACAGCACGCTGAATTCGTCGCCACCGATACGTGACAGCGACACGCCAAAATCACCGCTCGCCTGATGGGCCGCGCCTGAAATCATATCGGTTTCACGCACGCAATCCATCAGACGCAGCGCCACGGCTTGCAGCAGACGATCGCCCACGGACGGCCCCAGCGCCTCGTTCACGTGGCCAAATCGATCTACGCCAATTTGCAACACCGCACCGACGATGCCCATGCGTTTGGCGTAGGTAAGCGCCCATTCGAGTACGGTATTGAAACGCTGGCGATTGGTGAGTCCCGTCAACCCATCCTGTTCGTCTACGCCCGAACGGCGCACCGCGCCGGTAAGCGCGAGGGTGTTGCGCATGCGCAACGCCAATTCTCGCGCGTCCACCGGCTTTGACAGGCAATCCGAAGCGCCCAGTTCCAGGGCACGCAATTTCAGATCCATTCCATTCGAATCGGCGAGTACGATGACCGGGATATCCTTCAGCGATTTATCACTGCGCATCCACGCCAGCAATTCCAGGCCGCCTTCCCCCGGCAACTGCGCATCCAGCAACAGCAAATCGGGCCGGTCATTGAGCAATAACTGGCGCGCCGCGGCGGGCTCATCGGCCGCCACCACGTTGCGATAGCCCATGGCTTCGAGGCTGGCGCTCAACAGACCGGCGTTGGCCGCATCGTCAAGCAGCACCATCACGCTCGCCGTCACCACGGGCGGCGCGTCGGGCGCCGCCGCTATGCTGTTCGTGGCCTCGGCGGCAGGCTGTGCCGACGATTGCATCACGCCCTCTTCGATGTACGCCTCATTCGCCATACCGTATCGTCCGCCTTTTTAGCTCGCCGGGTCAAACTGCTTTAAAAACAGCTGCGACGCGCGGCGATACAGTTGAAACGCCAGCGGCTCACTACCGTGATCAAAACGCACCCAGGCGCGCCCACCGACGCGCTCCAGCATGCGGTCACCGAGGAATACGTCATACAGAAAAACCGGCTCGATGCTGCGCACGCCGTCGCTGTCCGCGGGATCAATGGGGTACGGCCCGCCACCGCGTTCTCCCAACGCCGGGCTCGGCAATTGGCGCGTCGCCGCCGGAACATCGGTCCCCAGCCGCGCCGGCACACGCGTGTTTACGGCGTCCGCCAGGCGCACTTCCACCGCGCGCGTGCGATGACGCACCAGATGCGCGCGATCCTGATCGACGGCCGCGCGCACGCGCATTTCCGCACTCTGCAACACGTAGCCGATGGGCGCGCCCCGCCGCACAAACGTGCCGGGCAAATCCGCGTAACGCGGCAGCGATAGCGTGCCTGCCACACCGGCGCGCACTTCAAGCTGCGTCACGCGCTCATCGGCGCGCTTTAATTCCGCCTCGGTGCGTTCGATTTCTTCGGCCAGATTCTGCGCAGCGGTAGGATCGCGTAGCAGAAGCTGAAAGCGCTCGGCTTGCAGCGCCTGCACGCGGCTGGCGATTTTTTCGCGCTCGGTGAGTAAATCGGCATTCTCCAGCAGCGCCAATACTTGACCCGCGGCAACTGCCTCGCCATCGCGCACCGGCAACGCCTTGATAAAGCCATCGACTTCGGGCCGCACTTGCGCCTGCTCGGGCAGCCACACCACCGCGGGCGCAACCGTGGACAGCGGCAGCGGCGCCACGAACAGCAGCACGCCCGCCACACCGGCCGCGATGACCATCGCGGCGCGCACCCGCGCGCGCTCCGGCCCCTGCCCCGCCAACGTAAACGTGTAACGTCCCCACAGTATCAGCGGCCGCACCAGCACCGCAAAACCCATGTAGCCTGCCACCAGCAAACCCAACGCCAGCCAATAACTGCCGGCGAAAAGTACCAGCGAAATCGACAACAGCAAACGGTAGGCCGTGGACAGCGGCGCATACGCCAGCAGCCACTTCTTTTCGCCGGGCGCCAGCGCGGGCGCCTCGGTGCGTGTACGCAACAGCACACGGCGCAGCAGGTGCCCCCAATACACGCCGCTGCGGCTTGCCAGATTGGGCAGATCGAACGCGTCGCACATGACGTAGTAGCCGTCGTAACGCAATAGCGGATTGCCGTTAAAAAACAAGGTGGACACCGCGCCGATGAACATCACCGCGAACGCGATGTCGTGTACCACGCCCGGCTGCGTGGCGAGCCACAGCGCGAGCGCCACCGCCGCCAGCGCCAGTTCAACCATGATGCCGGCCGCGCCCACCACCACGCGCTCGGTGCGCCCGATGAACGCGGTTGCGGCAGAGGCATCAACATACGGAGCGGGTATCAGCAAAAACAGCCCAATGCCGAATTCATGCACCTCGCCACCCCAGCGGCGCACCGCCAGCGCGTGCCCCAATTCGTGCAGCGCTTTGATCAGCGGAAACAAAATCCACGCCAGCGCCAGATAGCGCGGCGACAACAGATGCTGTTGCCCATAGGTGTGGAGCAAATTCCAGTTAGCGCCTGCAACCAGCGCAGCCGCCACCATCACCGCAAGCCACAACCAAAATACCGCCGGACGGAACAACGCCTGCCCCAGAGGATCCAGCCGCGCAAGCCACGACGCGGGGTCACCCAGCGCCAGACGAAACGCAAAGGGATTGAGGCTGTAGCGTTTGCGCTTGGCGCGCGGGCCGCGCACGCGGAACAAGGCGTCAGTGTCGGTGGTTTGTTCGCATTGCAGCAGCTCGCGCTGTTCGAGTTGCACCATGAGTTGAATCACCTCGGTCTGCGATACCACGTCATCGCCATCGAGCTTGACCAGCGCGTTCCAAATTTCCTGCACCGAGTAGCGGCCATCACAACGGCCAATGAATTGATAGGCACTGTCGTTTACGCGATGCCGCACACCTGCCGCGTCATTGGACAGCAGATACCAGCGTTCGCCGCGCACCTCCAGCCGGCGCACGCTCACCTGCGCCAACAGGCTTGGACGCAAGTTAGCTACACGCCACCAATTCGGATTGGATTGCGGATTGGATTGCGGGTTGGTCACCGGGCTGATTACCGGGTTGATAACGTCGGCGGCTTCAGCCATGGCAGCAGATTTGCGCCTGCTCACGCCGGTGACTGTGCGCTGCCGCGCCACCGGCGCCGGGTTGTTTTTTGGGGACTCGCGAAGCCATTTTTATTATTAATCCGCAACCGTTGCTAATCGTTCTATTCGTTCTTATATATACCAACTAACAGGTAACCCTCAGGCACTAGTTCACGTTCACTGAAAAATCTTTGCGTAACAGAAATTCCCGCCCCGCAAACCGCTCAAATTTCACTCCCGATTCAGCCATTGCGAAATGAAATTTTTCAATATTTTCAAAGAATTGTATAATAAAACGCCATGTAAAAGTGTCCCCGTGTTTTGGTCCCGCTAAAAGCGCCAAACCTAAAGCATTTCCGCCTCGAATTCGTTTCCATTTAGCGTGCATGCCTGAGGTAAGCCGCATGGAACAAATGCGCTATCACATCGTGGCAGCGTAGCCATGGCAAAGGCTTCGCGTAACGGTTCGTGGATACGGCTGCTGGCGTACCAACCACGCCGACCCATTATTGTTAAAAAATATAATAAAAACAATAAGTTATGATAAGTTCTATACTCGCAAAAACCCACCAGAGCCGCCCATTCGGCACCATCAAAGCGGAGTTGCATAGGCTCTGGCGATGCTATGATCGTTGGTCAATCGCCTTTCGCGGGGAAAATGTCTTGAGCGTTCGCACGCTGTTACTGGCTGCCATGGCGCTGCTGCTTACGATAATCACTATTGCGCCATGCCTAGCATTCAAGTCCTGCCCGACTTACTAATCAACCAAATCGCCGCCGGCGAAGTGGTCGAACGGCCCGCCGCCGCATTGAAAGAATTGCTGGAAAACAGTCTGGATGCGGGCGCGACCCACATCACCGTGCAACTCGCGGGCGGCGGCGCCCAACTGCTGAAAGTCAGCGACGATGGCGCCGGCATCGCGCGCGACGAACTCGCACTCGCCCTGGCGCGCCACGCCACCAGCAAAATCGCCTCGCTTGATGATCTCGAACGGGTCGGCAGTTTGGGGTTTCGCGGCGAAGCGCTGGCGAGCATCGCTGCCGTATCGCGGCTCACCTTATCGAGCCGTCGCAGCGATGAAAAGCACGCATGGTCCATCGCCGCCGAAGGCCCGCAACTCACGTCGCCGGAACCGGCGGCGCTGGCATCCGGCACCGCGGTCGAAGTGCGCGATTTGTATTTCAACACGCCGGCACAGCGTAAATTTTTGAAGTCCGAAGCCACCGAATACGCGCACTGCGAAGAAGCGTTTCGTCGCATCGCGCTGTCGTGCAATAGCGCCGGCTTAACGCTGCAACACAATGCGCGCGTGCAATGGCATCTCAAACCCCAGAGTCTCGATGAGCGTATCATCGCGTTGCAAGGCGATGATTTTGCACAGGCATCCATCGGGGTTGATGAAGACAGCGCGGGTTTGCGACTGCACGGCAGAGTCAGCGCCCCCGCCTTTGCCCGCGCCAGCCGTGACGCGCAGTACTTCTATGTCAACCGGCGTTTCGTGCGTGACAAGATACTCGCGCACGCCGTGCGTCAGGCGTATCAGGACATACTGCATCATGATCGTCATCCTGTCTTTGTACTGTTTTTGGAACTCGATCCCGCGCTGGTGGATGTCAACGTGCATCCGGCCAAAACCGAAGTTCGTTTTCGCGACTCGCGCGCCGTGCATCAGTATGTGTTTCATGCGCTATCCCGTGCTTTGGCGGGATCAGCAGGCGCCGCTGCGCAAACCGCTACTCAATCTTATGCGGCGGAATTCGCCGTAGGGTTGGCCAACAGAAACTCGACCGCAGGAGCAGGTTCATCCGGCACGCCGTACTACCGCTCGCAAAGCGCGATGCCGCTGCCGGCACGCGAATCCGCTGCGTTCTACCACACCCTGTTCGGCACACGCAACGCGCAGCAGCCCGGCGGCGCATCAGTGACTATGCCGCCGGCCGGCGGTACGACAGCAGACGACACCACGCCCCCGCCGCTCGGTTTTGCGCTCGCGCAACTCGCCGGTATCTACATCCTCGCCGAAAATGAACACGGTCTGGTGATCGTGGATATGCACGCCGCGCACGAACGCATCATGTATGAAAAACTCAAAACCGCGCTCGACCAGGCAGCCATACCCATGCAGCCGCTGCTGGTGCCGGTAACCGTGCATGCGCCCGCGCTGGATGTCGCCACCGCCGAGGAAAACGGCGATATGCTGCGTCAAATCGGGTTTGACATTACCCCCGGTTCACCCACCGCGCTTACAATACGTGCGCTGCCTGCGATGCTTGCCGACGCCGATGCACGCAGTCTGGCGACGGACGTGCTGCGTGAAGTGCGTGAATACGGCGCCAGCCGCGTGCTCACCGAGCGCCGCAACGAATTGTTGAGTACCATGGCCTGCCACGCCGCGGTGCGTGCCAACCGCAGGCTGACGCCGATGGAAATGAACGCCTTGCTGCGAGACATGGAAGCCACCGAACGTTCGGGCCAGTGCAATCACGGAAGGCCCACCTGGCGGCAGATTTCGGTTACCGAACTGGATAAATTTTTTATGCGTGGACGCTAGGTAAAATACCCTCATGAATCAGCCGAACCATCCGCCCGCCATTATTCTGATGGGACCCACCGCCAGCGGTAAAACCGTGCTGTCGGCGCAACTGGCGCAGTCGCTGTCGTGCGAAGTCGTGAGCGTGGATTCGGCGCAGATTTACCGCGAAATGAACATCGGCACCGCCAAACCGGATGCTGAATTTCTGCAACACACGCCGCATCACGGCATCGACATTATCGAGCCGCACGAATCGTATTCAGCCGCGAAATTTCGTGACGACGCGCTGGTCCACATGCGCGAAATCACCGAGCGCGGCAACATCCCGCTGCTGGTCGGCGGCAGCATGATGTACTTCAAAGCGCTGATCGAAGGCATGAACGATCTGCCCGAAGCCGATCCGATGACGCGCTTGATGATCGACACCCTGGCCGAAGAAAAAGGCTGGCCCGGCGTACACGCGAATCTGATGAACGTCGATCCGGAAACCGCCGCGCGCCTGGACCCCAATGACTCACAGCGCATCCAACGTGCGATGGAGATTTACCACCTCACCGGCAAGCCCATGGCGGAGTGGCTGAAAAAACCCAAATACGTTTATTTTCCCTACACGCCGATTACTATCTCGCTGGCGCCCAGCGAGCGCGCGGTGCTGCACCAGCGCATTGCCACGCGCTTTGACGACATGCTCAAGGCGGGTCTGGTGGAAGAAGTCGCGCACCTGCGCGAGGAATACGTGCTGGAATCCACCATGCCCTCGATGCGCTGCGTGGGTTATCGCCAGGCGTGGCAGCATCTGAATGGCGCGTTCGGCCTTAGCGAATTACGCGAACAAGGTATCGCCGCGACGCGCCAGCTTGCCAAACGCCAGCTCACGTGGCTGCGCGCGATGGAAAGTGGCAGTGTTGCCGAATTCGATTGCCTGGCGCCAGACACGGATGCGCGCATCCTTGACTACATTCGGCAGGAACTGGAAGCGCATTATTTGGGGTTGGAGGCGCAGGGGTAGCGCCCAGCAAGCCGCGCGCCCTTCAGGGAAAGAAGTTCCGTAGCTATTCTGTAACGGTCTTGCTTTTCACCCCGACTTGCGCCCGCCCCCGCGCAAACGTCACCCGAATTTCCTCGCCCACGGCCAGTGTCGCCGCGTCACGCACAATAGCGCCATTCGCCGTCTCCGCAATGCTGTAACCCCGCTCCAACATCCCCTGTGGATTGAGCGACGTAATATGCGCTGCGGCACGGGCAAGACGTGCTTGCGCGCGTTCAATCACGCGCTGCATGGCGTCTTGAAGCCGGCGTCCGCTCTCCAGCGTATTGCGTTCGAGACCGCGCAAATCAGGCCGCGCTGCACTCAAACGTTGCGCCGATGCACGCAATGCCCATGCACGCCCTTCTGCGGCGTGTTTGTAGGCGCCGGCCAAGCGGCTCGACAGATGCGCCAGATGCCGCTGCCGCTCGGCGATACGCTCGCCCGGATGCGCGAGGCGCCGCTGCAGATAATCGAGTTTCTGCATGTGATCTTCGAGCGCGCGGCGGGTGGTGCGCGTGAGTTGCCCGCGCAGTTGCGCCACCTGCGCGCGTAACTCAACGCGCTCGGGACTGACCAGCTCGGCCGCCGCCGTGGGTGTGGGCGCCCGCGCATCAGCGACGAAATCCGCGATGGTGAAATCAGTCTCATGCCCCACGCCGGTTACCACCGGTATTGAGCACGCGTGAATCGCGCGCGCTACCACCTCTTCGTTGAAAGACCACAAGTCTTCAATACTGCCGCCACCGCGGCACACGATCAGCACCTCACAGCCGTCACGCTCAGCACGTGCCGATGCCGTGGCAATCGCTTGCAGAATTTTGGCCGCTGCGCCTTCACCTTGC
This sequence comes from Betaproteobacteria bacterium, assembly GCA_031381325.1. GTDB lineage: Bacteria > Pseudomonadota > Gammaproteobacteria > Burkholderiales > SG8-41 > UBA5216. The sequence continues at coordinate 4,214 of JANMXV010000453.1, read as the reverse complement.
ACCGGCGTGGGGTAAATCACCACCGGGATCGACGGCATGCGACGCTTTAAGGTGGTCAACACGTCGCGCAACGCGGCGGCCTGAGGCGAGGTCACTACGCCGATGGCGCGCGGAAACGCGGGGATTTCTCGTTTGCGCTCCCCGGCAAACATGCCCTCGGCTTCGAGTTTCGCCTTGAGCCGCTCGTAGGCCTCATACAGCGCACCGAGTCCGGCGCGGCGCATGGCTTCGACGTTAAGTTGATACTTGCCGCGCGCCTCATACACTGTCGGAGCCGCGCGCACCTCGACGCGCATGCCGTCGGCGGGCTGCCAGTCCATGTGCTGCGCCTTATGGCGGAACATCACGCAATCGACCTGCGCGCTGGCATCTTTCAAGGTGAAATACCAATGGCCGGAATCGTAGCGGCGCAGATTGGAAATCTCGCCGTTTACCCACGTCAGCGGCAAATTTTGTTCGATGGCCGCGCGCACCAGACGGTTGAGCTCGCTGACCGAGATCACCGGCGCGCCGCTCGAAGCGGTAGCTTTTTCTTCAAACAGTGTCATCGTTCAATTTTAAACCGCCGAAGCGTCTTTTAGCCTTGATTTCACGGGGAATTTTCAGCGCGTTCGAGGCGCGTCATCCACAAGGCAGCGGCAAGTCCTTGTTGTAAAAAAGCTTTTACCTGTGCCCTCTCGAGACTAAACGCAAGCAATTGTTTTTAATGAATTTTTCATTTAGCGTGTTTAGTGGGCAGTGGCAAATTTTCTATTCTGCAACACGACTTAGGGAAACTTCACACAGACTGCGCACAGCTTTATCCACAGGTTCTGTGGACAAGTGGGTAAGCCTCTGAAATAGCAGCTATTACGGCGTAAAACGTGAATTGTGAAACGCGAAACGCAAAACCGCCACCGTGGACATCCCCGCTTACGTTTCACATTTCACGTTTTACGGCGTCAAGTCAGCTTGCTGAAAACTCCATTGCAATATACAGTTAGCGAAATTTTTTAAGGGAGTTTATACAGTGTTCTCGCTCATCCAAGCCGCTGGCTGGCCGATCTGGCCGTTGATTCTCGCCTCGGTCATCGCGCTGGCGATAATCGCGGAACGACTGTGGTCGCTGCGCGCCAGCGCGGTTATGCCCAAGGGCCTGCTGATGCAAGCGGTGCAGGAATACCGCCAAAACGGCGCCAGCCCGGCCGCCTTGGCCAAGCTCGCCGACGGCTCCCCCTTGGGCCAGGTGCTGGCGGCAGGTATCAAGAACATCAAATCGTCGTCGATAGTGCTCAACGAATCCATTGAAGAAGCCGGACGCGCCGTAGCAGCGAATCTGGAGCGCTTTCTCACCACGCTGGGCACTATCGCAGCAGTATCACCCCTGCTCGGCTTGTTCGGAACGGTGATCGGCATGATCGAAATCTTCGGCGCCTCCTCCCCCAGCGGCAACAGCAACCCGACGCAACTCGCGCACGGCATTTCCATCGCGCTCTACAACACCGCGATGGGCCTGGTGGTGGCGATACCGAGCATGATTTTCTACCGCCACTTCCGCGGCAAGGTGGATAATCTGTTGCTGGATATGGAAATGCAAGGTACCAAGCTGGTGGAAATTCTCCACGGTGAACGGCAGGCGTGATGTTATGACAATCCGCTTATGAAGTTCCGCACCCATGCGTTCCGTGAAGAGCCGGAGATCAACTTTATTCCGTTGATCGACGTGCTGCTGGTGATCCTGATCTTTTTGATTATCACCACCACCTACACCAAGCAGGCCGAGCTGCAAATCAATTTGCCCACGGCCGAATCATCCAAGCCGCCGGAACGTACCAATCAGATTGACATCGCCGTCGATTCCAGCGGCAAGTATGTGATCAACAAGACCGCCCTCACCTATAGCACGCGTGAAGCATTCGCCGCCGAATTGAAACGCGCCGCCGGCGAAACCAAAGACCCGGTGATCACCATCAGCGCCGACGCGCAGGCCTCGCACCAATCGGTTATTCGCGTGATGGAAGCCGCCCAGTTCGCGGGCTTCGGCAAGATCGCCTTCACCATACAAAACACAAAAAAGTAGAGCGTTCGGTGTTGCGGTATCCGGAAGCCTGGACGCGCGTGAGCGGCCTCACCTATTGGCTCGCGCCGCTGTCATGGCTGTTTGGCGCGGTGGTTGCGATACGCCGCGATTTATACCGATCCGGCCTGCTACGCAGCGAACGCCTGGCCGTGCCGGTCATCGTCATCGGCAACATCAGCGTGGGTGGCACCGGTAAAACGCCGCTGGTGCTGTGGCTCGTCACCCGTTTGCGTGACGCTGGCTACCACCCCGGCGTTATCACCCGCGGCTATGGCGGTATCAGTCAGCACCCGCGCGCGGTGCATGCCGATTGCGACGCGAAGCTGTGCGGCGACGAACCAGTGCTGCTGGCGCGACGCAGCGGCTGCCCGGTCTGGATCGGCAAGGACCGCCCGGCGGCAGCGCGCGCGCTGCTGGCGGCAAACCCGGATTGCAACCTCATCATCAGCGACGATGGCCTGCAACACTATCGCCTCGCGCGTGACTTTGAGATCGCCGTGGTCGATGGCGGGCGCGGTCACGGCAATGGGTGGATGTTGCCCGCCGGGCCGCTGCGCGAACCGCCGTCGCGGCTCACCACCGTGGATGCCGTGGTGGTGCGCAGCACGGAAGCTCCGCCTGCGTCGTTAAAACCATCTGCGCCGCCGCGTTTTTCCATGACACTAGTACCTGCCGGCTTACGCAACCTGGGCGACGCCAGCCGCTGCCTGCCGATCAGTCGCTTACAAGGACAGCGCATACACGCCGTCGCCGGCATCGGCAATCCGCAACAGTTTTTCGATACCCTCACCCAGATCGGCATCATGCACACACCCCACGCGTTTGCCGATCACCACGCCTTTGCCGCCTCCGACCTTGCGTTCAGCGAATGCGATGCCGTGGTGATGACCGAAAAGGATGCGGTAAAATGCGAGCGCTTCGCCCTTGATACGCACTGGTCGCTGCAGGTGGATGCGCGTGTCGATGATGCATTGGTGAAAGTCGTGCTGGAACGCATTAAAAGGAAACGCTGAATGGACGGCAAACTGCTCGATATCCTCGCTTGCCCGTTATGCAAAGGCCCGCTGGTCTACAAAAAGGCCGAAGCCGAACTCATCTGCAAGCCCTGTCGTCTGGGGTTTCCGATCAAGGATGATATTCCTGTGATGCTGGAGGATGAGGCGCGTAAAGTTCCTCCGGAGGAGGAACTGTGAAGGAGTGAAGTAGTGAAGGGGTGAATGGGGTACCCCTTTCACGCCTTCACGCCTTCACGCCTTCACGGCGTCACATGCCCTTCACCGTCATCATTCCCGCCCGCTACGCCTCCACGCGCTTTCCCGGCAAACCGCTGGCCGATATCGCGGGCAAACCCATGGTGGTACGCGTCGCGGCGCAGGCGGCGAAAAGCGGCGCAAGTGTAGTCATCGTCGCCACCGATCACGCTGAGATCGCGCGTGTGGTCGAGGCGCACGGCTTTGAAGCGATGATTACGCGCAAGGATCACGCGACCGGCACCGACCGGCTGGCCGAAGTCGCCGCCAAACGCGGCTTTGGTGCGAAGCATGTGGTGGTCAACGTTCAGGGGGATGAGCCGCTGATTCCTCCGGCGTTGATACGCAGCGTCGCCGCCAGCCTGGTGGCGCACCGCGATGCGGCTATTGCCACAATCTGCTGTCCGATCAAAACCGCCGAGGAATTCGCAAATCCGCACGTGGTGAAAGTAGTGCTCGACAACGCGGGTTACGCGCTGTATTTCAGTCGCGCGCCCGTTCCTTATGCGCGCGACGCATTCGCGCGCGGCATACACGACTTGCCGTCGAAGCTTCCCGCCTACCGCCACCTGGGCATTTACGCCTACCGTTGCGGATTTCTCGGTGCTTTCAAGAAGATGCGACCCGCCCGCATTGAAGCATTCGAGGCCCTCGAACAATTACGAGCTTTGGCGTACGGCTATCGCATCAGCGTCGCGATTACGCGCTCCGCCCCTCACCCCGGCGTGGACACGCCGGAAGACCTGCAACGCATCCTCGACCACTACCGCCGCCCGAAGTGACTTAAGGAACCTCTGAAAACCGTAGCGAGCGGCGTGAGTGCGAGGAGCACGGCGCGCAGGAGCCGAGACATATCAAATGGATAGGCGAGGTTCCGAGCACTGCGCGACGAAGCAATCGCGCCG
>JANMXV010000427.1:0-1893 GCA_031381325.1 Betaproteobacteria bacterium | reverse complement strand
GGTTCGCAAGCTCACCCCAACCTACAACTGCTTAAAATAGAGCCATTGGTATCTGCGTTCATCTGCGGTTTCAAAGGATTTTGTAATGGATTTTTCGTTCACGCCGGAACAGGAACAGATCCGCGAGCATCTGCAGACGCTGCTGCGCGAGGTATGCAGCCCGGAGTACGCCGCACGTTGTGACGAGGATGCGCGTCCGCCACGCGAGGCGTACGACGCACTCGCCAGGAACGGTTGGTTCGGTTTGATTGTGCCGCCCGAGTATGGCGGTTCCGGCGGCACGGCGATCGACCTTGCAATCCTGCTGGAAGAATGCGGTCGTGCGTTCGAAGAGCTCGGCATGTGGGTGTTCCGCACGCTCACTTACGGCGGCTACGCGGTCATGCGCGACGGCACGGCGGAGCAGAAGCATTCGATACTGCCGCGCGTTGCCAAGGGTGAAATCTCGGTGTGTTTCGGCATCACCGAGCCGCACTCGGGTTCGGATGCTGCGGCGTTGACTACACGAGCCACCGAGCGTGAAGGCGGCTATTCGATCAGCGGGCAAAAGGTGTTTACGTCCGGCATGGACATCAGCGACTACTGTTTGTTGGTTGCGCGCACGTCCACCGGCAGGAAGAAGCAGGAAGGCATCACCAACTTTCTGATCGACACCAAGCTGCCCGGCATCGACATAAAAAAAATAAAAACACTGGGCCAGCGCGCTATCGGCACCACGCAGGTGTACTACAACGACGTTCAAGTGCCGAAAACCGCAGTACTCGGCAAGGTGGACCAAGGCTGGAGTTCGGTGGATGCCTACATCTGGTACGAGCGGCTGTGTTTGTCGGCGGCGAGAACCGGCGCGGCCACAGCGGCGTTTGAGTATGCGTTGAATTACGCCAAGACGCGCAAGCAGTTCGGCAAGACCATAGGCGAATTCCAGGCGATATCGCACAAACTTGCTGATATGAAAGTGATGCTCGACATCTCGCGCATGCTGGTCTATCGCTTCGCATGGTTGATGGATCAGGGCAAAGCGACGCGGCACGATGCCGCCGTGGTGAAGCTGCACACCGGAGAATCCTACAAGGCAGTATCCGACATGGGCCTGCAGATCCTCGGTGGCTACGGTTACTGCATGGAATATCCGATGCAACGCTTTTTCCGCGATTCGCGTCTGGCGACGATCGGGGCCGGCACGTCGGAGATTCAGCGCAATATCATTGCCAAAGGGCTGGGGCTTTAAAGGCGTTTTAACCACAGATGAACACAGATGAACACGGATAAAACACTCAACCATTTCAGTTTTGTCGCGGGGCTTGCATGCGGGGTTATCTGTGTTCATCTGTGTTCATCTGTGGTTAATGTTCTTGATGTTGGTTGTTTTGTATGACGCACCCGCTCACTGGCGTGCGTATTCTCGAACTGGGCCAGATTATCGCCGGCACCTATGGCAGCCAAGTGCTGAGCGATCTGGGCGCCGAGGTGATCAAGATCGAGACGCCCGAAGGTGATCTCGGGCGCATACCCTCGGTGGCGCCCTACAAAGGCATCAGCACGCTGTTTCTAACTTTCAATCGCAACAAGAAAAGCATCGTCATTAACCTTAAGACGGATGAGGGCCGCGCAATTTTCTACGATTTGGTCAAGATATCCGACGTGGTGATCGACAACTTTCGCGCCGGCGTGCTGCAACGGCTGAAAGTCGATTACCCAATTCTGTCCGCGATCAATCCGCGCATCATTCAATGCTCGGTTACGGGGTTTGGCTCGGATGGTGCGTACAAGGATTTCCCCGCGTTGGATTTGGTGATACAGGCGATCAGCGGCTATCTGTCGATCACGGGCGAGCCGGGGCGTCCGCCCGCACGCGTGGGCATTCCGTTAGCCGACATGAGTGGCGGCATATTT
>JANMXV010000766.1:0-7264 GCA_031381325.1 Betaproteobacteria bacterium | reverse complement strand
CAGTACTCGGCATAGCCGCCGCCATTGGTCAGTCCGCACAGTTTGTCGCCGATTTTCCAGCGCGTGACGCCGGCGCCAATAGCGACGACTTCCCCGGAAATTTCGAGTCCCAGTAAATCAGAGGCGCCGGCGGGCGCAGGGTAGAGGCCTTTGCGCTGCATCATGTCCGGGCCATTGACCCCGGTAGCGGCGACTTTCACCAGCACTTCGCCCGCCTTGGGGACGGGCACCGGACGCTGTGCCGACGCAAGCACGTCAGGACCGCCGGGCTTGCTGATTTCGACCACGTTCATGGTTGTGGGGAGATGGTTCATGGGGTTCTCTTTCAAGTGTTGTTTTCGCGAAAAATGCGGATGCGTTTGATGAGTCCGGGCACGCTCACCGAACGTGCCAAAGCGGCCATGTCATCGGCGCGCGTGTCGGGCGTGGTCTGGCGGTGCAAGGCGGCTGCGGCGGCGAGCGATAACGATTCGCAATCGGTTTGCGCGCGCGCAACGACGGCGGGCCAGTCGGCAGGCGCGGCAATGCCGGTAATGAAATTGAGATTCAGCGCTTCATCGCAGCCGAACAGGCGCGATGCCGAAAGTATGGCGCGCGCATCATCCGCGCCGATGCGATGCGCGAGACGGCGCGTGCCCAGCACCACACCAAAGCGCAGGCCCGGCATGCGAAACGTGGCGCCCGGCGCGGCGACGCGCATGCCGCACGCCGCCACTAAATCCGCCCCCGCGCCAAAAATTTTGCCGTGTGCCAGGGCCAGCGTTTCAAATGGCGCATGATGCACGGCCTGTAACAACGTTTCGATGCGTAAGAAGCGCAATGCAAGATCGCTTTCGCTGTGATCCTGATAGCCGGTGAAATCAAAGCCCGCACAGAAATGATTGCCCGCGCCTTCGATTACCAGTAATCGCGTACCGTCGGTGTGTGCGTAATCCACCGCGTCGAGCAGCGCTTCGACCAGCGGCGCCGACAGCGCATTGGCCTTGGCCGGCCGATTGAGCGTGAGCCGTGTCAGATGGCCGTCGTGCTGGCGGATGAGTTCGTCCATTTATTGCTGGTAGTACTGTGGATGCGGTTGTGCATAGTCGTCGGGCAGCCCGTCGTCGTTGCGCACCAGATCGAGCAACAATTTTTCGCCATCGGCGTGGATGCATGCTTCGTTGTTGTGCGCGCTTTCGACGAGGCGTGTGAATGCGGCGACAAAATGCCGGAAACGGGCGTGGTTGTGAGCGGCATTATATAAGATCATGATTTTATTGATAATTCTGTGAGTATTTCAAAAGTGTGTTCACCCAGCGCCGGCGGGTTGCGATAGACGCCGAGGCGTTCACCCGACACGCGTTGCGGCGAGATCACGGTCTTGCTGGCGACGTTGCCCGGCAGCGTAACCGGCTCCACCCATTGCATGTGTTCGACTTGCGGATCGGCCAGCACTTGCGAGTAGGTGTTGATCGGCGCACACGGCACGCCGCGTTCACGGAAAATTTCAAGCAGTTGCGCGCCATCGAAATTTGCAAACGTTTGTTCAAGCAGATCGCGCAACTCGTGTTGATGCTTCGCGCGCAAGGTTGGCGTGGTGAAACGCGGATCGGTGATTAAATCCCTGCGTCCAATGCCATTGCATGCGGCTTCCCATAGTTTGTTGGTGCCCGCGGCGAGCGCGATATCGCCATCACGGCAGCGAAAGCCGGCATACGGCGCATTCATCGGATGCGCCGAACCCAGCCGCACCGGATCGCGGCCGGTGCCAAACAACTCACTGGTCTGCAGATTGGCGATGCCGAGCATGCTGCCGAGCATCGACACATCGATGTGGTCGCCCCGGCTGTGGTCATCGCCGTTTTTGCCTCGCGCTACTTTGTTGAGCGACGCCACCACTGAAAACGCAGCGTACAAACCGGTAGTGAAATCCGCAATGGGTATGCCGCATTTTGCCGGGCGTCCATCGGCATCACCCGTCACGCTCATCGCGCCGCTCATCGCCTGCAAGGTCATGTCAAAGCCGCCTTCCCTGGCGCGCGGTCCGCTCTGGCCGTAGGCGGAGACTGAGCAATACACCAGCGACGGTTTTTGTTTCATGAGTGATGCGTGATCCAGATCGAATTTTGCCATCACGCCGGGGCGGAAATTTTCAATCACCACGTCGCCCGACAGTGCGAGCTTGCGCGCGTTGGCCAGGCCATCCGGCGTTTTAAGATCAAGCACGACCGAACGCTTGTTGCGATTGACCGACGCAAAATATTGACTGTAGCCATCAACCAGTGGCGGCCAGGCACGCATCAGGTCGCCTTCGGGCGGCTCGACCTTGATCACATCCGCACCCATATCGGCCAGCAGGCAGCCGCAGAACGGGCCTGCCAGCACCTGGCAAAATTCAATGACTTTGATACCGGAAAGAGGACGCATCGGCGGCGCAATGGCAATCAGTGTGAAGGGAATGCAGCAGCGCTTATGTTAGCATGCGACGCACGTTGATTTTTGCTGTTTGCGCCTTGCCGATCGTGCTGAGCATCTCTGAAAATGAAGACTAAATCCTTGCCATGGATTACGTTTGCCGCTATGGCCGCTGCAGGTCCTGCGGTAACAAGCGTCTTCGCGCAGGACTATCCCAGTCGCAGTATCCGTTACCTTGTGCCGCAGGCGCCGGGAGGATCGTCGGATACGCTGGCGCGCGTGATAGCGCCGCGTCTTGCGGAGGCGCTGGGTCAGCAGGTGGTGATTGACAATCGTCCCGGCGCCACAGGCATCATCGGGTCGGAGTGGGTGGCAAAAGCGCTGCCAGATGGTTACACGCTGTTGCAGGTGGCTACCTCGCATGCAACCAATCCGGCAATGGGCGTGAAGCTGCCGTATGACACCTTGCGTGACTTTGCGCCGGTCACGCTGTTGTCGCAGCAGCCGAATTTGTGGATTGTGCATCCGTCGTTACCGGTCACGCACATCAAAGCGCTGGTGGCGCTGGCGAAAATCAGAGCAGGGCAGATAGACTTTGCGTCATCGGGCACGGGTGGCTCGCAACATCTGGCGGGTGAGTTGCTCAATCTGATGGCCGGCATCCAGTTGGTGCATATCCCCTACAAAGGCAGTCCGCCGGCGCTGATAGATGTGCTCGGCGGCCGCGTCGCGGTGATGGTGTCCACGATGGCGCCCGCCATGCCGCAAGTGAAAGCAGGGCGCTTGCGTGCGCTGGCGATTACCAGCGCGCAACGATCGCGGGCGACACCGGAGATTCCCACCGTCGCGGAATCCGGCGTTGCCGGTTACGAAGCGATTTCGTGGCAGGGTGTACTCGCGCCTGCGGGCACGCCGCGGGTGATCGTTCAACGGCTTAACAGCGAATTGCGCAAAGTCATTGCGCAGCCGGAACCCAGCAGGCAGCTCGCGGAGCAGGGCTATGAGCCGTTGAGCGGCACACCGGAAGCTTTTGATGCCTACATCAAATCAGAGATTGCCAAGTGGACCCGTGTCGTTAAGTCTGCGGGTCTGCAGACAGTGCAAAACCGATAACCATTTACCGAGGATTTCCCATGTTTCGATTGATTGCTTCCTGCGTATCCGCAGTCGCTTTGCTGAGTTGCACTGCCACGGCGGTGCTTGCGCAATCTGCTTCGACGGGGTCAGGACAGGCCTATCCCACGAAAACCATACGCCTGATCGTGCCGTTCACGCCGGGCGGCGGCAACGACATCTCTGCGCGCTTTATCGCGCAGCGGTTGACCGAGGCATTTGGACATAGCGTGATTGTGGAAAACCGCCCCGGCGCCGGCAGCACGGTGGGGACCGACCTAGTGGCGAAATCACCGCCTGATGGCTACACGCTGATGGTGATTCACAACGCCATTGCGATCAACCAGACGCTTTATCCGAAACTGCCGTACGACGCCGTGCGCGATTTTGCGCAAGTGGCGCTGGTAGGTGTGACCACCAATACGCTGGTAGTGCATCCTTCGCTGCCCGCCAAGAATGTGAAGGACCTGATCGCATTGGCAAAGGCCAAACCCGGCTCACTCAACTACGCCAGCACCGGCGCGGGCGGCACCTCGCATCTGGCGATGGAATATTTTCGGTTATCCAGCGGAACGAATATTGTTCACATTCCCTACAAAGGCACAGCGCCGGCGTTGACGGATATGGTGGCGGGGCAGACGCAGGTGATGATTTCCGCATTGCCGGGGACGGTGTCTTTCATTAACGCCAAGCGGCTCACGGCGCTGGCGACATCCGGCAAGAAGCGCTCGGTGTTCTTGCCGAATTTGCCGACTTTGGCGGAGGCAGGCGTCAAGGACTACGAGTTCGACACCTGGTACGGTATGCATGCGCCGATCAAAGTGCCGCGTGACATCATCGAAAAATTGAACAGCACTATTGTGAAAGCGCTGGCAATGCCTGAAGTAAAACAACAACTTGCAAATCAGGGTATAGAGGCGGGCGGCGCCACGCCAGAAGAATTCGCACGCTTCGTGCGTACCGAGATTGAGAAGATGGGCAAGATCATCAAGGCGTCTGGCGCACGTCCGGAGTAGAGATCAAACGTGGTGTATTGATCGGGTTTCACTTCGATTGTCCTCCGAGACGGCGATAAGCTTCGTGTGCAATTACAAAATCGTGATGGTCGATGCCAAGGCCGCGGCACGCATTCATCATTTCGTTGGCCGCTGCGGCGAGCGGCGTGGGCGATCCCAATGTGCGGCCTTGTTCCAGCACCAGCAGCATGTCTTTTTGTTGCAGCGTCACATCCGCAAGCGGTACGGCAGGCATTTTGCCCTCAAGGATGAACGGACCGCGATATCCAAGTACCGGTGATGCAGCGACGCTTTTTAGAATAGCATCGACCGCGATCTCGCGTGACACGCCGCCTTTTTCCGCCAGCGCCACGGCCTCGCCAAAGGCGATCACTTCAATCATCAGCAGCGCATTCACCGACAGTTTCATTTGCACCGCAAGGCCATTGCCGCCGATGTAGGTCGATTTTGGCCCGATGGCGAGCAGCACCGGCAGCACGCGCTCGTAGGCGGCTTTGTCGCCGCCAACCATCGTCGACGCGTTGCCTTGCACCAGCGTGACCGGGCTGCCGGAAATCGGCGCATCGAGCATGGTGAGTCCAGCTTTGGCGAACTCGGCGGCGATGGCGCGGCTGGGTTCCGGTGCGATGGTGCTCATGTCGACATAGATGCTGCCTTTTCTCAGACCCGAGATGACGCCGTCCGTGCCGAGCGCCACGCCTTTGACGGCATCTGCGTCGGTGACGATGGAGAACACGATTTCTGATTGCGCGGCGGCTTCACGCGGCGTGCCGGCCCACTGCATGCCGGCCTTGATCAGCGCGTCAGCTTTATCGCGCGAGCGGTTCCAGCCGGTGACGGTATGGCCCGCCGTCATCAGACGCGGCACGATGATCGCGCCCATTGCACCCAGGCCGATGAATCCAATTTGCATTGCAGTGTTCCTTAGCAGCTAAGAATTTTAGTACCCAAATGTAACCGTCACCGGCAGGTGATCGGACCCGAGGTCTGGCCCTATCGTGCGTTTTACCAGCGTCAGAGACGGATGTGCGAAGCTGTGATCGATGGCCAGGCCGATAGTGGCATTGTCGAAAGTCACCGGCCAGGTGTGGTCAAAGCGGCGGGGTGTGCGCGCATCGCGCAAACCGCTGTCCGCGACAAATTTCTGAAAATACGGTGACCACGGCGTAAGGTTGAAATCGCCGATCACCACTGGCGTTGCCTGCGGTTGCGCTGCCACCCTGCGTGCAATGGTGTCAAATTTGGCGTTACGCGCTTCCGCCATTTCACCGGAAATCGGCGGCGGCGCATGCAGCGCGTACAGCGACAACGGCATGTCGCGCTCCGGCAATTTAATGGCAGCTTCAATATGAGGGAAAAGGCGTAATGGCTTGAACGACACGGCGCCAGCATCAATCGGGTACCGGCTCGCCAGCGCGATGCCAAACGGTGAATCTTCCAAATGCTTGATTTGATAGGGAAATAAATCCTTAATCTCTTCCAGCACGGGGCCGAACTGGCTGCTGGCTTCGAGCAGGACCACCACATCGATGAGTTTCGCGCGGCGGCGTAGATACGAACTGATGCGCCCCGGCTGCTCGTGATTCAGGCCTACGTTGAAATGAAACATCGTGAATTGACGTGACGTCGCCGCGGCTGGCGCCTCGCTATTCAGCAGCGCACGCGCAACCGGGTATCCGTTCCACAACACCAGCGCGCCGGCCACTGCCGCCCAGCGCCACACGCGCAGCAATGCCAGTCCCAACAAGCATAACAGGGCAAACACACTGTAGTGCGGCGTAAAGTGGCTGAAGAGTTCGGCAAACCAGTGGTGCGAAGCCAGCGCGGCGAAAACTGTGGCGACCAACAGCAGCACGGTCAAAATACGGAAACGTTTGGCGATGCCTTGCTTAAAGCTTGCTTGAGCCACAGGCTATCCGTTTTGCAGCGGCGATATTGGCTGCGCGCTGCTGACAGCGTAGAAAAGGAAGGGTATCCGGTTCATGTGCGTTGTCTTATGGGTAGCAGCACCTGCACTTTGCAAACAACGCTGCTCAGGACGCAAGAAATCCGCTTTAGAGTCTGGTGTAAACTCGACTTTGCCAAATGGTGAAACAATGCTGACCAAGCCGCTAATACTCTAGCACACAAGCTTTGGTGGTTTGGTCCCCTGGAAGTTGACCATTGGGGGCAGTATTGTGAACGATCCGGAAGTTTCCGCGACGGGTGGACACATGGCCGCCGATGATACAGGCGCGCCGCGAACGTCAGGTCGCAATTTGAGTCTCACGAGGCGCGGCTCGTATCCTCGGAAGAAGCCCAGTGACTGACGTAGCGCCTCCGCCTGTGATGTCTAAGCCGCTCCCGCTTGTCGCGATCCCCACCCGCCATCGCGCCGAGGAGGTTCGTGAGCTTCTCCAAAGCCTCGATGCGGCGGTCGAGCCTGCTGCTGCGCCGGCAGAAGTCCTGGTAGTTGACGATTCCGACGACGATCGTGCCTCGGCGACTAGCGAGGCGGCCTTCGCGGGGTTCGCGCGTTTGCGCGTGGAATATGTTTCGCTTCGCAGGCGGCGAGAGTGGACGCTCTCAAAGGCCAAGGCTGCGGGACTCGATGAGACCCTGTGACTTTCCCTCTTGGCGCCCTCAACGCGAATCACGACTAACGTCGGGGCCGCGCGGAACTTTGCGCTGCTGCGTGCAAAAGGGCGCGCCGTGCTTTTTCTCGACGACGATGTGCGCTCCAAAGTCGTCGCGACGGGCAA
>JANMXV010000407.1:0-15453 GCA_031381325.1 Betaproteobacteria bacterium | reverse complement strand
GCATCGACTTCCGCCAGGGTGTTGTAAAACGCGAACGATGCGCGGCAAGTCGCCGGCACCTTGAAGCGCTGCATCACCGGCTGCGCGCAGTGATGCCCGGTGCGGATCGCCACGCCGTCTTCGTTGAGCAGCGTGCCCACGTCGTGCGGATGCACACCTTCCACCGCGAACGACAGCACCGCCGCTTTCTTTTCCGCGGTGCCGATGATGCGCACGCCGGGAAGTCTCGTGACCTCCGTGGTGGCGTAATCGAGCAAATCGGTTTCATGCGCCGCGATACGATCCATGCCGATTTCAGTCAGGTAATCCACCGCTGCGCCCATGGTGATGGCGGCGGCGATCGGAGGCGTGCCCGCTTCAAACTTCGCGGGGATCGGCGCATAGGTGGTTTTCTCGAAGGTCACCGACAGAATCATGTCGCCGCCGCCCTTGTACGGCTGCATCGTTTCGAGCAGCGCCGCCTTGCCGTAGAGCACGCCAATGCCGGTAGGCCCGCACAACTTGTGTCCCGAGAACGCATAAAAATCACAATCCAGCGCCTGCACGTCCACCGTCATGTGCGGCGCAGCCTGTGCACCGTCCACCAGTGTCACCACGCCATGCCTGCGCGCGATGGCGATCATTTCGCGCACCGGATTGATGGTGCCCAACGCGTTCGACACGTGCGTGAAGCACGCGATTTTGGTGCGCTCGTTAAATAATTTTTCGTAGGCGTTGAGATCGAGTTCACCGTTATCAAAGATCGGTACTACTCGTATCTTCGCCCCCTTCTCATCTGCAACCATCTGCCACGGCACGATATTCGAATGATGCTCCAGCGTGGTGAGTATGATTTCATCGCCAGCGCTTAAGAATTTACGGCCCCAGGCGTGCGCCACCAGATTGATGCTCTCCGTCGTGCCGCTGGTAAAAATGACTTCGCGCTGTTCCCTGGCATTGATGAACGCTTGCAGCTTGCGGCGTGCGGCTTCGTACTCCGCCGTCGCGGTCTCGGAGAGGTAATGCACCGCCCGATGGATATTCGCGTGCTGGCTCGATTGATAGCGCAGCCAGCGGTCCATAACTTGTCTGGGCATTTGACTCGACGCCGCGTTATCCAGAAACACCAGCGGCTTATCGTTGACCTTGAGATTGAGAATCGGAAAGTCCGCGCGGATACGCGCCATATCCAACGTTGCCAACGCTGCCGGTGACATCACGTTTCGCGTGCCTGAAGGCGCATTCATCTCACACACCCGCCTGCGTTTGCGCCTGCGTATTGGTGGCCCCATGTGCCGTATGGGCCATCACCGTGCGCTCAAGTTGCGCGACCAGCGATTTCACCGGAATGCGGTCCACAATCTCCGCGCCAAACGCATAGGTCAACAGATTGCGCGCCTGTACGTCGGGCAAACCGCGGCTCTTGAGATAAAACAGTTGCTCGGCGTCGAGTTGGCCGACGGTCGCGCCGTGCGCGCATTTCACGTCGTCGGCGAAAATCTCAAGCTGAGGTTTGGTATCGACGCGCGCCGTGGACGACAGCAGCAGATTACGGCTCTGCTGCGCCGAATTCGTCAGTTGCGCGCCCTCGCGCACGAATACCTTACCGTTGAACACCGCGTGCGCCGCGCCGCCGACAATGGTCTTGTGCAACTGCGTGCAACGGCCATTCGGGTGAGCATGATCCATCAGCGTGTGCGTGTCGGCGAGTTGCTGGCCTGAAATCAGCGCCAGTCCATCGATCATCGCTTCCGCGCCTTCGCCGTTGTGAATCACATCCAGGTTGTAGCGCGACAGCCGCGCGCCGAACGCCACCGACTGCGATACGTAGGACGCGTCTTTCGCCAGCGACACTGCGCAGGACGCTATATGAATCGCCTGCGCACTTTCGCGCTGCACGCGCACATGGCGCACGCGCGCGTTAGGCGCAATGGCGATTTCCGTCACCGCATTGGTGAAATACGCTTCATCCGTCGCCGCAACGTAGTCTTCGATTACCGTGCATTCCGCTCCGGATTCCACCACGATCAGGCAGCGCGGGCAGATTGCGGCATCTTTGCGCGTGGCGATAAACAATACGTGCAGTGGCTCGCTAACTACTGCGTTTTTCGCCAGATACACCACCGCGCCATCGCGCAGCCATGCGGTGTTCATCGCCGTGAATACCTGTTTGTCGAAGTCCGCGTGCGCCGCCAGGTGCGGTTCGATCAGTATGGCGTTTTTTTTCAAGGCTTCCGCCAGCGTGCTCACCGTTACACCTGCGGGCGCCACACTACGACTGGAGAGCGATGGCGCATATATGCCATCCACAAATGTGAGCCGCAACGCGGCTTCCGGCACGGCAAATGGCGCGGCATCCACGGGCGCGATTACCGCTGGGGGCAATTCCAGGTGCAACCGGTTCAACGGCGCCAAGTCGGTAAAGCGCCATTCCTCGTCGCGCGTGGTCGGCACGCTCAGCGCGTTGGCGCGCTCCAGCGCTGCGGCGCGACGCTGATTCAGCCAAGAGGTCGGACTCGCGGGCAGCGCGCGGCCGCCCGCGGCCAGCGCCTCCATAAACGGATGGGTTGCCATAGGTACGCTTGCGCTCATGCCGCAACCTTGGTATCTATCAACCAGTCATAACCGCGCGCTTCGAGTTCCAGCGCCAGTGCTTTGTCTCCGGTCTTGATAATACGGCCGCCGTCCATCACATGCACATAATCCGGCGTGATGTAGTTGAGCAAACGCTGGTAATGCGTAACCAGCACGCAAGCGTTGTCGTCCGTCAGCAGCTTGTTGACACCACCCGCAACGATGCGCAGTGCATCAATGTCGAGACCGGAATCGGTTTCATCGAGTATGGCGACACGAGGCTCCAACAGCGCCATTTGCAGTATCTCATTGCGCTTTTTCTCACCGCCGGAAAAGCCGTCATTCACGCTGCGGTCGAGAAACTCCGGACTCATTTCCAGCAACTTCATTTTTTCGCGCACGAAATCATCGAACTCCAATGGGTCGAGTTCGTCTTTGCCGCGCCCGCCCTGCACCGTGTTGTAGGCGAGCCGCAGAAAAGAACTGTTCGACACACCGGGTATCTCAACCGGATATTGAAACCCGAGGAACAGACCGGCACGCGCACGCGCCTCCGCTGCGAGCGCGAACAGATCATTGCCTTCGAACAACACCGTGCCGCCGGTGACCTCATAAGCCGGGTGGCCCGCCAGCACTTTAGCGAGCGTGCTTTTGCCTGACCCGTTCGGCCCCATGATGGCATGCACTTCGCCCGCGCGCACCGTCAGATCGATACCTTTCAAAATCGTCACGCCCGCCACGGTGGCCGTGAGGGCGTGTATTTCGAGCAGGGTTCTTGCGTTGCTGTTAATCATCCCACACTGCCTTCCAATTTGAGTCCAAGAAGCTTGGTCGCCTCGACGGCGAACTCCATCGGCAATTGCTGAAATACTTCCTTGCAAAAGCCATTGATAATCATCGACACGGCTTCTTCGGCGCCGATGCCGCGCTGCTGAAAATAGAACAACTGGTCTTCGCCGATCTTGGAAGTTGTCGCCTCGTGCTCCACTTTACCCGTCGGGTTGCGCACGTCGATGTAGGGAAACGTATTGGCGCCGCACTTCGCGCCGATCAACATCGAATCGCATTGCGAATAATTGCGCGCGCCCGCCGCCGTCGGCGCGATGCGCACCAGGCCGCGGTAGCTGTTGTTGGAGTGCCCGGCCGAGATGCCCTTGCTGATGATGGTGCTGCGCGTATTTTTGCCGAGGTGAATCATCTTGGTGCCGGTGTCGGCCTGCTGGTAGTGATTGGTCAGTGCAACAGAGTAGAACTCGCCCACCGAGTTATCGCCGCGCAACACGCACGACGGATATTTCCAGGTGATGGCGGAGCCGGTTTCTACCTGCGTCCATGAAATGTGCGAATTCACACCCTTGCACAGCCCGCGCTTGGTGACAAAGTTATAGATGCCGCCGACGCCTTTTTCGTCACCCGCGTACCAGTTCTGCACCGTCGATTATTTGATATTCGCGTTATCGAGCGCGACCAGTTCGACCACCGCCGCGTGCAACTGATTGGTGTCGAACTTGGGCGCGGTGCAGCCTTCAAGGTACGACACCGACGCGCCGTCCTCGGCAATGATCAGCGTGCGCTCGAACTGTCCGGAATCCTGCGTGTTGATGCGAAAATACGTGGACAACTCCATCGGGCATTTCACGCCCTTGGGGATGTAGCAGAACGAGCCGTCGGTAAATACCGCCGAATTGAGCGCGGCGTAAAAGTTGTCCCCCGCCGGAACCACCGAGCCCATGTATTTGCGCACCAACTCTGGATGATCACGCACCGCTTCCGAGATGGAACCGAAGATGATGCCCACATCGGCCAGCTTCTGTTTGTAGGTAGTCGCGACCGATACCGAATCGAAGATCACATCCACCGCCACGCCGGCCAGCGCCGCGCGCTCGTTCATCGGCACGCCGAGCTTTTCAAACGTTCGGAGCAGTTCCGGATCCACTTCATCCATGCTCGCCAGCTTTTTCTTCGACTTCGGCGCGGAGTAGTAACTGATGTTCTGAAAATCGATCACCGGATAGTGAACGTTGGGCCACGCCGGCGCGGTCATGGTAAGCCAATGGCGATACGCCTTCAGCCGGAATTCCAGCAGCCACTCCGGCTCGTTCTTCTTCGCCGAAATGAAACGTAGGGTGTCTTCGCTCAGCCCTTTGGCCGCCGTATCCGATTCGATATCGGTGACAAAGCCGTGCTGGTACGGCTGATTTACTAGATTTTCTAATACGGTGCTCATGGCAGTTCCCGGAATGCGTGAGACGTGAGGGGTGAGGGGTGATGCGTGTGCGCGCGCCGCTGGTTCCTCACGCCTAACGCCTCACGCTTCATGCGCCTCACGATTTTTCCTTCACACTGAAACTCTCACCGCAGCCGCACATCGCATCGACGTTCGGATTGTCGAACTTGAACGTTTGCTTCAGGCCGTCTTTGACGAAATCGAGTTTTGAACCGTCGATAAACTCAAGGCTCTTGTCGTCAACCACCAGCCGTGTATCAAACGCTTCGAACACTTGATCACCCTGCTTCACGTCGTCGGCGTAATCGTAGGTATACGTCCAGCCGGAGCAGCCCACTTTTTTGATGCCGACGCGCAGCCCCACGCCTTTGCCGCGCTTGATCAATTGCGATTTGATTTGCTTCGCCGCGTTTTCGGTTAGTTGTATTGTCATGCTATCCACCTTCTTTCGTGCTTGTCTAACTTCACTTCCCTCAAATTTTTCTCAAGCAACCATTGCAGTAAGATTTTTCAATCGCGAAATCACGTGCTTCACCGCTTTCAGAAAATCATCAACTTCATTCGCCGTGTTTGCAGCACCGAGAGAAAAACGCACCGCGCCGCGCGCAATCTCCGGTGCGATGCCCATCGCCAGCAAGGTCGCGGAAGGCTCCGGGTTCGCGCTCGAACACGCCGCGCCTGCGGCCACGCCAAAACCCAGTTTGTCGAGTTCGATAATCAGGGTTTCACCGTCGATGCCGCGGAACGCGAAGTAGCTGGTGTTGGGCACGCGTGCCGACTGCGCTCCAAAAAGCACTGCGCCCATGCCGGTTAAGCCCCACTCCACTTTGGCGCGCAGTTTTTCCAACTTCGGCGCAAGTTCGGCGATGCGGCTGGCCGCAAGCTCGGCAGCGGCGCCAAAGCCCACAATCGCAGGCACGTTTTCTGTGCCGGAACGCAGGCCATGCTCGTGCCCGCCGCCGGCGATCAACGGTGCAAGCTCAATACGTTTGTCGACAATCAGCGCGCCGGCGCCCTTAGGGCCGTAAATCTTGTGCGCGGAAAGCGTCATCGCATGCACGTTCAATGATTCGAAATCGACCGCTATCTTTCCCAGCGCCTGCACCGCATCCGTATGCATCCACGCTTTCACGGCGCGCGCGCGCGTCGCTATGGCGGCAACCTCCTGAATCACGCCGGTTTCGTTATTGGCGAGCATCACTGAGACGATGCCGGTATTAATCTGGAGCGCAGCATCGACATCATTCAAATCGACTTTGCCCTCCCGCGTGACCGCAAACTTGCGCACGCGCCAGCCCTTGCGCGCCAGCGCCTCGGAGGGCTTGGCCACACACGGATGCTCAATGGCACTGATGGCGATTTGCGACGGTTTCAAAATCTCCGCCGCGCCTTTGATAAACAGGTTATTCGCCTCCGTGCCGCCCGAGGTAAAAACCACCTGCGGCGGCCGCACATTCACCAACGCCGCAACCTGCTCGCGCGCCTGATCGATGGCGCGCCGCGCGCTGATGCCCAGATCGTGCCGGCTCGACGCATTGCCATACTGCTCGCGCAGAAACGGCAGCATCGCTTCCAGCACGCGCTCATCGAGCGGCGTGGTGGCATTGTGGTCGAAGTAGACGAAGGGCATGGTATTTAATGGCTTTTGCGTGCTTGGCTAACGGCGCCTCCCTCATCCCAACCCTTCTCCCGGAGGGAGAAGGGCTTTTTCATCCCTCTCCCTCCGGGAGAGGGACAGAGGGTGAGGGAAAGTATTTTCGCCACCATAGCTATCACGATGAAACAAAAACAATCATGCAGTAACCGCCGCACGCTTGTGCATACTCGGTCGCATATCATGCATCGGCGTAATGCCGACTTCTTTCGCGCGCTGGTTATCCACGAGCTGCTGCAGATTCACCGACCCCAGATAGTCGAAGATGCGCTGGTTGAGCGACGCCCACAGATCGTGCGTGATGCATTTGTTGTCGTCGTGACAGTTTTCCTTGCCGCCGCATTGCGTGGCGTCAATCGGCTCATCCACCGCGAGGATGATTTCAGACACCGACAGTTCGCGCATATCTTTGCCCAGCAGATAACCGCCGCCGGGCCCGCGCACGCTTTCAACGATTTGCTTGCGGCGCAGCTTGCCGAACAGTTGCTCCAGATACGACAGCGAAATCTTCTGGCGCCCGCTGATTTCCGCCAGCGTCACCGGACCGCTGCCGTGACGCATAGCCAGATCGACCATTGCCGTTACCGCAAACCGACCTTTAGTTGTGAGCCGCATGGCGTTTCCTAAATAATGTTATTTAAAAACAAATAGTTAAACATAAGCGCCGAAGCATTGATGGAGCCCGAATCAAAGTTGAGTAATTCACTCAACCTTACCTATTCCGACAGAATTAGTCAAGTATAGTTCAGTCACTGTTCAGTCACGATTTTGCGGGCCGGTTTGCGCGTCCAAACGCTTCAATTCCGCCACTATCCCGTCGATGCGTTTATCCGTTTCACTGCCGTGGTTGATTAGCTCATTCAAGGCGCGCGCTATCGGGTCGTTTTCATCGCGGCCCACGGCGTAGGCGGCAAACCGCCCGTTCGATTCGTGTGACTCCACCACGCGCGCGGGAATGCCGATTGCAGTCGCGCCGGGCGGCACGTCTTTCACCACCACAGCGTTCGAGCCGATTTTGGCATGCGCACCCACGGTAATCGGCCCCAGTACTTTCGCCCCCGCACCGATCACCACGCCTTTGCCCAGCGTGGGATGACGTTTGCCTTTGTTCCACGACGTGCCGCCCAGCGTAACCCCATGATACAGCGTGCAATCGTCGCCAATTTCGGCAGTCTCACCGATCACCACGCCCATCCCATGATCGATAAAAAAGCGCCGGCCGATAGTCACGCCGGGGTGGATCTCAATGCCGGTCATCCAGCGTCCGCAATGCGACGCAAAGCGCGCCAGCCATTTGAAGCCAGCGTTCCACAGGCCATGGGCAAGCCGATGTATCAGCAGCGCATGAAAACCCGGATAACAGGTAATCACCTCCCACGTGTTGCGCGCCGCCGGGTCGCGCTCGAACACCACGGCTATTTCTTCTTTTATTCTTGAAAACAATGGGTTAGGTATAAATTAGAGGTTGATAAAATAATAGTATACTAAATTTCTCATCTATTGCAGCGCATAGAAAATAGAACAATTAAAACAAATAGTTACATTTTATTCCTGGAATTTTTTGGCTGGCGCAAGGTGCGCACCATGCCGCGAAGGATGTTGACTTCTTCTTGCTCCAATCCAGTGCGGGCAAACAAGCGGCGCAGGCGCTGCATCAGCTTTTTGGGTTGATCCGGGTTCAGATAACCGGTTTCCACCAACTCGCGCTCAAGGTGCGTGTAAAACCCCTCGACCGATTCATGGCTTGCCAAGTTGCCCGGCTTGCCGTCGCTGTCGGCCCTACCACCCACAACGGCCCGTCTTAGCTCATAGGCAAACACCTGCACTGCCGCCGCCAGATTGAGCGAAGCGTACTGCGGGTCGGTGGGTATAGTCGCGATAATCTGACACAGACTCGCCTGCGCCGTGGTCAGCCCGTACGTTTCATTGCCGAATACCAGCGCCACCGGTTGACTCGCGGCCACAGCCGCCAACCGTGCAGCCGCGCTGCGCGCATCCAACTCAGGGGCCGCCATTTCGCGCGTGCGCGCAGAGCAAGCCACCGCCAGCGTCACGCCCGACAGCGCTGCGCCTAAGGACCCGCACACCCGCGCCTGATCCAGCACATCGCTCGCGCGCGAGGCGCGCCGGCTCGCTTCGACACTGGGGAAATTTTCCGGATTAACCAGAACCAGCGCGCTCAAGCCCATGGTCTTCATCGCGCGCGCAGCCGCGCCGATATTGCCGGCGTGGCGCGTTTCACACAGCACGATGCGACAGTTTTTCAGCACGTCACGCATATCACGTACAATGCGCAGCGGGCGGTCTTTCACGTTTCACATTTCACCCTTCACGTTTCACGGCTCTTAACATGCATCCCATGCTCAACATCGCGGTCAAGGCCGCGCGCCGTGCCGGCGCCGTGATCAACCGCGCCTCGCGTAACCTGGATTTGCTCGCCGTGCGCGAAAAAGCCGCCAATGATTATGTGTCCGAAGTGGATAAAGAGGCCGAGCAAACGATTATTCGCACGCTGCTCGAAGCGTATCCCAAGCATTCGATTTTAGCAGAGGAGTCCGGCGCCACTAACACCGAAGCGAAGTCGGAGTATCAATGGATTATCGATCCGCTCGACGGCACCACCAATTTCATCCACGGCTTTCCGCAATACGCGGTATCGATTGCGCTGTCGCACAAAGGCGTGATCACGCAGGGCGTGATTTACGATCCGTGCAACAATGATTTGTTCACTGCCACGCGCGGCGTCGGCGCGTATCTGAACGACACGCGCCTGCGCGTCGGCAAACGCCTGCACCTCAAAGGCGCGCTGCTCGGCACCGGCTTTCCGTTCAAGGAGCACCAACATATCGATGCCTATCTGGGCATGCTGCGCAATATCATGGAAACCAGCAGCGGCGTACGCCGCGCAGGCTCATCGGCACTCGACCTTGCGTATGTTGCGGCAGGACGGCTCGATGCGATCTGGGAAATGGGCCTCGCGCCGTGGGACATCGCCGCCGGCGCATTACTCGTCACCGAAGCCGGCGGCACCGTCACCGATCTTCAGGGCAAAGATCAGTACTTGAAATCCGGCAACGTGGTGGCGGGCAACTTAAAGCTGCTCAGCGAACTGCTGCAACACCTGGCGCCGCATCTGACGCCGGCATTGAAAGCCGTCTGACGGCGCCGGTAATACTTTGACTCAGCGTTGCGCGGCGGCGTTGATCTCGTTGCGGATGGCCGCCGCCAGTTGCGGATAGGATTTTTCGACTGAGCGCGCAATGCCCTCGGCCTCACTCATGCGGCCCAGTTTGATGTGACTGCGCGCCAACCCCGCCCACGCGGGCGTAAGCCCCCCATCCAAATCGAGCGCCTGCCGGTACGAGCGCGCCGCCAATTCAAAACGCCCCAGGTCGCTGTAACTTTCGCCCAGCAGCATCAGCGTCAACGCAGAATCACGTAACGCCGTGAGCGCCTGGGTCAGCACCTCGACCGCGCGTTGCGAGTCGCCCGCGGCACGGTATTCCTGCGCCAGCAGATTCCAGCCGTCCGGCGAATCCGGCTCCAGTCGTATCAGCTCACGAAAACATTCAATCGCGCGGCGATGATTTTTTTGCCGTGAGTTTGCGTAACCGGCCACCAGCCACCAACTCGCGTTTGACTGTCCCTTGGCGATATTTTCTTCGGCGAATTTTGCAAGTCCTACCCAATCCGCGCTGCGCTCCAGCTCCGCCACACGCCTGCGGTTGATGTCACTCTCGCGCTCCAGGTGGCTGAGTAGTGTCGGAATCGTGCCGTCGGGGATGAGCGAAAACAACAACTGTCCCGCAGGCGTGCAAGCCGCGAGCAGGGCGCACGCTGCCGCGACCACAACCCAATGGCGCATCGAGACTATCACGCGTCTGCCGCTTCAAGCGCCTGCGTAAGATCGCGCACTGATAGTGATTTTATCCATCACCGCCACCTTGCACCGGTAGATCGCCTCTGGCGGCAGGTCTTGGTAACGGATTACCGCGATTTTTTCAGCCACTATTTGGGCAACGCCCATGACTATCTCCGTGCTTCGAATTACCCATACACCTAAATCTGGTTTTTGTCTGTACCTGAAATACGGACACCGGGTTGGCGCTCGCTTACTGTAAGCCGTTTCGTACTCAGAAAAGGTTAGGGCTTGTTCGCAATTCTGGGAAGTTCCCGACTTTCGATTTGCCTGAAATCAGGCAGGTTAAGTGATGAACACCTCGTTCTATGGACGTTTTCGCTCAATTGCATAGGTATACTACGGTTGCCCTATAGTCCGGCAAGGACGGCACTATGGGGTCGCTTGCCGACTGCGCTGCAGCGCGGCCAGTAATCGATTGAAAAGGCGACGCAACGAGCAATGTGTGCCATGCGTGTAATGCGACTACAAGACTGGCAAGCCGCCTTTTGCAGCGCCCGGACGGGCATTGCGCAAGGCATACTCGTCACGGGCGGCGTCCCGCATCCTGTTACCCTCGCCCGCTGGACCCGCGTCGCGGCGCCGATTATGAGGCCAAGGTGATCGACACGTTGCACCACACAGGGAATAGTACTGCGGCAAACGCCGACGCCGTGCTGCAAATTCAGGCGGCCGTCCTGGCGCAATCCCGCTTCGATGAAGCCAGCGCGATTTTCGCCACGCGGCTGGCGGCGTTGTTGGCCTTCGATCGTGTCAGCGTTGGATTCGTGGAAAAAGGCTACGCGCGGGTGGCCGCGTTTTCCCACGGCGTCGCGCTGGACGTTCAACAGGCATTAAGCCGTAGCATAGCGGCGGCAATGGACGAGGCCATCGATCAGGCGACGACGATTGCTCTGCCCGCGATGGCGGGGCTGCCACGCATCACCCTCGCGCACGCCGAGCTGCGCCGTGGCAGCGACGGCGGCAACGGTTCTGTTTGTTCGATTCCGATTGTGAATCTCGGCGTGATTGTCGGCGCGGTGACGCTGGAGCGCTCTGCCGACCGGCCGCTGACAGCCGCGGAAATCGCGCACTGCGAGCACATTGTCAGTCTCGCCGGCCCGCTGCTGGCGCTCAAATCCGAGAACGATTTGTCCGCAATCACGCGCGTGCGGCGAACCTGCGTTCGGCAGTGGCAGCGCCTGACCACGCCGGGTGAACGGCCCTTCAAACTGACGGTTGCCGGGGTAGCGCTGTTGCTGATTTTTTTGCTGGCCGTACCGATGCCGTATAGCGTCAGCGCGCCTACGCGGCTCGAAGGTTCGGTGCAACGCGCGCTGGTGGCGGCTTCGGATGGATTCATTCAGCAGGTTTCCGCCCGGCCCGGCGACTTGGTCAAGGCAGGCCAGGTGCTCGCCGAACTGGCGCAGCATGACCTTCAGCTCGAGCGCAGCAAGCGCGACAGCGAACTCGCGCAGCACACCAACGCCTATGGCGCGGCATTTGCGCGTGCCGACCGTTCGCTGCTGATGGTCAATCAGGCGAGGATGGCCGAGGCGCGCGCGCAGCTTGAACTCGTCGAGACGCAAATCGAGCGCGCACAGGTCAAGGCGCCATTTGACGGCATCGTCATCAGCGGCGACCTCACCCAATCGTTGGGCGCGCCGATTCAGCGCGGCGCCGTGCTGATGGTAGTCGCTCCGGTTGAAGGTTACCGGCTGATCGTGGAAGTCGATGAGCGCGACATCAACGATATCAAAGCCGGCGCCGCGGGCCGCGTTGCCCTTGCCGCAATGCCCGGCGCTGCCTTCGCTTTCCGCATAGACCGCGTGACGCCGCTCGCCGCGACCCGTGACGGACGGCATTTCTTTGAAGTGGAAGGCAAACTCGATGCGGCCGGCGCCGCCGGCGGTACGCTGCGCCCCGGTCTGCAAGGCGTGGCGCGACTGGACGCCGCCAGCCGGCCGCTCGCGGCCATGGCGTTGGGCCGTTTGCTGAACTGGCTGCGCCTGAAATTGTGGTCGTGGGGATGGCTGCGATGAGCGGCGCCCTGTTAAGCCCGCTGTGGTATCGCGTGTCGGCCTTGCGCCCCCGCCTGCGCGCGAGCGTGCAGGTGCGGCGGCAACTACACCGCGAGCAACTCTGGTATCAGCTCGCGGACACCGGCACCGGCCGTCGTCATCGTATGAACGCGGCCGCTTATCAATTCATTGGACATCTGGACGGCGAACGCACCGCCGGCGAAGTATGGGATGCGCTGGTGACGCAAACCGGCGACACTGCATTGACGCAGGACGATGCCATCCGCGTGCTCGGCCAACTGAACATGGCGGGCTTGTTGCAATGCGAGCTCACGCCGGACATCGAGCGGCTGTTCCGGCAGTACCGGCAGCAGGTACGGCGGCGGCGCTGGCTGGAGCTCAATCCGCTGGCGGTGCGGGTGCGCCTGTTTAATCCCACGCGTCTGCTGACGGCGTTCGATCCGTGGCTCAAGCGCTTGTTCCAGCCGTTCACTTTTGCTGTGTGGCTGGCGGTAATACTGCCCGCGCTGCTGCTCGCCGCGCATCACTGGCCGGCGTTGAGCGCATTCGCGGCCGCCCATTTAGAATCGCCGCGTTACTTGTTGATCGGCTGGTGTGCGTATCCCTTGATCAAAGCGATACATGAGCTGGGACACGCGCTGGCGGTGCGGCGCTGGGGCGGCGAGGTCAAGGATGTCGGCTTCACCTTGTTCGTGTTGGTGCCCGCACCCTACGTCGATGCCTCGGCGGCCTCCGGCTTCACCAGCCGCTCACAGCGCGCCATCGTCAGCGGCGTAGGCATCATGGTGGAACTGTTCATCGCGGCACTGGCGTTTTATGTGTGGCTTAACGTGCAAGCGGGATGGGTCAGCGACATCACCTTCGTGGTAATGTTGATTGCCTCGGTGTCGACAGTTCTGTTCAACGGCAACCCCTTGTTGCGCTTCGACGGTTATCACCTGTTGTGCGATGTGGCGGATTTGCCCAATCTCGATACGCGCAGCCGCGCGTGGTGGAGCAACCTGCTGCAACGGCGCGTGTTTGGGATGGATGCGCCGGCGCCGCCGGTGGCCGCAGGCGAACGCAAGTGGCTGTTGTTCTACGCGCCGCTGGCCTTGATCTATCGCATCTATATCGGCCTGCTGATTGCGCTGTGGATCAGCGTCAAGTCTGTTCTTTTGGGCCTGCTGGTTGCGCTGGCAGCCGTCATCCTGCTGCTGCTGATGCCCCTCCATGCGCTGGTGCGCACCATCACGCAAAGCGCACAAGGCGCGCAGCGCCAGCGTTCTGTGCGCAGGCTGCAGCTCGTTGCGGCTGCGGTGCTCCTATTGCTGGCCGTAGTACCCCTCCCCTATGGCACGGTGAGCGAGGCGGTGGTGTGGTTGCCGGAACAAGCCGAGGTGCGTGCGCAAACCGACGGCTTCGTGCGCGACCTGCGGGTGCGCGACGGTGATGCGGTGAACCCCGGGCAAGTACTGGCGGTGCTCGACGACCCGGTACTACTCGCCAAACAGGCTGAAGCGCATAGCCGGCTGCTGGGGTTGCGTGTGCAATATTTCAATACCCTGCAAAGTGACCGGCTGCAGGCGCAGAATTTTTCCGAGGCGCTGGCACACGCCGAAGCCGAGATCACGCACATTGATACGCGTATCGCGCAGTTGGAGATGCGCAGCCAGCTTGCCGGGCGCATGGTCATCACGCGACAGGACGATCTGCCCGGCACGTTTCTAAAAAGAGGCCAGCCGCTGGGCTATGTGTTCGCGCCGGGCGCCGTGGTGGTACGCGCGGTGGTGGCGGATGAGGATGCGGCGTTGGTAAGGCTGCGCACCCGCGGCGCCACGGTGTGGCTCGACGAGCGTCCCGGCGCGCTGATCAGCGGCCGCGTCACGCGTGATGTGCCCGCCGCAACTTTCAAGCTGCCCAGCGCCGCGCTGGCCGATCAAAATGGCGGCTCGGTACCGACCGACCCGGCGGATAACGATCATTTGCGCACATTGCAACCGGTGTTCACGGTCGATGTGACGCTATCGGAGTACGCAACGGAGCATGCGATCGAGCGCATCGGCGGGCGCGCATGGGTGCGTTTCGATTTCGGCTTTGAACCGCTGGCTTTGCAATGGGCGCGTGCAGCGGGCCAATTGCTGCTTAAGCACTTCGAGAAGGCCGTGTGATGATCGCCAGAACGCCGCCGGCGTCAAGTGCCGCCGTTTGGTTCAAGACCGCTCCGGCGAAGGCGGCGCGCACGCCCCTTCCCGCGCCCGGCATTGTGTGGGGCAGCTACCCCGAGCGGCGAAATCGTAAACCATCGTCGGCCATCACGCGTACGCTCGCGCGTCTGCTCGCGCCCCTGCTGAACGGCAAGCTATCAAGTCGCGGTCATCAGAATTTTGTGTCCGGTGTGCGCGCCTTGCAACAGCAGATCGCAGACGAATCGGCAGCGCTGCTCCACGCACGCGTCAGTCACCTGCGCGCGCGACTCGCCCGTGACGGCTTTCACGATGCCTCGATTACCGAAGCCTTCGCCGTGGCAGCCGTGTACTGTCAGCGCGCGCTCGGCGTGGGACTCTACGACACGCAACTTATCGCCGCACGCCTCATGCTCGACAATCATCTCGCGGAAATGGCCACCGGCGAAGGCAAAACGCTGGCCGCCGCGGTAACCGCAGCTACGGCCGCGCTGGCCGGCATACCGGTGCATGTAGTGACCGCCAACGACTATCTTGTCAGCCGTGATGCGGCCAGCCTGCGTCCGCTGTATGAGGCGCTGGGCCTGACAGTGGGCGCGGTTGTACAAGCAATGGCTGCTCCGGCACGGCAAGCCGCTTACGCCTGCGACATCACTTACTGCACCGCCAAGGAACTGGTTTTCGATTATTTGCGCGACGGCGTATCCGCGCCCCAGCGCAGCGCCATCGAGCAGCGCGCCGCCGCACTTGCGGGCGCACCCGCGCCGCAACGGCTGCTGCGCGGATTGTGCATGGCCATCATCGATGAGGCCGACAGCATCCTTATCGACGAGGCGCGGGTGCCGCTGGTGCTGTCACGCGCCGCGCCGGATAGCACCCAAGTGAGCACCCCAGGGAGCACCCCAGTGAGCGCG
>JANMXV010000403.1:0-3025 GCA_031381325.1 Betaproteobacteria bacterium | reverse complement strand
CTTCACCTTTGCCGGCATCTGGGAGATTTATCCCCAGGCGCTGGAAGAAATTTCGGCCACGATTCAGATCGTCGATGTGCGCGAGGCTTCGGAGTACAGCGGTCCGCTTGGCCACATCAAGGGGGCTGCACTCATTCCCCTCGGCGAACTCGCTGCGCGCACACGCGATCTCGCGCGTGAGCGGCCGGTAGTCGCTGTTTGCCGCTCGGGCGCCCGTTCAGCGCAGGCTTGCGTGATTCTGCAGCGCATGGGATACACCGACGTAGCAAACCTCGCGGGCGGCATGCTGCGCTGGCGCGCTGAAGGATTCGGCGTCGAGGGCGGGCGTCAGTAGATACAAGGGCGGGCACGTTTCCGCGCCAGAGGCGGGCTACTGCTTGGCGAGGTCCAGAATTTGTAGCCCGGAATACGCTGCGCTCCTCCCGGGTTACGATTGCTGTTTGGACGCGCCATCGTACAATTGCAAAAGCTCAATGATGCGAAGCTATTGTTTGGCAAGACCCAGATCAGTCAGCGCCGGTCGCAGTCGTTTGTCTTCGGCGTGCAGATGTTTGAGGAAATTTGCGCTGTTGAGGTACTCAGCTTCCCACTGGTTTGACTCGACAAAAGCCTTCCATGTGGGCGCCGTCACGGTCGCGGCGAACACGCCGTCCCAGAACGCGACCTGCTGCGGGTTGACCCCCTTGGCGCCAAACACGCCCGCCCAGTTCTGCACCACAAGATCGATCCCTTGTTCCCTGAACGTGGGAACGGATGCCAGCGCGCCGGTGAGCCGCTTCGGTGCGGCCACGGCAAGCATGTTGAGCTTGCCGGATTCAACGTGCGGCAGAATGTTGGAGGCTACCGTGACGATGGCGTCGACGTGCCCGCCGATGCCGGCAGTCATCAATTCGCCACCCTGAAACACGGTGATTCGCGCCTTCCTGGGATCGCCGCCCACGCCTTTTACCAGAAGCCCGGTCATGATGTGCAGGGTGCCGCCCGCGCTGTTGATGCCGATGCTGAAGGTATAAGGATCACGTTTCAGCCGTTCCATCAGATCGCGCGCGGACTTGACGGATGATTCAGGGCGAACGGCCGCGGCCAGGTACTGGGTGCCCAGCAGGGCAAGCGGCGTGAAATCGGTGAACTGAAAGGTGCCGAGGCCGGTGATGTAGCGTGTGATGATAGTCGGTGAGACGATGTGCAGGTAGTGCGGATCGCCCGGGTGTTGGGCGAGTACCGTCAATGCGACTTGTCCACCGCCGCCGGGACGATTGACGACATTGACCGGCGTGCTCAACACTTTCGTTTCCTGCCACACTTTTTGCAGCGAGCGTCCCGTGCGGTCCTGCGAACTGCCGGGCGTAAGGCCGATCAGAATTTCGATATTCTTTTCCGGCTTCCAGCTTTGTGCATGGGCTGAAGTGCCGGTCAGTGCGATAGCAAACAGTATAGTCCAGGCAATGTCTAAGTTCATGGGTTTGAATACCTCATTCGTCTCTATAGCTCACATGCGCGGCCACGATGCGCCAGCCTTCGGGCATACGCATCCACGTCTGGCTTTGGCGGCCGTTGCGATTCCCGCGCGTAAACTCGACGTTCGTCGTCCCCGCATCGCGCCCGTAACTCGTGATCACGCTTTTGCCCACCACGCGCGCCACACTTCTCGGATCGCGCGCGCCGCGAAAAGATGCGATCGCGGCATGTCCGTAAAGATTCTCGCCCGTCCCATAGCGTATGGTGTGCGGGTTGTTCCAGAACAGTTCGTTCAGCACGGCGATATCGTTGTCGATAATCGCCTGCTGATAGCGGTTGAACTGCCGGGTGAGTTCAGTAAGCGTTTGCGGGTTGTTGATTTCCATGGTTATCCATTCATTATATATGTGCGGCTATCGGTTGAAAACTATCAGCCCACTATCGCGGCACCAGCTTGATGTCGCGCGCCACTTTGCCGTACTTCTCGTATTCGCTCTTCATCACATCGCGCAAATACTCGGGCGACTCAGTCCATAGATCCAGCCCCAACGCTTCGAGCTTTGCACGTATATCCGGTCGTTTCAGCGCTGCATTCGTCTCCCGGTTGAGGAGGGTGATGATCTCCTTCGGTACCTTGGCCGGAGCGACGAATCCAAACCAGCCGCCGGACTCGAATCCCGGCACTGTTTCCGCGATGGTGGGAAGGTCGGGGTAGTTCGGCGCGCGCGTGGCTTTCGCAATGCCGAGCAGGCGCAGCCGGCCGGATTGCACAAACGGAAATACCCCCGTAAACGAACTGAAGGCGGCATCCACCCGGCCGGCCATGATGTCCTGCGCCATGGGCACGCCACCTTTGAATGGAACATGCACGTATTCGAAGCCCACGGCGGAGCGGAAGAGCTCGGCTGCCATGTGCAGGAAGGCGCCCTCGCCGTTGCTGCCAAATGAAGTCTTGCCGGGGTTGGCTTTCAGATGTTTAACAAACTCCGCGGTGGTCTTGAACGGCGCACCCGGATACACCACCAGCGCGAGATAGTTGGTCGCGATCAGCGCGATCGGCGCGAAGTCCTTCAGTGCGTCGTAAGGCACGTTTTTCATGGTGTGCGGAATAACCGACATATTGCCGCCCTGTCCGCAGGCAAAGGTGTAGCCGTCCGCAGGCGCACTGACAGTCATTGACAGACCGATCGTGCCACCGGCGCCGGGCCGATTGTCGGTGACCAGTGTCTGGCCGAGGCGTTCGCCCATTTGGTGGCCCAGCAAGCGGGCAAAAGTGTCGCAGGCGTCGCCGGGCGCCTGGGGAACGATGACGCGTATCGCCCTGGCCGGATATTTCTGCGCCTGTGCTGTAGTCGTCAGGCAGGCGCATGCGATTAGTAGCCAAACTAGGCGTGCGACGTATGTCATGGTGTTCCTTCTGGTAGACGGTGCGGACGGGGCATGGCAAATTTAAACACTTTGTTTCATGAATGGTCAATGCGTAGTTTTCAATGTTGCCAGTTCATGGTTCAACTCTTTGATCCACACTCTTCAGTCTAGAGCTATTTGCTGGACGATGAACTCTTCG
>JANMXV010000760.1:0-3192 GCA_031381325.1 Betaproteobacteria bacterium | reverse complement strand
ACAGGTGGCGTATCACGAACACCGTGAAGAATCCTGCGCCCATGAAGGCCGCCGTGGCAACCAGCGAACGCGGTGACAGCCGCGACAGCCCACAAACACCGTGTCCACTGGTACAACCTGAGCCATAGCGTGTTCCGACGCCAACGAGCAGGCCGGCTGCGATCAGGGCGCCATAATCGGCATCAATCTGTAGTTTGGGCAGGGTCGAGAACAGTAGGTAGACCAGCGGCGCACCCAACAAGCCGATGACAAACGCAGCGCGCCAGGCCACATCCCCCTTTGCGGGCTTTAACAGTCCACCGATGACGCCGCTGATGCCCGCGATACGGCCATTCAGCAGCACGAGCATCGCGGTGGCAATGCCGATGAGCACGCCACCCGCAAGCGCCGACCAGGGCGTAAAGGCATTCCAGGCAATCGACATCAGGTTTTTCCTTGAGCACAGTAGAGGCGGTAGCGCGTCGCGAGGATTCATGCGGCGGTTCAAAGATTCAACTATACGCTAATAGTTGACAATATGCGCATAGGCGCATATTGTAACTATTGGACACACACTTGCCCCGGCGATCATGGACGAACTTGATGCGGTATTCGATGCGGTAGCGGCTTACTTTTCGGTGCTGTCGGAGCCTACGCGCCTAAAGATCATGCATGCGGTTTGCGATGCCGAGCAGTCGGTGTCGCAGATTGTTGCAACCACAGGCGCAACGCAGACCAACGTCTCGCGTCATTTGGGCTTGATGTATCGGCATGGCGTACTGGCGCGGCGGCGCGAGGGCAATCAGATTTACTACCGCGTGGCTGACGAAACCATGATCGAGTTGTGCCGTTCCGTGTGCAACCGCATAGCCAGCACGATTGACGAGCGCCAGCCGCTGCGGCGCCAGTTCCTCAAGTTGATTCCCGCCGCAAAAAAGCGCGCGGCGTAGTTGTCCTGATACGGCTGTGACTAAAACCCTTCCGATGCCCGCTGGCCGCATACTCCCGGCGGTTGAGAATCGGCGGGGGTTCCTCAAGCAATCCATCGCGCTTTCCAGTGGCGCCGCCCTCGCGCTGGGTGGCGCGATTGCGGCTCGTGCGCAGGGTGATCCGGCGATACTTACGCTGCCTGCGCACTCCATGGGCCTCGGCAAACCGGTGGCGGCGCTTGGTTATGGCTTGCCTTCCGAGTACGAAAAGAATTTGCAGCGCCGCGAAAGTCCAGGCCTCACGCGCGTAGCGCAATCTTCGGTTGCATTCACGCCCCTGCAAGGCTTGTTCGGCATCATCACGCCGAGCGGGCTGCACTTCGAGCGTCATCATCAGGGCTGGTGGGATATTGATCCGCGTCAGCATCGGCTGATGGTGATGGGCATGGTGCGCGAACCTCGCGTATACACCATGGACGATTTGATGCGTTTGCCATCAGTGTCGCGTATTCAATTCATCGAGTGCGGCGCCAATACCGGTATGGAATGGGGCAATGTCGCCGTGCCATCCGTGCAATACACCCACGGCATGCTGTCCTGCTGCGAGTTCACCGGGGTTCCGCTCTCGACGCTGCTGGATGATTGCGGCGCCGACACCAGGAAGGGCCGCTACGTGCTGGCTGAGGGCGCTGACGGTTCGGGACTCACCCGCACCATCGGCATGGAGCGGGCGCTCGACGATGTGATAGTCGCGTGGGCGATGAACGGCGAGTTGCTGCGTCCCGAAAATGGATATCCGCTGCGTCTCGTCGTGCCCGGTGTGCAGGGTGTGTCCTGGGTGAAGTGGTTGCGCCGCCTGAAAGTGGGTGACCAGCCCTGGCATACGCGCGAGGAAACGCTGCATTACATAGACCTGCTGCCCGACGGCACGCATCGCCAATACACCTCCGTGCAAGAGTGTAAATCGGTGATCACCACGCCCTCGGGCGGGCAGATGCTGCTGAATAAAGGCCACTACAATGTCACCGGCCTCGCATGGTCGGGCCGTGATCGCATCCGGCGTGTGGATGTGTCGTTCGACGGCGGACGCCGTTGGCGCGAAGCGCGTCTCGAAACGCCGCTGTTATCCAAGGCGCTCACACGCTTTAACATCGATTGGGTGTGGGACGGCAGTCCCGCCATTCTGCAAAGCCGCGCTATCGATGCCACTGGCTATGTGCAGCCGAAGATCACGCAACTGCGCGCAGTGCGCGGCACGCGGTCGGTCTACCACAACAACGCGATCCAGTCATGGCTGGTAGCCGCGAATGGCGAGATATCCAATGTTCAAGTGCAGTAACGCGATAGCTACCGCACTGGCGTTGCTGGTCTGCTTGCAGGCGGCGGCACAGGGACGCTACCCCGGTGTAGGGCGTGCGGCCACGCCAGCGGAGATTGCCGCGTGGGATATCGACGTGCGTGCCGATTTCAAGGGTTTGCCGCCCGGTTCAGGCAGCGTGTCCAAAGGCGAGACAGTGTGGGAGGCGAAATGCACCTCGTGTCACGGCAGCTTTGGTGAATCGAACGCGTTTTTCCCGCCGGTCATTGGCGGTACCCGGCCCGAAGACATCGAACGCGGTCGTGTTGCGGGGCTTGCCAAAGCGGGCGAGCAGCGCACCACGATGATGAAGCTTTCGCAAATATCCACGCTGTGGGATTACATCAACCGCGCCATGCCCTGGAACGCGCCAAAGACGTTAACCGCCGATGAGGTGTATGCGCTCACCGCTTACATGCTCAATCAGGGCGGCATCGTTGCCGACAACTTTGTGCTGTCGGAACGCAATATTGCCGAGGTGCAGAAGCGACTGCCTAACCGCAACGGCATGACGCGCGATCACGGCCTGTGGGAAACCAAAGGCCGGCCGGATGTGCGCGCTATCGCGTGCATGAACGACTGCGGCCCCGAACCCCGCATTGTGTCGCAGCTTCCCGATCATGCGCGCGGGTCGCATGGCGATTTAGCCTCACAGAATCGTTTGATTGGTCCCGTGCGTGGAATCGCAACCGCTACAGTTGCTGCTACACCCGTTGCCGCGCCAGTAACCAATGACCCCGCGCATGCGTTGGCCGAGAAATCCGGCTGCCTCGCCTGTCACGGGTCTAAGCAGCGCGTGATAGGGCCGTCGCTGGCTGAAATCGCAGCACGCTACCGTGCCGACAGCGGCGCCGAATCGAAGTTAGTGGCGATAGTGAAATCAGGTGGACAGGGTGTCTGGGGCAATGTGCCGATGCCGCCCAATTC
>JANMXV010000759.1:0-2402 GCA_031381325.1 Betaproteobacteria bacterium | reverse complement strand
AAGGATTTCGCGCCGGTAACGCTGACCGCATCCACCCCGAATCTGCTGGTGGTGCATCCTTTGCTGCCGGTGAAAACCGTGAAGCAATTCATTGCGTTTGCAAAAACCCGCGGCGGCCAGTTGACGTTCGGCTCCAGCGGTACCGGCACATCTCCGTACCTGGCGATGGAATTATTCAAGTCGATGACGGACATCAATATCGTACATGTGCCCTATAAAGGCACCGGTGCAGCCGTGATCGATCTCATGGGCGGACACATACAGGTTATGTTCGGCTCGGTATCCGGTACTCTGCCTTTCGTGCGCTCCGGCAAGCTGCGTGCGCTGGGTATCAGCACTGCACAGCGCTGGCCGACGCTGCCGGAGATTCCGACCGTAAGCGAATCCGCCGTGCCCGGCTTCGAGGCGAGTACCTGGTATGGCGTGCTCGCGCCAGCGGGAACGTCAACAGCAATCGTATCAAAACTTCAAACGGATATGGCTGCGGTGCTCAACGTACCCGATGTGCGCAAGACTGTGCTGGACATGGGTTTTACCGCGGTCGGGAATACGCCCGCGGAATTCAGCGAGGTAATCCGCAACGACATGGCGCGCTGGGGCAAGCTGATACGCAGCCTGGAGCAGAATAAATAAAGACGATCAAAGATCCCCAGCCGCGCGTTGCCGCGCGCCCTCGACTTCATCCGTGCGCCGGGTAAATTCTTCGGTGAAGTAATAAGATACCGAAGATAGATTAACGTTGCTGGTATAGCGTCTTAAGGTGATGCGGCCGCCTGGAAAAGACCAATGCAACTCGCGATCTTCCAGCACGGCGCCGCCCGGTGTAGTGAGCCGCGTAATAATGTCCGTTAGCGGCGGTCCATACACATCGAGGTAAGCCCTTGAAACGCTTGCAAAGGCATCCGACTGCGGTAACATCAATATGCTGCCGAGTCGCCCATCGAACAAAGTGAATGCTATCCAGTCGACGGACTCGCCTGCAACCGACAATTGATGAGGAAGAACGGCCGTGGCGCAGGCCTCCGCGTCTTCCTTTTCTGCAAGACAATCAGCATTGGTAACGTGCTCAGGGCCGGAACTGTCACGCAACACCCGGCAACTGCGCCGCTGCGCTTCGCCGCTGCAGTTCGCTTTGGGGTAAAGCTTGAGCACGTCCACCTCGGATGCGCCGAGCGGAAGGCCCTTGAACGAAAGAACTTCCTGAGATAAAGCCGATGACATGAATGCCATCGAAGCCAATGCGAGCAAGTATTTCACGAACGCCTCCCTCAAAACACCTGTAACGCCGCCGGGCAGCCACCGCAAGTGCTTTACCGAGGGGATTACCATAAAGGCTTAATCCCCTTCAAACACCGGCTTTTGCTTGTTGGCAAACGCGTGGTACGCGCGATGGAAATCCTGCGTCTGCATGCAGATCGCCTGTGCTTCGGCTTCAGCTTCGATGGCTTCGTCGAGCCCCATGTTCCACTCCTGATGCAGCAGTTTCTTGGTCATGCCGTGGGCGAAGGTGGGGCCGTCGGCCAGCGAGCGTGCCATGTCTTGCGCTGCAACCAGCACATTTTCCGGTTCGTGAATCGCGTTGTAAAAACCAAAACGCTCGGCTTCGCCGCCGCCCATGGAGCGGCCGGTATAGAGCAGTTCGGAAGCGCGGCCTTGCCCGATAATGCGCGGCAGCAACGAGCACGCGCCCATGTCCGCGCCGGCCAGCCCCACGCGCACGAACAGGAACGCGACCTTGCTGCGTGCGGTGCCGTAACGGATATCGGAGCCGCAGGCGATCATCGCACCAGCGCCGCCACAGATGCCGTCGATGGCCGCAACAATCGGCTGCGGACACGCGCGCATGGCTTTCACCAGGTCGCCGGTCATGCGTGTGAATTCGAGCAGGCCGGGCATTTTCATTTTAGTCAGCGGCCCGATGATTTCATGCACATCGCCACCGGAACAGAAATTGCCGCCCGCGCCGGTAACCACTACGGTCTTCACATCGTCAACGGTGTTGAGCGCGCGAAACGTATCGCGTAACTCTGCATACGATTCAAACGTCAGCGGATTCTTGCGCTCGGGACGGTTCAGTGTGATGGTGGCGACTTTGCCCTGTACTTCCCACTTGAAATGCTGGGGTTTGAAATCGGCTGCTTTGACCATAGTGTTTGTATCTTTTATTATCAATAAAAACAATTACTTAACCACAGATAAACACAGATGAACGCAGATAAGACCAAGGTCAAAAGCGTTAGCCACAGAGGAGCACAGAGAACCGCAATGTGTTTTCGTCTGTGATCTCTGTGGCAAGTGTTTTTTGCCTTTGATGTTATCTGTGTTCATCCGTGTTCATCTGTGGTTAAAACGTTTTTGCCGTCAATCCACCATCGTCAACCCGCCGCTCACGCTCAGTACTT
>JANMXV010000329.1:0-1466 GCA_031381325.1 Betaproteobacteria bacterium | reverse complement strand
CGCTCGACGTGCAGCGGCTCCCATGGGCTCGCCGCTTCATTCTCGGCGCAGCAGAATGAGTATTTCGCCGGCTGCCCCTGCGTCGCCTTGTCCATGTCGCCCGGTAACGCGCCGCCGATGTTCTGCAGTATCAGCCGCAGCGCACGGCCGAGAGTCGCGTTCGCCCACGTGCCCTGCCCCAGACAACCGGCGCCGCTGTTCACCTCAAGCCAGCGCGCGATCGGCCCATTCACGATCAGCAACACCGCCGAAGGATTGGTCGTCGCCTGTATCGCCTGCAAGTGAAACCTGGATGTCGCCACCGCTTCCGCCGCCGCAATCAGCACCGGCAGATATTCGGGATAACAGCCGGCCATCACACCCTGTATCGCGATGTACTCGACCGTAGCCGCGCCCATGCCCGGCGCAATCGTCGCCACCACGTCATCCGGCGCGCGATTCGTATGAAGCAGCATGCGCTGCACGGCTTCCTGTGTGGGTGGCGCGATGATCAGGCCATCGCCCCAGCGCCGCTTGATGTAAAACTTGTTAAGCTCATCGAGATCGGCGGGCGCTTCGATCAGCTTGGCCCTTGGTACATTGAGCACCACGGGCGCAACTGTCGCTGCTGCGGCGGAACGGGCAGGCGACGCCTCGCACAGCAGCCGCGCAATATCATCCGCGCACTTCTCTGCAATTTCCCATAACTGCTCGCGCGAACGCGTGCCGAACGGATGCGGCACCAAAGCGATGGGCAGATCAGGCGACCCCAGCGCCTTCTGCTGCGCGCGGCCCAGCCCGATGAAACTCGTCGAGCACACCGTGAGCGCCGGTTTCCCGCGCTTCGTTGCTTCTACACTGTCGTGGATACTCCACGACGTGCAGGAGCCTCAGTCGCCCGATCCTGTAATAACCGCGTCAACCTGCTCGACCAGCTCATTCATTACGGATTCCGGCAGACCCTGCGACGCGCTGCGCTTGCGGCGCATGATCACCTGCTTCACGCCGTGTTTCTCGATCAAAAGCTGCGAGAGATCTTCAACCAGATATTTGAAATTCGGCTTCGAATTATCGATAAAGCCGATGACCTTGCCGGCGAGACCATCCAGCGATTGTCGGGATTTTTGCGGCTGCGTGAGGCAGGGTGCGACTGGTTCGTAGACAAGTATGCTGCTTGACATTGTTTCTCCTGAGGGAATTTGTATTCGTAGCGGATTTCAAATTTTAGCCCGAATACACTACACGCGGCCGAAATCGCTTTCGTACAGCGCATCGAGACGAGCGAGCGTCTGCGCCGAAAGCGGCCCCATCCCGGCGGCCTGCAGCGCCTCGTCAATATGTTGCAGTTCCGCACTGCCGATCACTGCACAGGATATATCCGGGTTCGACAGCACAAAGCGCAGCGCGACCTGCGCGCGTGTTCCGTGGCCGGTACCGATGGCGTCGAATACCGCCTTCGCTTTGCGTTGGTCTTCGGCTATGCTCGT
>JANMXV010000327.1:0-10677 GCA_031381325.1 Betaproteobacteria bacterium | reverse complement strand
GAGCAATTGGACCTCAGGGAGCACCGCATGCAGGAAATCATCGAACGCAGTCTCACTTCCGAACAGCGCATGATGCGCGACACCATTCGCTCTTTTGTGGACAAAGAAGTCACGCCTTTCATTCGCACCCACTGGAAGAAGGAATGGGATATGGTGCCGGAGAATCGGCCCTCGCTGGAGTTGCTGCAGGGCGCGCACAACATCGGTGTGCGTGCGTTGGGCATTCCGGAAGAATTCGGCGGCACGCCGGTCGAGCCTGAAACCGAGGTGCAGACCTTTGCCATGGTGGCCGAGGAAATTTCGCGCGGCGATTCCGGCCTCGCCGACAAGCTGGTGCAAATCTGGAAAGTCTCCAAGCTGTTGCAGAACATCGCGCCGCGCCACTTGCAGGAGAAATGGTTTCCACGCATTGTCGAAGACCCATCGTTCCTACTACGTGCAGGGCGGACGCATCCTCATCAAGCATCAGGCGGTCGCCGTGCGCGTGGGCGAGATGATCACGAAATTGAACGCGGTGCGCGCGCTGCTCAACGAAGCCATACGCGCGGTGAACGCCAAGGGCCACGACGCCGAGGGCCTGTGCAACATGGCCAAGCTGTTCGCCTCCGAGGAGATATTCAAAGTATGCATGCACGCAGTCGAACTGCACGGCGGCAACGGCATCATGCTCGACTTCGGCGTGGAGAAATTCATGCGCGATGCGTCGTTGTTTTTGCATCGCGATGCGACGGTGGATATTTCGAAGTTCAAGATCGTGAAGAGCGCGTTTCCGCACACGGCCGGCAAATATGCCGGACCAGAAAATTGATTTAAAAACAAATAGTTACAAACTAAG
Source organism: Betaproteobacteria bacterium (assembly GCA_031381325.1). Lineage (GTDB taxonomy): Bacteria > Pseudomonadota > Gammaproteobacteria > Burkholderiales > SG8-41 > UBA5216. The sequence continues at coordinate 9,842 of JANMXV010000327.1, read as the reverse complement.
GAATCCCCATGCTGTTCTCCTGCAACGCCCACTCTGCCGCAGCCACCAACACCAAAAGCCGCAAAACCGTCAAAGTCAAAAACAAGCGTAAGGCATTGTCAGTAGATCTGCACTGCCACGTACACACGCCGCCCGCCGACGACATCGCAAAACAAACTACCGGCGCCGGCGCCAGCCCGACCGCGAGTTACGGCAATCCGCGCACCGAAGCGCAGCAGAAAAAGCTGCATCAGGAACTGCATCAGAAACTTACCTCCATCGAGCAGCGCATCAAGGACATGGACAAGATGGATATCGACGTGCAGGCGATTTCCACTTCGCCGTTGCAGTATTACTACGGCGTCGAAACCGACCTCGGCCGCAAAATCGCACGCACCATCAACGAGCGGCTGGTGGAGATCACCGCATCACACCCGGATCGCTTCGCGCCACTCGGCACGCTGCCGATGCAGGAGCCGGAACTCGCCGTACAGGAACTCGAATACTGCATGAAGAAACTCGGCTTTCGCGGCATCGAAATCGGCACCAACGTCGGCGGCGTGGAAATCGCCGACCCGCGTTACGAAAAAATGTGGGCCAAGTGCGAGGAACTCGGCGCGGTGGTATTTCTGCACCCGATTGGATTTACCTCGCCGCAACGCCTGACTCAACACTTTCTCACCAACGTCATCGGCAATCCGCTCGACACCACGGTGGCGCTGGCGCATATCGTGTTCGGTGGCGTGCTGGAGCGCTATCCCAAACTGAAAATCGTCGCCGCGCATGGCGGTGGCTTTTTAGGCCACTACCCCGCGCGCATGGATCACGCCTACAAGGTGCGTCCGGAATGCCACGACCACATCACGCGTCCGCCGTCGTATTACATGAAGAAGATTTACTACGACACCATGGTGTTCGGCGAACCGCAACTGGAGCATCTGGTGAATCTTTATGGCGCGAACCACGTGGTAATCGGCACCGATTACCCCTACGACATGGGCTACTACAAGCCGGTGGATTTTGTGGAGAAAACGAAGAAACTCACGCGTGCGCAGAAGGATCAGATTATTGGTGGGACTGCGGCGAAACTTTTGGGGTTGAAGAAGCGATCAAACGTATCACGGCCCAAGCCAACTTTGCGCAACTCATCGCCCTAGAGCAATTCCGCGTCGCCGATAACGCCGCCTCCGCCCGCACGATTGTCAACAATGACTGGCCGGCCCATCGGGTTACAAATGGCTTGCCATGGCGAAGGAGCAAGCACGGATGGAGTGAAATCAAAGCGTGAAGCGCCGGGTCAAAAATGCAAACTTCCCTATTTGCAGTTTCAATTGCTGCGGCGAGCATGTCCCATTGCAAAAGGCTTTGACGCCACAAAGACACGAATTTCGTGTTACACTGAAATCGTGTTACCTCACTTACGTTAACACTTACGTTAATTTTCTCGGACAGGATCATGAAAAACGTCACCGTCACCATGAAAGAAGACGCGCTCGAATGGGTGCGCATTAAGGCTGCGCGCGACAACGCCAGTGTCTCGCGCTATCTGGGCGAACTGGTCGAGCAGGCGCGGGCGCGCGATGGCGCCTACGAGCGATCGATGCGCGCGGCACTCAAATTCCAACCCCTGCCCTTTGCCAAAAATACCCGCTATCTGAGCCGCGACGAGGCGAATGACCGTGCCGGTCTTCGTTGACACCAACGTACTGATCTACGCGCTTGATGCGCGCGATGCGGTCAAGCAAAGTGCGGCCCAAGCCTGGCTCACGCGCTGCTGGCAGGAACACAGCGGGCGCGTGAGCGCGCAGGTGCTTAACGAGTTTTACGTCAATCTCATCCGTGTTAAAGGAAATGAATTCAAGACACGCGCACGCGCCGAAGTGCGGCACCTGATGGCATGGCACCCCTGCGCGATTGATGGCCCCATGCTGGAGACTGCCTGGGGCATCGCCGACGAAGCCGGTGTCTCACACTGGGACGCATTGATTATCGCCGCCGCGATACACCAGAATTGCGATATCCTGCTCTCAGAAGATTTACAACACGGACAAATCATCGAGGGTGTACGAATCGTCAATCCGTTTCGCGAAGCAGCGTATCCATAAAATCAGTTTCATCGCGCTTAACGCTCATGCCCGACCATAGTCACTACGACTACATCATCATTGGCGCCGGCTCCGCCGGCTGCGTGATGGCGAACCGGCTGTCCGCCGATCCGAACGTTTCCGTGCTGCTGATCGAAGCCGGCGGCAAAGACAATTGGCACTGGATCCACATCCCCGTCGGCTATCTGTATTGCATCGGCAATCCGCGCACCGACTGGTGTTACAAGACCGTGCCTGAAGCGGGCCTGAACGGCCGCGCCATCAACTACCCACGCGGGCGTGTGCTGGGCGGCAGTTCGTCGATCAACGCCATGCTGTATCTGCGCGGACAAGCGCGCGATTACGATGAATGGGCGCAAGTTACCGGCGATTCCGGCTGGGCGTGGCAGAACGTGCTGCCCACCTTCATGCAGGTCGAGAACCATTGGCGCGGCCCGGATGAAAAGCACGGCGAAGGCGGTGAACTCCACGTGGATAAGCCGCGCACCAGTTGGGAAATCCTCGATGCGTTTCGTGACGCCGCTGTCGAAAACGGCATTCCCCTCACCGACGATTTCAATCGCGGCGACAACGAAGGCGTGTCGCGCTTCGATGTCACGCAAAAAGACGGCATGCGCTGGAGCACGGCAAAAGCATTCCTGCGACCCGCAATGGAGCGCCCGAATCTCACCGTGATCACCGGCGCGCTGGTGCATAAGCTGCGGCTCGAAGGCCGGCGCGTATTGGGCGTTGAATTTGAACGTGGCAGCCGCGGGCGCGAAGTAACGTTTGCTGAAGCCCGGCGCGAAACTATTTTATCGGCAGGCGCGATAGGCAGCCCGCAGATACTTCAACTCTCCGGCATCGGCCCCGCTGCGCTGCTGCAAAAGCACGGCATCCCGCTGGTACACGATCTGCCCGTGGGCGAAAACCTGCAAGACCATCTGCAACTGCGGCTGGCCTTCAAAATTCAAGGCGCCCCCACACTCAACGTCATGCTCGATTCGTGGTGGGGCAAAATCAAAATCGCGCTCGAATATGCCCTGCATCGCACCGGCCCCATGACCATGCCGCCATCGCAGACCGGCGCGTTCGTGAAGTCTGATTCCTCGCAGCGCACCGCCAACCTCGAATACCACGTGCAGCCGATTTCGCTCGATCGCTTCGGCGTGCCGCCGCACAAGTTTCCGGCGTTTACCGCCAGCGTGTGCAATCTGCGCCCGACTTCGCGCGGGCATGTGAGTATCACCTCGGCAGACCCGCGTGCGTATCCAGCCATCGCGCCAAACTATCTCTCCACCGGCGAAGACCGCAAAGTTGCCATTGACGCGATACGCCTCACGCGCCGCATCGTTACCGAAAGCAAGGCGCTGAAAAAGTATCAGCCCGAAGAATTCATGCCCGGCCCCGCATTTCAAACCGACGAGGAACTCGTCAAGGCCGCAGGCGATATTGGCACCACCATCTTTCATCCGGTCGGTACGTGCAGGATGGGCCGTGCGAACGACCCGAGCGCTGTGGTTGATACGGATTTCAGAGTGCGCGGCATCGAGCGGCTGCGCGTGATCGACGCGTCGATCATGCCAACCATCACCTCCGGCAACACCAACGCGCCAACCATCATGATCGCCGAACGCGCCAGTGAAATTGTCAGACGAACATCATCGTGATTATTTCCTGTAGTGCTCGATATAATCACGTTTTGACAGTACATTTTTCCCTCCCTGCGTCTCGTGCTACGATTCACCCATTGGCAATCTGACGATGAGGTCACGCCTCCAGCATATGCAGTGCATCCAATTGCAACATCAACCCCAGTTCATCACCGAAGTACCAACCCGACCGCCACTTGCCGTCCTGAAAACGCAGGATGCCGATTTCTTCGGCCTCGATACGCCGCCCCGTCGGCGGATGGCCATAAAGGTTCACCGTCTGCGTGCCTGCAATCTTGAAGCGCATCCACACCGTTTCGCCTTCGGCAACGAAACCATCGATCAGGTCGCGGCGGTCGGGCAGCGCGCGTGTCGGTGTTTCCGCAGCGACACCCTTGGCAATTCCATAATTGCGCAGATGCTGGAATCCCTGCCGCAGTTGCTTGTAATCCGCTGTGCGATCGCTTGCCGGCGGCGCCGAGCCCTTCGAGCGCGCGACCAGCAGGCGGTTGCGATCCTCGCGCGTGGCCAGTGAGCCTGATTCGAGGCGTTTCAGCATGGCATCCGGATCCTCCCCTGCACCGGTAACCGGCGGCACGACGCGCTTGCCGTCGCGGCGCGCGGGCATCCTTGCGCCCAATTGCTTGAGCAAGCCGGCTTCGTCGGCCATGAACCAGCCCTCGACGATCTGGTCGTTGGCGATACGCAGGATCGCGGCTTCATAAACATCAACCTTGCGGCCGGTCGGCGCGATGCCGAACAGATTGCCGTGATGCGTGCCCGTCACGCGGAACAGCAGACCGACGCGGTCGCCCTCGGCAATCACGTCCTCCATCACATCCACACGATCGGGAATGGCGCCGCGCAGATAGGCGCCACTGCCCGGAAAACCCTGATCGGCCGCATTGGCGGCAAGGTGATGCATCCCGCCGCGCAGCCGCTGGTAGTTGGAGGCGAGAACCTGCTTCATCACCGCGTCCTGCTCCGGCGCGCCCTGTGCCTTTTTGAAGCGCAGCGCGAGCGCCTTATTGCGTTCAAGCACGGGACTGCTTTGCGCCGACACCCAGCCGCCTTGTGCGGCGTGCAATACCAATCCAGCGCTCCCAGCGCCTTTTACAAACCCGCGACGTGTCATAGGCATAGCGCCTCCCGTGGAAACAATGTGCTGAGGGCCTTCACGCCGGCATCGTAGCCGCAACCGAAGGCCGCTGCCGCGCCACCTCATACCATTGCGCCAACTGCGGGCGCGGCTCACGCCATTTCTCGTCGGCAAAACGAAAATCCAGATACCCCAGCACGCACGCCGCGCCGACCTGCCCAATGCCGAAGCGCTCACCCCACGATGGTGCTTCCGCAGCTAACGCATCCAGGCCGTTGCGAATCTTCGTAAACTGTCCTTTCACCCATCCTTCCCAACGGTATTCCTCCGGTCGCACAAAGGTTTCGTAGCGGCACAGCACCGCCGCATCGAGCATGCCGTCGCACAGCGCTTGCAACCTGAGCGCGTCCCAGCGTGTGGCGTCGGACGGAATGACATGCGCGCCGCTATGCAGGCTATCAAGGTATTCGCAAATCACCGGTGAATCGTAAAGCACCCTGCCGCCGTCACCATCGTCAGTTTGCAGAGCGGGAATTTTCACCAGCGGATTGCGCGCGGCAAGGTCGGCGTTGGGGCTGACCGGTGACACCATGACGCCGATTTCTTCGATGCGTGGTAACAGTCCTGCCTCGCGTGCGACGATGCGCACTTTGCGTGCGAAGGGTGATGCGGGGTTGTGCCATAGACGCATGTTGTTCTCCTCTAGGAATTTTTTCGAACGCTACTTCTTCCCCGCCAGCAACCGCCCCCACCCGTCAACCGGCGGCGCAATGCCTGCCGCAATCAAACGCCACGGCTGGGTAATCGGATTGGTCACCACGGGAATGCCAAAATCTTCTTCCAGTATGGGCACGGCGGCAAGGCTGCGCCACGCGCCGCCCGCCAAAAACAGCGCATCAGCCCTGGGCGCTTTCCGCATCGCTTCGCGACCCAGTTGGAAGGCGAGCTTCACGCCTTCTTCGATGCTCATTGAAAACGCCTGCTTCGCCCATTGTCCGACGCCGGTAATGGCAAGCACCTCGATGCCCGCTTGCGTCAGATAATCAACGACCAGTTTGTTGAGCGGATCGGACCAGCGGCTCGCCACCGCGATGCGTTTCGCACCAAAGTGTTGAAATGCCGCGACCGTGGCTTCCGCATGCGCATCGGCGACCGCACCGGTCCTGCGCACAGTTTCCGCCAGCAGTTCAAGCACGCGCGGGCGGCCCAGTTGGGATGCAATCGGGAAGCCTGCAAGCGTAATACTGTCCGCGCCCTGTTTCATCAGGTCGTCAACACAACTCCAATAGCGCTGCCCTATCGCTTCATGCACGCCTTCACGCGTGTAATCGGACACGTCGATCGACGACGCAATGCGCAGTATGTCGGGCGGCAACAAGGCCTGCGGCTGCGGCTGCGGATGCAGCGCAACGCCGACCGGGGTGACGGTGCCAAGGATATAGCGTGGCTTGGTTGGATCGTTCATTGCTGTCTCCGCAATTGGCGCGTTTTGCCAATCTGCGCAAAACCGCTTCCCTCACCCTCGATCCCTCTCCCGGCGGGAGAGGGAAGAACATCACCGCCGCAGCCGCAAATAAATTTCCGGCAATTTATTCGGCAGACTGTTAATTTGATCCAGCACCAAGTAATGGCCCGCACCGAATATCTGCGGCAGATACTGATTGGCCATGGTGTCCACCGTGATGCAGAACGGATGCACGCCCTTGGCCACGGCTTCTTTCACCGCCATGCGGGTGTCTTCGTGCAGGTAGCGCCGGTCGCCGCCGTCGTCGTAATCCTCGGGGCGTCCGTCGGACAGCAGCAACAGCAAGCGTCTGCGGCTTTCCACGCGGTCAAAACACTTTGTGGCGTGGCGTATTGCCGCGCCCATGCGCGTGGCGAGCCGGCCCGACATGCCGCCGATCTGGCTGCGTACGTCGTCGTTGTAGGCCTCGTCGAAATCCTTGATGTTGTAGTAACTCACGTTGTCGCGGTACTTGGAGCAAAACCCGGCAATCGCATAGTTATCACCGACTTCTTCCATGCTTTCCGCGAACAACAACACGCCGGCCCGGATACGGTCCACCAGACGCCCGCCCCCTTCGGGCAGATGCTGCATGATCGAGGTGGACATATCCGCCAGCAGGATCACCGACACTTCGCGCTGGCGCATTTCACGCCGCCGGTAAATCGCCGGTATCGGCGAACGGCCCGCGATTTTTTCCGACACGTATTCGACAACCGCATTCAAATCGATTTCGTCGCCGTCCATCTGCTTGACCTTGGGCGACATGCGCGTAGGTTTTTGCGACTGGATCGCCTTCTTCAAGCGCTTGAGCGCACCGGAATACTGCTTCATCAGGCGATGGGTCTCGTTCATGTTCGCTTCACCGAGACGTTTCTCCTGCACCCAACTCCAATTCTTTTTGTAGCGCGATTCGCGGTAGTCCCACTCCGGATACGGTACGCCCTTGTCGGCCGGGCCGCGCCCGCTCTGCTGGCCGTCGGGACGATTTTCGGAGCGCTTGGCCGAGCCGCTGGTTTCGCCATAGCCCGCGGTTTCCTGACGCTCGCCGCCATCTTGCTGGTCGCCCGATTCGGATTCGTTCGGCGTTTCGCCTTCATCCTCGCCCTGCTCGTCGGGCTGATTTTCCTGTTCGGCGCCCGGTTGGCTTTGCGAGTTCTCGTCGGGATTGTCTTGCGGATGCGCGACGCGGGTTGAATTCGGCCCGCGTCCCGGCAGGAAAGCCGCTGCAAACGCTTCGGCATCGGTCACGCGGGGCAGCGTGTTTTCCGCAAAAATGGCGCCGGCGATACGATGCGCATCAGCCAGTGTCGCACTGCGTTCGTACAAGGGCGCAAGGCGCGCGTCGCGAACGGGCTCGCCGCGCGCCGCGCGCAACGCATCCTCGGCAGTAGCGATAGCCAAATCATAATAAGCCGCCGTTTCCGGATGCCGTGCATGCACCGCGCGCGCAGAGTACGAATTGGCAATCAGCCGCTGAAAATAATTCGGTATCTGCTTTTGCAGACGCGACTCGATGCGCAGGTCTTCGCACATATCGAAGATCAACTGAAAACGCATCGCATCTTCACCAAAGCGCATGAACAGCGGCGCCCACGACACCGGCCCGGAATCGGGGAATTCGAGCTTCGCCTCGGCAAACATCCTGCGCATCGCGCCGCGATCAAACGTGCCATGACGCATGTGTCCCGCTGCGTGCAGCACGGACAGTATCGCCTCTTCGCGATTGCCCATTACCGCCGGAAAATACAGCGTTTGTCCGTCCATCTCCATGAAGGGACGGCCCTTCTCCGGCGACCAGGTGCTTTCCTTCAGCTCCATGGTTTCGCCGAACCAAACATCAATCAGCATGCCGAGCAGCCGGTTGCGATCAGCGAGTTTGTAGCCCTGCATGTTTTCCAATAACAGCGCGAGACTCTCTTCGGATTCCAGGCGGAAATACGCTTCGCCGCGCGTGCGTCCCGATTGCATGATGTCCGCGCCGCGCATCGCCCACGGCAATACCGCTTGCGCGCCGAGCAGATTGCGCACCCTTATTGCGCCCGGCAGAAACGTCGCCAGTTGCAACTTGCGTGCTTCATACAATTCTTCGGCTGGGGTATTGATTTGCTCGATGGCGGCAATGCCTCCACCGCGGCCCGAGAGTTCAAGTACCGGCGTGGCGAAATAAGCGCAACCGCTGTCGATGGAACGCGCGCACCACGACAAACCAATCCCAGCCCAGCGCTCCTCGCCCGCGTGACCCAGTGAGCCAAACGCGCGCGGCAGATTCTTCATGAAGCCTTCAATCGCCGGCCACGAATGACGCCAGCGCATGATTTGCAGCGCCTGACGCGTCCACGGCAACACCACTTCGGAAACTTTTTCAGCCTCGCGGCTGCCGCGCGCAAACACCTTGCCGGCTTCGTGATCAAAATCAAACAGCGTGCGGCAGGCGTGGATCCAATCGAGCGTTACCGCTTCGCCGTGCGGACGAATCACCGGCAGCACGGCTTCGATTTCAGGCAACAGATCGCCATTCGCACCACCCGCCTCGCGGATGGCATCCAGCAGGGTACGAATTTCAGGGGAACTCACTACACGTCAACCCGGCAGACAACGGTCACGCCAACTACGCGGCGAAATGCGCGTTGACGATTTCCATCAGCGCTTCGGACAGTTCCGGATCATCGGTAATCGGATTGACTATCGCCACCTGGCACGCGGCCACCGCATCCAGACCCGCGCCGATCATCGCCGCCGCGTAAACCAACGCGCGCGTGGAGGTTGCTTCTTCCAGACCATGGTCTTTTAACAGACGCGCTTTGCGGCCCGCCGCCACCAACTGCTGCGCGGTCTCGTTCGAAAGCCCCGGCACTTCGTTGACCAGAATCTTGCGCTCGACTTCTTCGCTGGGGAAATCAAAATTCAGCGCGATGAAGCGCTGCTTGGTCGAAGGCTTGAGGTCTTTCAGCACCGTTTGATAGCCGGGGTTGTATGAAATCACCAGCATGAAATCCTCATGCGCATCAATTTCCTGACCCTTTTTCTCGATGGTGAGTTTGCGCCGGTGGTCGGTGAGCGAGTGAATCACCACGGTGGAATCGGTGCGCGCTTCGACGATTTCGTCGAGATAACAAATCGCGCCGGCTTTCACCGCGCGCGTGAGCGGCCCGTCCTGCCACACCGTTTCCGCGCCTTCCAGCAAAAAGCGTCCGACCAGATCAGAACTGGTCAGGTCTTCGTGACACGACACGGTGACCAGCGGGCGTTGCAACTGAAACGCCATATGCTCCAGAAAACGTGTCTTGCCGCAGCCCGTAGGGCCTTTCAGCATCACCGGCAAACGCCGTTTATAAGCGGCCTCGAACACCGCGATTTCGTTGCCTTGCGGTGCGTAAGAGGGAGAAATCTCGCCGCTTTGCGGTAGTTGAACAATATCGTGCTCCACACCACGCTGGCGCGCTGTTGCTGTCTTCATCGCTTCCTCTAGTGCAATTAATTGGGCTCTATGCGCATTTTAACATCCGCGTTGCTGTGGCACG
>JANMXV010000081.1:0-1273 GCA_031381325.1 Betaproteobacteria bacterium | reverse complement strand
TCCACGTAAAACTTGGCGATGTACGCCGAGTCGAAATAGCTCACTGCTTACACAAAGGTCACGTACGGTCCCGGTCTTCGGAAACCGACTGCGTGCTGTCCATGCCGCCTTTGAGTTTGCCTAACAGTCGCGCGTAACCCTTACGCAGCTTGCGCGCCGCGAAAGGATTGATCGCTGATTTTGCTGCTGCCGGCACGATTTGCGCGACGACTTTGCCGTGGTCGGTCACGGTGATGGGCCCGAGCGTCACGCTGCGTCTGACCCAAGCACCGGTCTTCTCGTGCAGATCCCGAATCGAGATGGTTTTCATGTGTCACAGTGTGTCACAATTGATACCGACCCGCAACCGGCACGCGCGGGATACGCTACCGGATCCAGGTTGCATTGGGATAAATTTCAATCAAAAAAATTAGTTATAAGTGGTTGGCTTAAACACGAGAATCGCCCCTGCCGGGCCTTTAACAACGAAATCAAACGCAGCATCAATGGTCGTACTCGTATCCAGAGCAAAACGTTCAGCATGCATTCCGCGACGTGCGATACCCGCAGTATCTCGCGAGCATTTTATCCGATCATCGCGAGCGCGGTCGTGACGATGCGCTCGTCCGCGATTCGGCACAGCGTCTCCAACGGCTCTGAAAAAGGAATCGGCACGCGCGGCGCCGCCAGCCGCCGTGGCGCGCACTTGAGGCTGCCGAACATCTGCTCCGCGACTTCGGCGACGATCTCGCCGCCGAATCCAGCAACGCGCACCGCTTGATGCACGACCAGCAGCCGTCCGGTCCTGGCCACTGACGTGAACACGGCGTTGCGATCCCACGGCCATAGCGTGCGCAGATCGATCACTTCAGCGCCGCATCCGCGCGCGGCAAGCTTGACGGCGGCGGCGAGACACACCGGCACCATGCCCGACCAGGTGACTATCGTTATATCGTTGCCCTCGTGCAGTATGCCCGCTTTGCCAAAAGGCATCGGCTCGGCGGCTGCGTCCACTTCGCCGGTGACCGACCACAACTCCTTGTGTTCCATGTAGATCACCGGATCATCGCTGCGGATGGCGGTCTTGAGCAGCGCATGGTTGTCGGCGGGCGTTGCCGGCGTGACGACCACCAGCCCCGGAATGTGTATCCACCACGCTTCGGTTGATTGCGAGTGCTGCGCGGCCATGCCGTCGCGCATGCCGATCGGCTGGCGGATCACTGCCGGCACGCGCACCTGCCCGCCCAGCATGTAGCGTATTTTCGCGGCCTGATTAACGATTTCGTCGGCCGCA
>JANMXV010000310.1:0-32974 GCA_031381325.1 Betaproteobacteria bacterium | reverse complement strand
CAAAATGAAGACGCCACGCGCCGGATCAGTCGCGAACGCATGAACCGAAGTGATCACGCCGGAGCGTACTAAGAATGTGCCGAGCAGGGACAACGAAAACGCGAAGATCGCGAGCAACACCGTCCAGCTTTTGAAGCTGCCACGCTTCTCCGTCGCCGCTAGGGAATGCATCAACGCAGTCCCAACCAGCCAGGGCATGAATGAGGCGTTCTCCACCGGATCCCAAAACCACCAGCCGCCCCAGCCCAACTCGTAATAGGCCCACCAACTACCGAGCGCAATTCCTAAGGTTAGAAATAGCCACGCGGTCGTCGTCCACGGTCGCGACCAGCGCGCCCAGGTGGCGTCAAGCCGGCCCGACAGCAGCGCCGAGATGGCGAAAGCGAACGCCACGGAAAATCCCACATAGCCCATGTAGAGCATCGGCGGATGAAACACCATGCCGGGGTCTTGCAACAAGGGATTCAGATCGCGCCCATCCATCGCCGCCGGCAGCAGCCGGTCGAACGGGTTCGAGGTAAACAACATGAAGCTCAGAAAGCCCACACTGATCAGACCCAGCACGCCCAGCACGCGCGCGACGATATCGTCAGGCAGATGGCTGCTGAACACGCTGACGGCCATGGTCCACAACGACAGCATCAGCACCCACAACAACAGTGAACCTTCGTGTCCGCCCCACACCGCGGCGATGCGGTACTGCAAAGGCAGCGCGGAGTTGGAATTCGACGCCACATACAGCACTGAAAAATCATTGACAACAAAAGCATAGGTCAGGCAGCCGAAGGCGATGGCGATGAACACGAACTGCCCCTGCGCCGCGGGCCGCGCCAGGTTCATCCACGATGACTCACCGCGCGCCGCGCCCACCAGCGGCAGCGTTCCCTGCATGAGCGCGAGTATCAGCGCCAGCACCAGTGCGAATTGACCGAGTTCTGGAATCATCAGCGGGATGCCTTGGCTTTGTCAGGGGAGGGTGCGTTGACGATAGTACTGGTGGCTTTTTGATTGATAGCCTGCGCTTTTTTTACGGCATCGGCGGCTTCGGGCGGCATGTAGTTCTCGTCGTGTTTTGCAAGCACTTCGCTGGCGACGAATACGCCGTTTTCGAGACGGCCTTGCGTCACCACGCCTTTGCCCTCGCGAAACAAATCCGGCAGCACGCCTTTGTAAGCCACGGGCATGCTCTTGGCGGTATCGGTCACGACGAAGTTGACCGTGACGCCATCGGGCTGGCGTTTGACGCTGCCCACTTCAACCATGCCGCCGACGCGAAATGCCCGCCCCTGCGGCGCTTCATGGGCCGCGACCTGCGAGGGGGTGAAGAAAAATACCAGATTCTGCTGAAACGCCGACAGCACCAGCGTGGCAGCAAGCGCCAAGCCCGCCACCCCGGCGACGATCAGGGCTAGGCGGCGATGACGCGGTTTCATGGTTTTGCACCCGCATATGGAACGCTACGGCGGAGAACACTACGGCGGAGAACACTGCGGCGGCGCACCACCAGTGACACCAGTTCAATTGCGATACACGCAAACGTCACCACGTACGAACCCCATACGTAAAGGCCGTATCCACCCATGGCGAAGAACTCGCTCGCGCTGCCCCAACTCATTGCTGTGTCCTCACATACTCACTTACGTACTCTGTTACCCATTCGCTACGCCGCTCACGTTCAAGCATGATGCAGCGCACGCGCCAAAGCGACGCGGCTATCGCATACGCCCAGCAGGCGAATACCATCACCATCATGCCGGTAAACATGATCGCCGCCATGGTGGGCGCGCTTTTCAAGCTTATGGATGATCCCTGATGCAGCGTGTTCCACCATTGCACCGAAAAATAGATGATGGGAATATTGATCACGCCCACCAGCGCCAGCACCGCACCGGCCTTGTCCGCGCGGCGCGGATCGTCAATCGCCGCCTGCAGCGCCATGAAGCCAAAATAAAGAAACAGCAGCAATAACTCGGAGGTAAGCCGCGCATCCCACACCCACCACGTGCCCCACGTGGGCCGGCCCCACAGCGAACCCGTCCACAGCGCTATAAATGTGAACAGCGCGCCGGTGGGCGCCAGAGCGCTCGCCATCATGCCCGACAGCCGCGTATTGAACGCGAGGCCCACGCCCGCCCACAACGCCATCACCAGGTAAATCAACATCGACATCCACGCCGCCGGTACGTGAATGAAAATAATGCGATACGACTCACCCTGCTGCGCATCCGTAGGCGCAACAAAAAAACCGATGTACAAACCCGCCACCAACAGCACAGCGGCAATCGCGGCAAACCACGGCGCGAGCGCGCCTGCCAGCGGGAAAAAAGTTTGCGGCGAAGCGTACTTAAACCAGTTGCTGCCGTGAGCAGAAGTTTGCGGTGTGGCGCTTAACATGACGCTATTTTGGAGTGCTTTTGGGACGCTAAGTTTAATGCAATTTCGCAGCACCCCGATTATAACGTAAGTGGTTGTTTATTCATAAGAAATCCTCAACGCTGCGGACACGGCCCACGGCGCTAGTGATAACGCCGCCAGCGACATCGCCGCCAGCAGCAGCAAATACGGTTGCGCATTCAACCCCGCAGCCGTGGCCTCGACCGCGAGCGAACCGAGTATCAATACCGGTGCATACAGCGGCAACACCAGCAGCGCCAACAGCACGCCGCCACCGCGCAAGCCCAGCGTCAGCGCTGCGCCGATCGCGCCGATCAAACTCAGACTCGGCGTGCCCAATGCCAGCGCGAGGGCCAGCACCGCCAGCGCATCGGCGGGCAATCCAAACTGCAACCCCAGCAGCGGCGCAATCAATACCAGCGGCAGATTCGCTGCGATCCAGTGTGCGATCACCTTGGCAATGACGATCAGCGGCAACGGCGTCGCGGCGAGCAGCATTTGCTCCAGCGTGCCATCGGCGTAATCGGCGGCGAACAAGCGCGATAGCGCCAGCATCGATGCCAGCAACGCCGCCACCCATACCACGCCCGGTCCGATAGCGCGCAGCAGTTGTGGTTCCGGCCCCACGCCCAGCGGGAACAAACTGGCGACGATGACAAAAAATAGAAGTGATGTGAACACATCGGAACGACGGCGCCACGCGAGGGTAAGGTCACGGCGGATCACGCCGCGCATCACGCTCAACATACGGCCTCTGCCACGGCATTCAGATCGACGCGCTGGGTTGCGTGCGACGTAAGCACTGCGTCCTGATGGGTGGTAAAGATGACACTGCCGCCGCCTTCAACGTAAGCAAGGATGAGTAGCTCCAGATGCCGCACCGCATCCCTATCAAGGGCCGCGAACGGCTCATCGAGTATCCACAGCGACGCTGGTCTGGAAAGCGCCAGACGCGCCAGTGCAGAACGCCGTTTCTGCCCTTGCGATAACGCACGCACCGGCAAATGTTCGCACGCCGCAAGCCCGAACGCTTTCAGCGCGTCGCTTACAGCCTCGCCCGTTACCGGCCGCCCCGCGAGCATGCAGGCCACCAGCAGATTCTCCTTCGCCGAAAGATCGTCCTTGAGCGCGTTGGCGTGCCCCATATAGACGACCTCGCGCCAGTACACTTCGCGCAGCGCGCGTATAGTCTCGCCACGCCAGCGCACTTCGCCTGTGTCCGGAGCGCCCAAGCCACACAGGAGGCGCAACAGACTGGTCTTGCCGCTGCCATTCGCGCCGGCGACATGCAGCAACGCGCCGGGTTCGAACTTGAACGACACGCCGCGAAACAGGGTGCGCTCACCGCGTGTACAGGCGAGGTTGCTTACTTCGAGCATAACGTCACGATGCGCAAGCACGTCATAGCCCCATCCTTAATTCAACGATCAAGGTTTAATTCCGCCGCCAGCATAGTCAAAGGTATCGCCTCAATATCGGCTGCGACGCGGTAACGCTCCGATCCCGGATACACCACAAATTTTCGTGCCGGATTGAGCGTGGTGCAAGCCGAATGAAAACCGCGCCCCAGCTTGGGCGCGACACTGCGTTTAACCTCAATAGCCCACAGGCTGCCATCGGGCCAAGCCAACAGCAGATCAATTTCTGCACCACCACTGGTTCGGTAATAATAGCTTTGCGCCTGCTGAGGCATACAGGCCAACAAATTTTCGATAACAAAACATTCCCAGCTTTGCCCGACCACGGGATGAGAGAGCAGCGCTTCCTTATCGGGAATATTCAATAATGCGTGAACCAGTCCGCTGTCACGCACATAGACTTTGGGCGTTTTCATCAGCCGCTTGCCGACGTTGGCGTGCCACGGCATTAAGCGGCGCACCAATAACAAATCGACCAGCAAATCGAGATAGCTGCCAGCAGTTTTTACATCCACGCCAAGATTACGCGCAAATTGCGCAGTATTGAGCATGCCCCCCTGATGATGCGCCAGCATGCTCCAAAAACGCCGCAACGTTTCAGCCGCAATGCGCGGGCCGAATTGAGGGATGTCGCGCTCTAAATACGTGCGAATAAAATCCTGCCGCCAGCGCAAGCTACGCGCGGCACTGGGCGCTAAAAAACTTTCGGGGAAACCGCCGCGTACCCAAAGGGCATCCATCGCCACCGACTGCGTTTCGAGCACGTTCAATGGCGTCAATTCCAGATACGCAACGCGCCCCGCCAAAGTCTCGCCCGATTGTTTGAGCAGATCCAGTGAAGCAGAACCCAGTAACAAATACTGCCCGCTGCTGCGTCCGGCGCGCCGCCCCTGATCGATCAGTCCAACAACACCACGGCTGGAGAATGCGCCAGCGCATCGGCAAGTTGTGTCGATAAAAACCGCTTAATCATATATGCAATTATGGAGTTTCATTCCATGAATTGCAAGGATATCGACAGCTATGAGAACTGTTGCATCGTACAAATCATCCCTCACCCGCGCTCAAACCGCCGGTATTGTATCGCCTCGGCTACATGCGCAGCGCCGATCGTCGCCACGCCCGCAAGGTCGGCAATGGTGCGTGCCACCTTGAGTATGCGATGGTAGGCGCGCGCGGAAAGTCCCAGCCGGCTGATTGCTTGCTTGAGCAATGTTTCACCCTTTTCGTCGGGCACGCAGTGTTTGTCGATGTCGCGTGTGGCCAGCAGAGCGTTGGTTTTGCCTTGCCGCGCCAGCGCGCGCTCGCGCGCCGCGGTAGTGCGCGCACGCACGGTTGCCGATGGTTCACCTTGAGCCTGACGCGTCATGTCTTCCTGCGGCAATGCCGGCACTTCGATTTGCAGATCAATGCGATCCAGCAGCGGCCCCGAAATACGCGAGCGGTAGCGCGCCACCTGATCGGGCGTGCAGCGGCATTTGCCCGAGTGATGACCCAAATAGCCGCACGGACACGGGTTCATCGCCGTCACCAATTGAAATTGCGCGGGAAATTCCGCCTGCCGCGCCGCGCGCGAAACGGTAATGCGCCCCGACTCCAGCGGTTCGCGCAGCACTTCGAGTACTTTGCGTTCGAACTCCGGCAACTCGTCGAGAAACAACACGCCGTGCATCGCCATCGAGATTTCACCGGGACGCGGATTGCTGCCGCCGCCGACCAAGGCCACCGCCGACGCCGTGTGATGCGGCGCGCGGTAAGGGCGTTGTTTCCATTTCGCGACGTTGAAACCCGCGCTGCCCAGTGATTGCATAGTGGCCGATTCCAGCGCTTCTTGCTGCGTCATCGGCGGCAGCAGGCCGGGCAAACGCGATGCGAGCATGGTCTTGCCGGTGCCCGGCGGCCCCACCATCAACAGACTGTGGCCGCCGGCAGCGGCAATTTCCAGCGCGCGTTTGGCGTGTGCCTGGCCCTTGACATCGAGCAAATCGGCGTAGGTCTCCACCGTGGTTGCCGGTTCACCCTGATAAGGGCTGAGTTTCTCCTGCCCGCACAAATGCGCGCACACCGCCAGCAGCGACGGCGCCGCATACACCGTCGCATTTTCG
This sequence comes from Betaproteobacteria bacterium, assembly GCA_031381325.1. GTDB lineage: Bacteria > Pseudomonadota > Gammaproteobacteria > Burkholderiales > SG8-41 > UBA5216. Next base: position 27,057 of record JANMXV010000310.1, on the reverse strand, counting down.
ACCAGCGCGGCTTCAGCGGCATTTTCCACCGGCAACATAAACGCGCGGCCATCTTTCAGCGCACCCAGCGTCATCGCCAGCGCACCGCGCACCGGACGCAGCGCGCCGGTTAACGCCAACTCGCCGGCAAATTCGTATTCATTCAACTTGTCGGCGGGTATCTGCCCCGACGACGCCAGTATGCCCAGCGCAATCGGCAAATCGAGCCGGCCCGATTCCTTGGGCAGATCAGCCGGCGCGAGATTCACCGTGATGCGCCGCATCGGAAATTCAAACCGCGCGTTCTGCAGCGCGGCACGCACGCGATCCTTCGATTCCTTCACCTCCGCTTCGGGCAGACCGACGATGGTGAAACTCGGCAAGCCATTGGCCAGATGCACTTCGACCGCGACCGGCGGCGCGTCTACGCCCGCAAGCGCGCGGCTATGGAGAACGGCTAGGGACATGAGTTTCTGTTGTTAATTGATGAGGTACGGTGCGCCGCCAACCCAGTATAGACAGTGCGCTATTTGGCTTACACTTTGATTTCACTGCCATTTTTTTGTCTGTCCATCCACGGCTAGTGCCAATCGTAATATTGTAAGTATGGCATGAATATCTCTCATCCTATGCGCGCTGCAGTCCCGGCAATGGGACGCTTGCTTCGGCTGCTCGGCTTGTTATTCGCGGGATTGCTGGTCTCGGCACAGGCGCATGCGGAATGTGGCGGCGATACGAATTGCATCGCGGTATCGACCGATCCGACTGTCGCACCTTTTCATTCCGATGATGGCGTCAATCGAGGCAATCCCGCAGATAACAGTCCGGCGGCAAGCGCTTCTATAAGGTTCGGCGCCGCGGGTCCTCAAATTTATCAAAAGGATTCATCAATTATTTCCACACCGGTGTTTGGCTCGATTGACGCCACCACCACGCGATTCGCGTAATCGCTTGAACTTGCATCCTATAACCGCGCACACAGCGCGGCGCCTCATTGCGTCTGCGAACCACGCTCCAGCTCCGCCAAGCGCGCTTCCAGTTGCGTGATTTTTTCGCGCGCGCGCGCCAGCACTTGGCGTTGCACGTCGAACTCTTCGCGCGTTACCAGATCGAGTTTGGCAAACGTCGCTGAAAGCAGGGCGCGCACGTTCTTTTCCCAATCCGCCGCAGGCGTATTAGCAATTAACTTACTGATTTTTCTTGATATTTCTTCAAAAATTTGTTTGTTCATTAGGCGCTTTCAGGGTGAGCCGTTAGTCTAACAAACACTGCGGTGAGGGCGGGCTTGGTTGAGCCAACTTATTAACGTAATGCAGGCAAATTTCCGCAAGGGTGATGCTGCGGTGATATCCAAGCCAGATTTCCAGAACGCACTACATTTGTGCGTATCGCCCATCAAATGGCACCATTTCGGTGCAAATAGTAGAGTGGGAGGAACATCATAAACACATGATTTATATGAAAAAATGTTGTTGGCACGGTATGTGCTAAACGTATCGTACAAACTTGTCAAAGGGAGGCATTAAATGTTCAAGAAGACAGTAGTTTCATTTTTGGTTGCGGCTGCGTGTTTCGCTGGTTCTGTTTCTGTCCACGCACAAACGACGCCGGCTCCGGCCGCAGCTGCGCCCGCAGCACCGGCATCACCCCACACACTCACGGGTAACGTCGGCTTTTTCAGCCAATACATATTTCGTGGGCTGACGCAAACCAACCGTCAACCAGCTTTGCAGGGCGGTTTTGATTACGCGCACGAAAGCGGCTTTTATGCGGGCACCTGGGCTTCGAATATCAGTTGGCTGAGAGAAAACGCCAGCACCGTCGCTGGCACCGCCGGGCAATATAAAGACGGCGGCAGCCTGGAAATGGATATCTACGGCGGCTATAAATCCACGTTTGGCAAATCGGATTTCACCTACGACATCGGCTTGCTCTATTACTGGTATCCGGGTTCGGTCACGACCGGCTGTGTTTACGGCTTGGTAGGGTGCCCCAAAGCAAACACCACGGAACTCTACGGCGCGCTGGGCTGGAAATTTGTGACTTTGAAGTATTCGCACAGCATCGACAAAAAGACCTTTGGCGTACCCAACTCGTCGGGTACGGGTTATCTCGATCTGTCGGCCGATGTGCCGCTCGGCGAGTCCGGCTTTACCGCCAATCTGCATTACGGCAGACAGCAGTACAAGGGCAGCAATCCCGCGTTCCCAAGTGCCGTCGCGCCACGCAGCAACAGCAACGTGTATTCGTATTCGGATTGGAAGATCGGCCTGTCTTATGCGTTGCCTAAAGACTTCACCATCGGTGCATTTGCCACAGGCACCAGTGGCGCCAGCACGTTCGGTTATGGCGCAGTTACCGAGCCAGGCGGCGTCTTTCCGCGCAACATCGCCAAGACCACCGGCACGGTCTTCGTCAAGAAAACTTTCTGATCTTACGTAAGTAACAAGGGGAAATCATGAAACTCGTAACTGCAATTATCAAACCCTTCAAGCTCGATGAGGTGCGCGAAGCGCTTTCCGCTATCGGCGTGAGCGGTGTCACCGTAACTGAAGTTAAGGGTTTCGGGCGACAAAAAGGCCACACCGAGCTCTATCGTGGGGCTGAATATGTCGTCGATTTCCTGCCCAAGGTAAAAATCGAAGCGGCGATCAAGAGTGAAATGCTGGAACAGGTGATCGAAAGCATTGAAAAGGCAGCGAACACCGGAAAAATCGGCGACGGCAAGATTTTTGTCTGCGATCTCGAACAAGCCATACGCATCCGCACCGGCGAGACCGGCGCGGAAGCGTTGTAAAAAAGTAAAAGGGGAATGACAATGAAACGCCTAGCAACGATTTTTTCCGTGCTCGCATTGGTGCTGTTTGCAGGCATGAGTGTTGGCGCCTATGCCCAAGGCAAGCCCGCGGATAAACCCGCAGCCGCGGTGCCGGCAGACGCAAAAGCGGACGCTGCGGCGGCGCCTGCCGCCGCGCCAGCACCTGCGCCCGCCGCGGCCGGCACGCCTGCCGCGGCAGCGGCGCCTGCACCGGCGGCGGCAACTCCAGCGCCTGTAGCCAAGCCCACGCCCAATAAAGGCGACATCGCATGGATGCTCACTTCCACCGCGTTGGTGCTGATGATGAGCATTCCCGCGCTGGCCCTGTTCTACGGCGGCATGGTGCGTTCGAAAAACATGCTGTCGGTGCTGATGCAGGTATTCGTGGTTTTCTCGTTGGTGGTGGTGCTGTGGTGCATTTACGGCTACAGCCTGTCATTCACGGAAGGCAACGCCTATATCGGCGGGTTCGACCGGCTATTCCTGAGCGGCACGTTTGACGCCGCCAAGGCAGAGTTTTCAACGGCGGCCACATTCAGCAAAGGCGTAGTGCTGCCGGAACTGGTGTTCGTGGCGTTCCAGGCGACCTTTGCCGCGATCACCTGCTGCCTGATCCTGGGCGCAGTTGCCGAGCGCATCAAGTTCTCGGCGGTGTTGATATTCGTCGTTATCTGGTTCACCTTTGCCTACTTGCCGATTGCACACATGGTCTGGTTCTGGCAGGGTCCGGATGCCTACACCAGTGCCAAATTGGTCGACAAGCTGAACTCAACCGCAGGCCTGATGTGGCAATGGGGCGCTCTGGATTTCGCCGGCGGCACGGTGGTACACATCAACGCCGGTATTGCGGGCTTGATTGGCGCCTGTCTGGTGGGCAAGCGCATCGGCTTTGGCAAAGAAGCCATGAAACCGCACAACCTGACCATGACCATGGTCGGCGCAGCGCTGCTGTGGGTGGGCTGGTTCGGGTTTAACGCCGGTTCCGCGCTCGAAGCCAACAACACGGCCGCTCTCGCCTTTGTCAACACCTTTCTCGCCACGGCATGCGCGGTGCTGACCTGGACATTCGCCGAGTGGCTGTTCAAAGGCAAGCCCTCGATGCTCGGTGCAGCCTCTGGCGCGGTAGCGGGCCTGGTCGCCATCACACCGGCCGCGGGCAACGTCGGCATTCCGGGCGCATTCGTGATCGGCAGTCTCGCCGGCATCATCTGTCTGTGGGGTGTCAACGGCCTGAAGAAAATGATCAAAGCAGATGACTCACTCGACGTGTTCGGCGTACATGCCGTGGGTGGGGTACTCGGCGCACTGCTCACCGGCGTGTTCTGCGCGCCATCGCTGGGCGGCCCGGGCTTTGTGTCTGATTGGGTTACCGGCAAGGTCACCACGGCGGCAGAGTACAAAATCATCGATCAGGTGATCATTCAGGCACAGGCGGTCGGCGTGACGATAGTGTGGACGGCGGTAGTCGCATTCATCGCCTTCAAAATCGCTGATTTGATCGTGGGGCTGCGTGTCTCGGAAGAAGAAGAGCGCGAAGGGCTGGACATCAATTCCCACGGCGAGACCGCGTACCAGCAGTAACGTGTAGCAGCAGGTAACAGCGCGGCCCTCCTCCGCGCTGCATCCGCCGGGCGCCCCTTCGCAAGAGCGGGTGCCCGTTTTTTTGCGGGCATTACCGATTGAGCGCGATTGAACGAAAATGCAAATGCGCGGCATGGAATTCAGTAAATTTCCCAGCGCACGCGATTTACCTTCGGCGTAGGAATTGAAACAATAAAATATCGTTATATTTTAGTAACTAAGTTTCCTACCGCATCGCTGACTGCTCTCAGAAATTGTGCTTCAACTCGATAGACACCGTACGCATCGGAAACGGATGGAACAGAAAGTACTTGCTGTTGTTGACGTTGTCGATGCCGACGGACGCACGGGTCTTTTTATCAAACTGATAATTCAGCCGCGTATCCACCACGAAAAAACTTTCAAAGCCCTGATAGGTACGCGGATTGATATCGGTATTGTCCACCGTGGCCCAAACGCGACTGCTGTAACGCGCCCCCACGGAGCCGGACAAATGATCATCGTAGCGATAAGTGGCAGTAGCGGAAACCTTGAGCCTCGGAATATTTGGCGTGTTTTTTCCGCTCACATCGGTAAGGACGCCAGCCGCGTTTCTGAACCCTGGATCGGAAAGTATTTTCGAGTCCACGTACGTCGCACTGCCAAACAGATCCAGTCCCTGAATCCCGGCGTCGTTTTTTTGCGCCACGAGTTCGACGCCACGCGATCGTATCTTGTCGATATTCTGCACGGACGCCCCAATTGTATTGGTGCCGGGAATTGTCGAATTTTGTGAGATCAGGGCATCGGCAAGTTCTTCCTGGAACAAGGACAAGCGCAGCCGGCCTTTTTCAATGGCGTGTTCGAATGCCAGTTCAAACGAATGCGCTCGCTCAGGACGCAGATTCGGGTTAGGCGTGAAGATGACACCGGCAACGGTGACGGTCTGATAGAGTTCCGACACCGTCGGAAACCGATACGCGGCGCCATACGAGCCCGTGACCTGCAAATCCTTGGTGGCCTCCCAAGACAGCGTAGCCTTCGGTGAAAACTTCGAAGCATCGATCGTGGGTTGGTTCACGTTTGACGCGGGTGCCGCTGAAAAATTCAGCCCATCATACGCACGCCAGAATTCCTGCCGGCCGCCCAGCGTCAGCTTGTACCCCGGCGCCAAACGCCACGCGTCCTGTACCCAGATCGCTTCGGTACGGGTCCTGCCGAGAGAATTGGCGGTAATCGCACCGGTCACTCCGCTAAGCCAATTCGCCGTCGCGTACGTGGTGTTGGCCAGTTTGTAGGCATCATAGTGCAGGCCAAAGCTCACCTGATGCGCGCCGGCCATGCCCTGTGGCCGCCAGAATCCCTTCAGGTCCAAAGTGGACCAGCCGGTATCATCCAGCGACTGTATCGAGCCGGCGCCACCGCTAAATGCCGCAGGAATCGCCGTGCCGGGGATAAGCAGCCGATCTTTCCCGTAATCGAAATTGCTCGCCACCATCTCCCAATCCCAATTGCCTCGCATCTTTGATTTAAGCGACAGGCTCTGTGAAAGGTGCTCCTGTGACCACTTGTACATTCCGGAAGAACTCGAGAATGAACCCGCGCCTATGGCGTAGTTAAAGCCCCCGATGTTCACGCTGCCTGAGTAAACCGGCGCACCGGTCGCGTCACGCAGGTAGGTATCGACTTTGGAATCGATGTCGTTCTGAAACAAACCGATCGTGTAAGCCAACTGCCACTGCGGCGTGAAGTCGTAGGCAAGCCGCACCTTAAAGGTGTCGAGTTGCTTGGTCTCAAGCCCTCCGGAGCCGATTACCGCGATTGCCTGGCCGAGCCGGTTGCGATCCATGAAGGCGCCCGTCACAGGTGTCCCGACCGCGCTTGGCGCGACCGGCTGCAGCACGCTGATGATGTTCAGCGGCTGACTGCGCGTATCGAGATGGTTGGCCGTGAGCCGCCAAGAAAAATCATTGTAACGGCCACCCAGCATGGCGCCCGCCTGCCACGAGCTGTAAGTATCTTTGGCGCCATACAAGTCATAGTTCTGCCGGGCGCCCTGTACCTTTACCGAACCTTCGAATTTTTCGGGCATGCGCGTGGTGAATTCCACCACGGCCCCCATGGAGTTCCCCGCATACGCCGCCGAGAATGGCCCGTACATGACGTCGACGCGCTCGATTTCTTCCGGCGTCACCATGCTCCAGCGCGGCGTGCTGTTGCTGTTGTTGTTACCAATCAGCGTGGAAAGCAGCACGCCATCGACGAATACGAGACTGCGCGCGCTCTGACCGAGGCCCGAGGTCCGCGTTGCGAGCGGCGCAAACTGATCGCCAAAATTGCGCTTGCGCACGATCAGGCTCGGCATGTACTTGAGCGCGTCTTCCGGGTTCATGAGGTTGACCGTATTCTCGATCTGCTTGGCGGTGACGCTCTCGGTGGTTCCCGGCAACTGGTTGCGCTCCGGGAACGACGGGGTCTCTTGTACCGTAACGGCAGGCAGCACTGTTTCGGCAGTCTGTGCCTGTGCATCCAATGCGATTACAGATATCCCTGCGATAACGGAAATCAGCACGCGGTCTTTTTTGTTGATACCTGCTGCTTTCATGTCTACTCCCATTTAGTGACTTCGGCCCCCATAGCGCGCGGATGTAGTCACGCAAGTAAATAGCTGTAGTGATAACGACCATTGCATCCGCGTTTGCGGCGGTCGGCAAGGTAACCACAGAGCTGACGGCAAGACAGAACGAACAGTAGATGCCATGCGCGGCGTGCTTTGACTCATGCTCCGATGGATGCTCTGCATTCCCGTGGTGTGCCGCCCCAGCCGCATCATGCTGGCAAATGTCGGCGTGCTCGCCCGCTGCGGGCTTAGCGGGCAGCGCGAGCACGCGCGCCAGGATATCCGGCCTGTCCGCAAACAGTACGCCCGCCATCGCCGGCGACAGCACGCTGCACAGCAGGACCGCCAGTACGATCTATACTGTAATTTTTCGGCGCGAGCGGCTCATGGAGTCATTGGCCTATGAAATTCGCAGGTGAATTCAGTGTGCGCTAGTATGATTGCCCGCAAGATCACGTACTTCCACCGAGAGCACCAGCGATTCGCGCTTCTTGTCCGCCAGTTCAAACGTGAGCGTGAGCGGCACGCGATCACCCGGTTTCATCTGTTGCTTGAGTCCCATCATCATCACGTGGTAACCGCCGGGGGCAAGCTTGACGGTTTTGCCTGCCGAAACATCAATGCCGTCGACCGGAAACATTTTCATCACGCCGTTTTGCATGGTCATGTTGTGAATTTCCACCGACGCCGCAACCGGGCTATCCACACGCAGCAACCGCACCGCACTCTTGCCGGTGATTTCCATAAACGCGCCGGTTGCTTTTTGCGCGGGCACGGTGCCGCGTATCCATGCGTCTCTTACTTCGATGCTTTGCGCGACCGCGCTACATGCCACCATTAGCGCAGTCACGCCCAATAGTTTTGCAATACCCGGTAGTGTAGACATATAAATCCTTTAAAAACAAATAGTTATATTATTATTCGCGAGCAGTGGTTTGTGAAAGCCCGCCACGCCATAGACACGCGATCGCGCAACGGCAAAGCGCGGCGGCAAGGAGGATCAGACGGGGTGCGGAGGCGCGCGCGGACTCAGCGGATGAAATGCAACAACGTCGCGCGGCAACGCGTCGTTGCCTGGAACGTGATGGAGCGGCGTGGGCACATCGATAACAGCCAGCAGCGCGTCTACGCGATGGCCCGGCGCCAAGGGCGCGCCCAAGGTGCAAAACGCGCAATGGCCGTGTGTAGCGGCACGCTCAAGCGGTATTGCGGGATCACCCATAACAGAGTTCGTCGAGCACACGCCGCTCAGCGGCACGATATCGCCGTTGGTCAGCACTCGGGCGAACGACGCAGTCGCCGGCATCAACGCGGCAAAGATCACGGCAAAGAGCGCGATCAGTGCTACGAATTTTTTGCGGCGGCGAGTTAGCATGGCGTTATTATCATACTGCTACGGTCACCGGTGCAAGCGGCTGAATATAGCGTGCCGAGCATCGTTTTCATTGTGTTTTTTTCCCTTCATACCGCTCACGCCGAGTATACGCCGGGCGTCAATGGTATGTTTGGCGCTCCCCGCAACAAATTTCTTCACGCATCATGTGGCGCTCAAACTACCCGGCGCATCCGAAGTTCGGCGGCATCAAGCCGCGGCTGGAGGAATCGAAGAAAGCGCTGGCGCATCTCTCCGCTGAAGATCAGGCGTGGATACTCGGCAAAACGGCGATGAGTTTTTATCCGGGCTTGCAGGGGTAGATGTAAACTGATTTATCATCTCACCCTGAATCACCAAAAGGGCGCTCATCATGAACAATACCCATGCCGTACATATCAATGCACTATTTTGGAAGAAATTCCTCGCCGTCGCCAGTGGCTTCCTCATGGTCAGCGCCACGCAGGTCATCGCGCAAACCAGCCCCGACACAACGCTCGCAGCCGCGGCCAAAGAACCCGGCGCCAAAGTGACCGCAAGCGGATTGGTAGTTCGCACCATCAAGGATGGCGCCGGCATCCAGCCCACCGCGTCCTCCATAGTAAAAGTGCACTACAGGGGCGCCTTTCCCGATGGCAAGGAATTTGACAGTTCCTACAAGCGTGGCGAGCCGATTGAGTTTCCACTGACCGGCGTGATCAAGTGTTGGACCGAAGGGGTCGCCCTGATGAAGGTTGGAGGCCAAGCGAAGCTTACCTGTCCCTCATCGATCGCTTACGGCGCGCGTGGCGCTGGCGGTGTGATTCCCCCGAACGCGACCTTGGTGTTTGAAGTGGAACTCCTGGGCGTTCGCTAAGCGCTAAATCCCCTATACCAATTGGGCAGCATGAATTGTTCAAGCAGGGTCCCCCGGCATTGCAATCGGCCAAGCGCAGGCGCAACATTCTCTCGGCGTAACGCCCGCAGTTCACCATTGGCGCTAAACCGCCCGAGGATTTGCAATGAAGTCGAACTCAAGAATGATCATTCGCGCTATGCGTTGCACGCGGCTGCTGTTGACCGCGCCAGTGCTGTTTGCGGCGATGCTGCCGCAAGCGCTCGCGCAGGATAACTATCCCAACCGGCCAATGCGCATCATCGTGCCCAGTGCGCCGGGCGGCAGCAGCGATATCGGCGCACGCCTGATCGCGCAACGGCTTTCCGAACGTTGGGGGCGGTCGGTGGTGGTGGAAAATCGCGCCGGCGCGGGCACCATCATCGGCAACGACATCGTTGCCAAGGCGCCGCCCGACGGCTACACCTTGCTGATGGCGCCGGGCGCGCTCGCCACCATTCCGTCCACTTATAAGAAAGTGCCTTACGACGCGGTGCGCGATTTTGCGCCCATTACGCAAACGCTATTTGTGCCCAATCTGATCGTCGTGCATCCCTCGTTACCGGCGAAATCGGTGAAGGAATTGATCGCGCTCGCAAAAGCGCGGCCCGGCGAGATTCTGTATGCGTCGGCCGGACACGGCACCCAGCCGCATCTGACGATGGAGTTGTTTTTGATGATGGCGGGAATCCGCATGATCCACGTGCCCTACAAAGGCGGCGCGCCGGGCATCACCGATCTCGTGGGGGGGCAGGTCGCGGTGATGACCACGAGCAGCCTGTCGTTACTCATCCCTCAGGTGCGCGCCGGCAGATTGCGTGCGCTGGGCGTCACCAGCGCAACCCGCAACCCGGCGCTGCCGGAAGTTCCCACCGTTATCGAGGCGGGATTGCCCGGTTATGAGTCGGTGCAGTGGTCGGGCCTGTTGGCGCCGGCGGGGACGCCGCGGGAAATCATCAGCAAACTACATAAGGAAGCGGTTGCCATTTTGCGCACGCCCGAGGCCAGGGAACGCCTGCGCGGCGATGGTTCCGAAGTGGTAGCCAGCGCGCCCGACGAGTTTGCGGCTTTTATACAAGCGGAAATAGTGAAATGGGCAAGAGTAGTGAAAGCCGCAGGCATTCAGCCGGAGTGATCTGTAGTGTAAGGCTACGCCGCAGCCTTGCGATCCAAGCGCACACTCACATAAGAGCCCGGCGCGTCTTCCAGCGTCTTCAACTTGCCTTTGCCTGCTTTGCCTGGAACTCGCGCGGCGACTTTGCCGCCGCCGTGTTTGTCCACCCACTGCTGCCAGTCTGTCCACCACGAGCCGGTGTGCTGCTTGGCGCCGCTTAACCAGGCATCGGGTTCGGTCGCGAGTTTGTCGCTAGTCCAGTAACCGTATTTGTTGGCAGACGGCGGATTGACGATGCCTGCGATGTGCCCCGAGCCGCCGAGCACGAAGCGCACCGGACTTTTGAAAACCCGCGCGCCGGCATAGACGGTTTTCCAGGGCGCGATATGGTCTTCAATGGTGGAAACAAAATAAAGCGGTGTCTTGACCTTGGCCAGATCAATCGCGGCGCCCTTGAGCATGAGGCCGCCCGGTTCGCGCAGCAGGTTTTTCAGATACATATTGCGCAGGTAATAGCTGTGCATGGCCGCCGGCATGCGCGTCGAATCCGCATTCCAGTAAAGCAAATCAAACGACATCGGATCGCGGCCCATCAGATAATTGTTGACCACGAACGACCAGATCAAATCGTTGGCGCGCAGCATATTGAACGTGGTCGCCATCTCGGAACCTTCGAGATACCCGCGCTGGTTCATGCGTTTTTCGAGTGCGGCAATCTGTTGTTCATCGATGAACACCTCGAGCTCGCCCGCTTGCTTGAAGTCAATCAGCGTGGCCAGAAAAGTGGTGCTCGCCACGCGTTTGTGATTCTTTGCGCTCAGATATCCCAAGGTCGCTGCCGCCAACGTGCCGCCGAGGCAGAAAGCAACAAGATTGAGGTCTTGCGCAGCGGCCGCTTTAAGTGCGGCGTCGATGGCCGCCAGCGTGCCTTCGCTCAGATAATCCTCAAAAGTCTTGCCGGCGAGACTCGCGTCGGGATTGATCCACGACACGATAAACACCGTGTGCCCCTGCGCAACCGCCCAGCGCACGAACGAGTTTTCGGCGCGCATATCGAGCACGTAGTACTTGTTGATCCACGGCGGCACCACCAGCAACGGACGGCGATACACCGTTTTTGTGGCGGGTGCATATTGAATCAACTGCATAAGGTCGTTCTGGTATACCACTTTGCCCGGCGTGGCGGCAATATTTACACCCAGTTTGAAGGCGCGGTCATCGACCATTTTCACACGCAGTTTTGCCCCGTCGCCGAGCGCCAGGTCATCCAGTAAATTATTCAGTCCTTTGAGTAAGTTTTTGCCGCTGCTGCGTACGGTTTCTTTCAACACTTCGGGATTGGTGAGCGCGAAATTTGAAGGCGACAAGGCGTCGATGTACTGGCGCGTGTAAAAATCGACTTTCTTCGCCTCTGCTTCATCCAGCCCCTGCACATCTCGCATCGCCTCGTGCAGATGCCGCGCGGCGATCAGGTACGACTGCTTGAGGTAATCGAATAAAAACCGGTTCTGCCAGTCTTCATGCCGGAAGCGGCGATCCCCCTTATTCACTTCCGCCACCGGCGCGAGTTTCAACCCCGTCATGTCGAACAGTGTGTTCTTCCACAGCACGGCGAAATCCTGCCATGCCTTCATCTGCGCCTGCGCCAGTTGCACCGGATCACTGCCCATCTTCACCCAGGCTTCGTAGAACGCACGTGCAATGCCCATGTCGTCGTTAAACGCCTTTTGTGGCGTGCCTGTTTTTTTCATGGTGCGCTTGAGCAACTCGCTGCTCTTGCGCGCGATGCCGGCGTAAAGCCGTATCATTTCCGCGGGATCAAAGGTCTTGCGTTGCAGGTCGGTGGCGCTCATTCAGGAAGTCTCCATGCGCTGAAACTGGTAGTTGCCGTTGCTATTCACGATACGGCGCAAGGCGCCGCGATGCATCAAATAATTCAGGTGCGCAATGCCTTCACCCATCGCAAACAGCAAATGGTGATCGTCAAATTTGCGGTCGAACAGCACCGGCAGTATTTCCGCTGCTGTTTGCGGCGTGACGCAGGCTTGCGTCAGCCGTTCAAGCCTTGAGCGATGGTGTTCGCGCAGCGCGGCTATGCGCGCGTGCATGCCGTGAAACGGCAGGCCATGCGAGGGCAGCACCAACGTGTTCCCATCCAACGCGGCGTAGCGCGTGAGCGAATCGAGAAATTCGCCGACCGGATCGGCTTCCGGCTCCGCCGGCCACACGCTCACGTTGGTGGATATGCGCGGCAACAACATATCGCCTGCGATAAACACACCGAGCGTTTCGCAATACAGGCTGGCGTGCTCCGGCGCGTGGCCGTGGCCGACCACGACGCGCCACGTGTTCGCGCCGATCGCAAGGGCTTCGTTATCGTGGATGCGCCGGTGCGCACGCGGCAGACTGGGCACACCGCGCGGGTAAAGATTGTCGCGCATGTCGATCCATTGCATGCGTTCCTCATCGAGGCCGTGGCGCGTCATCAATTCGCGCAGGCATTCGGGCTCGGTGCCGCCCATGCGTTTATGCACGGCATGCGCCTGTAAAAACTCGGCCTTGGTCATCCACGGTATGAGCCGGTGCGGTTCACACCACCGCGCACACAACCAATCGCACAGGCCGATATGATCGGGATGAAAATGGGTGACGATCACACGCTTGACCGGTTTGCCGCCGAGGTGCTGCGTGAATAGTTGTTCCCAGCAGCCGCGTGCTTCGTCGGTGGCGAAACCGCAATCGACGATGGTCCAGCCATCAATGTCTTCGAGCAACCACAGATTGATATGATTCAACACAAATGGCAGCGGCATGCGCAGCCAATAGACACCGGGCGCGACGGCGGTGGCTGTGCCGGGTGCGGGCGCTTCGGAAAAGGGATAACTGAGAGGCTCAGTTGTCTTATAACTCAAGTGTGAAAGGTCTGAGTGCGGTGTTTTCAGGGCTATTGCAGCTTGCATAGTTATTACGATTCCCGATTACGCAAGCGTCAACGGTACCGTAACATCCTTAGGTTGGTGTTTTTTTTAGAGGGGGATTTTGAGAATACTGGCTTATATTGCAAAGCACAATAGCGACCTCCTGGAAGTCCAGCGGCAATGACCCCGCAGTGCTACGGGGTGCTATGCTGGGCATCATCACTAAACCACTATAACTATTTGTTTTATATACTATTTTTATGAATAGTCTGCGGTATCTGCATGAGCGCAAACCATTCGGCCTGGCCATCGGCGAATTTCAGTTGATGCAGGGCAAGCTCGCGGATAGGTACACCACCCTCAACGCCAGCCGCGCCTCCGTGTACGCGGTGGCGCGCGCCTGCAACGCGGGCGCCATTACACGACGCGATGCCGCCGGCGCCATTCTGTATACCGCCGAACGCGCTACCGAACTCGCGCTGCAAACCTTGCAATGCCTCGGCGGCATGGGTTATATGAACGAGAGTCCCGCCGGACGTTTGCTGCGCGACGCGAAACTGTATGAGATAGGCGCGGGCACTTCTGAAATTCGCCGTTGGTTAATTGGCAGGGAACTGTTTGACCAAACGAGGTAACTTCATGGCAAATCTACACACCCCGTTGTGCGACTTACTCGGCACCAGACTACCCATCATTCAAGCGCCGATGGCGGGCGGCGTCACCACACCCGCTTTGGTCGCGGCAGCCAGCAACGCAGGCGCGCTCGGATCATTTGGTTTCGCCTACACGCAACCCGAAGCGATGCAGCGCGATGTGGAGGCGGTGCGCGCGTTGACCAACGCCCCGATCAACCTCAATTTTTTTGTCAACGCGCAGCCGGCGCCCATCGCGCCCGAAGCACAAAGCGGCGCACTCGAAGCGGTATCAGGTTATTACCAGGCGCTCGGTTTGCCGGCGCCCACGCCGGTGCGCGCACCGTACGCGCCCGACCTCAATGCGCAACTGGCGATGGCTGAAGACATCAAGCCGGCGGTGTTGACGTTTCATCTGAACGATCTGCCCGCTGCAAGACTCAAGCGCCTGCGCGCGCTCGGCATTAAAACCGGCGGCAGCGCCACCTGCGTGGCGGAAGCGCTGCACCTCGAAGCACTCGGTGTCGATTTTATCGTGGCGCAAGGCGCGGAAGCCGGCGGCCATCGCGGCACCTTTCAGCGTAATCCGTACCAAGCCATGACCGGCACGCTGGCCCTCACACGGTTGATCGTGCTCGCGGTAAAAATTCCGGTGGTTGCCGCCGGCGGAATCATGGACGGCGCAGGCATCGCCGCGGTACTCGCGCTCGGCGCACAGGGCGCGCAATTAGGCACCGCGTTCATTCCCTGCACCGAAAGCGGCGCACCGCGCATCCACAAAGAAAGCCTGCTGGCCGCGCGCGAAGACACCACCATGGTCACGGAAAAATTCACCGGCAAGCCCGCGCGAGGCCTTGCCAACCGGTTTATGCGCGAGATGAATACACGCAACGCGCCGCAACTGGCGTTCCCGGCGCAGGGCGTGCTGTCGGGGCCGCTGCGCGCGGCTTCCGGCAAAGCGGGCAACCCGGATTTTCTGGCAATGTGGGCGGGGCAGGCCGTGCCGCTGTCGCGCGAACTGTCCGCCGCCCAATTGATCGCTGCACTGGAACAAGAAACGCTGGACGCACTCGATAGACTCCTATCCGTACGCCGCTAAAACCGGAGACCGCCATGTCTGCCCCTATCGATTTTTATTTCGATTTTTCATCGCCATATGGCTACTTCGCCGCAGCCAAGATAGACGCCCTCGCCGCCAAACACGGACGCAGCGTTAGCTGGCGTCCGCTGCTGCTGGGCGCGGTATTCAAGGTCAGCGGCCAGCAGCCGCTATCGACTATTCCGTTAAAGGGCAGCTACGCCAAGCACGACATGCTGCGCTCGGCGCGCTGGTTTGAATTGCCTTTCAAAATACCGACAAAGTTTCCGATCAACACCATCGCGCCATGCCGAGCGTTTTATTGGGTGCATGATCAGGACGCCGCACTGGCGAAACAATTCGCGCTCGCGCTCTATCACGCCTATTTCGCCGAAGACCGCGACATATCGAATCCCGATGTCACTATTCACGTCGCCGTTAAACTCGGCATCGACAAAAACGCGCTGGCCACCGCGCTCAACGATGCCGCGGTCAAGGAACGCACCCGGAACGAAGTCGATGCCGCGATCGAGCGCGGCGTGTTCGGCTCGCCGTACATCGTGATCGACGGCGAACCGTTCTGGGGCGCGGATCGGCTGGATCAAATTGAACGTTGGTTGGAAAAGGGGCCTTGATGACACACGTGCTTTACCGGTAGGGGAGGGCGGCATGGCTCAATCGTTGCCGGTCTCTACCGGATTGCCTAAGGGGCCTTAAACCTGATGATACGCGTAACCGGCTGATAACTGAACGAAGTCGGAATGAACTGCGAGTGTATGCCCGCGCCGCCAGCCACCACTATGCTGACATGCAATGCGTCATCCGCCACGCCGATGTGATCTGCATTCGGAAATTGCTCAAACCAGCGCGAGCGACGATGCTGCAACCCGCGCACCGTGCGTGCGGTAAAACGGCTTAGCGGGATGCGCGCACGTTCAAAAATCGCCTGCCGGATGGCCGCCTTGCCGTAACCGTCGCGTGCCAGCACCCCGGCATGCTCCGGCCCAATGACAATAAGCGGCCCGCTCGGGAAAATCACGTTATTGTGGCCCAGCGCGGTCATGCCGCCAATGAAGTGATCCAGAATCTCGGCGCCGGTTTCACAGCCGTAGGTAAACAGATTGTGACCCGGCGATGCGCCGATGACAGTCACCGTACTGTCGGTAGCGGCAAAGCCCCGTTCGACGTGAAACGGCGGCCACGGGCTGTCGGCTTCGTTCTCCGCAATGCAAAACGTGAACTTGCCGCTTTGTCCTTGCGTCGCCATGTCGGTCTCGCCCGGCAGGTCGCCGCCAAGATTACGCAGCACCAGTTGCAGCGCCCGGCCTATGCTCGCGTTGGCGCGATTTCCCGCGCCGAACACATTGCCTGCGGCGTTGAAACCCAATCGTGTCACTGCCGGGCCATTCACGATGATCAGCGGCGTGGTGTTGTTGGTCGCGGTCTGTATGCCATAAAGACGGCAGTTTTCGTCAAGCACCGCTTCTACCGCCGCCACTACCACTGGAAAATATTCCGGCCGGCATCCCGCCATCACCGCATTGACGGCGATTTTTTCGAGCGCGGCTACACGCATACGCGGCGGAATCGGACCCAGCGTGTCACCGCGATCACCACCGGCCGTTGCCAGCATCGCATCCACCGCCGCGCGCGTCGGAGGCGTTACCGGCAGGCCGTCCGTCCAACCCTGCTCAAAGAAAAATTCTTCAAGCGCGATGGGATCGGAGTCCAGCGCCATGATGTCCGGCAAGCGCGCGACGCTCTCGCTCGCAACAGGCGGCACACGCTCGGTCAACGCCGCCGCCAGCGACAGCATGGCCGATTGCGCGCGCTCAGTCACTGCTAATTGCGTAGCGGAATGCATCGGATGCGGAATCTCCACCACCGGCAGATCGTCCATGCCGCGCCCCGCCGCCTGCCGCCGCGCAGCGCCGGCGAAGGCCGTGCTGCACACGGTCACGGTGGGGACACCCATTTGTTCCAGTTTGACGCCGTCAGCCACGCTGACAGAAGTGGAGGTCCCTCAATCGCCAAAGCCCTGGATAACCGCATCGTAGCCGCCCAATTGCATCAACTCCGCCGCGCAGAGGTCGTCCTTGGGCGCGAGCTTGCGCACCGTGCCGCCGATAATCACGCCATAATCCTCACGCATCAACGCCTTGACGCGCCCCAGAAAAATATCGGCATTGACCTTGCTGTTATCGACGAACGCGATACGCGCATTGCGCAACGCCGCGAGCTGCGGCGCCAGTGGGATTCGCGGCGTGTCGTCGTAGATGATGGGATTCATGATGTTGATTGTGGACATGCTCTACTCCTGCGTAAGCGGGGATTGCCGCATTCAGCCTGGTGGGTTCAATTCAAGGTAAATATTTTTTGCTTACGGCGCCTGTCTCGCCACCTGTTGTTGGCATGGGCGGGGAAGGTTTTGAGATAGCTTTTACTCATTGCGTATATTTGCAACCTTTGCCGCCTTTGCCCACTGCTCGCGCTCTGATTTCAGAAACGCCGCGAATTTTTCCGGCGAACTCGCGATGCCCTCGGTGCCATCGAGTGCGAGCCGTGCCGCCACTTCCGCTTTTTGAATCGCCTTGACGACTTCGCGATGCAGGCGTTCGATAATGGGGCGCGGCGCGCCATGCGGCGCTAGCAGGCCGTGCCACTGCGTGACTACGTAGCCCGGCACGCCGGCTTCGATCATGGTCGGCACATCCGGTGAGGCTTTTGAGCGCACGGTACTCGCGATGGCAAGCGCGCGCAGCTTTTGCGAGCGCACCTGACTGTAGACCGAGCCGCCGCTCAGAAAGCTCATTTGTATTTGTCCGGACAGCAATTCGGTGAGCGCGGCGCCGACGCCTTTGTAGGGTACGTGGGTGAGCTGCGTTGCGGTGTTGCTCGCCAGCAATGCGGTTGCCAGATGCGCGAGCGACGCATTGCCCGTTGAAGCGTAACTGAGTTTCGCGGGATTCGCCTTTGCGTAGGCGATCAACTCTTTGACGGTTTTGACCGGCAGCGACGGATGTACCGTGAGTAGGTAAGGGCTGGCCGCAACCTGTGAAATCGGATCGAAATCACGGTACAGATCGTAGCGCGTTTTATTCACGATGCCATAGACCACCAGGCTCGCGGAGAGCATCATCAGCGTGTAGCCGTCCGCCGGCGCGATGGCGGTGATTTCCGCAGCGATGCTGCCACTGGCGCCCGCGCGATTGTCCACCACCACGCTGTGCCCCAGTCCCTCGGACATCGGTACCGCCACCAGGCGCGACACAAAATCCAGCCCGCCGCCGGCGCCGGATGAAACGGTCATGCGGATGGGTTTGGCGGGATAGCTTGCCGCAGATTGCGCGGCGGCGTGCGGCAAGGCGGACATAAAGAGGATTGCCATGGTCACGCCGCTGTGCAGGATTGTTTTCAATTCATCGTCTCCGGAAGCGTTGAATGGTTGCAATGGTAGGGAATAGTCGCGCGGGAAGCCATAGGCTGGGGCATAATATTTTTTCGGGTGCAACATCACGCGTATGCACGCGATTGCAGTCCGGTAACATGGCGCCTTAACGCCAGTACGCGCAGGTATAGGAACAGATTGATAACAGGAGGGCGCATGTCCGCAGTCCCGGTGTTTGAAGCAGGCAACTATCGCTACATCAAAGCGGTGTTCCAGTATTCCGGCGGCGTCGCTGCCGAGCCGGGTTATGAAATCGAGCGTGCGCGCTTTTTCAAGCCGTTGCCGCTGCCGGATGCGTTTGCCGCAGTGGAGGCGCATCTCAAGAACATCGGCCGGCCCAACACCGCTTTCGCGGCGTGCGAGTTGCGTTCGCCTGCGCAATTTACCGATCAGGGTTTTTACGAATTCAATAAGGCGTACGTGACCACGCTCGAACGCTGGGGTATTTATCAAGGCGGCGACGCGCCCGTAAATCCGCTGGCGCGCACCAATGTGTGTCCAGTGTATGGTGCGCCGAGTGAGCCGGTGATGGTTGCGTTTTCTTACACCGTGCAGAATATTGGCCATCTGGCCGGCGAAGTACTGGCGGCACGCGGCGCATGCGTGGCGGGGCTAACGTGGCATTACGCGCGTCCGCCGGTGATTGATCTGGAATTCGAGATGGATGTGCGCGCTGCGGCGCGCGAGATTATTTTGTGACTCATTTTGTGACTCAACTACCAGCGAGGTATTCATGCACCAGTTTTCACAAGGTGCATACCTGGCTGCAGGAGGCCAATCCCGATCTGTGGCTGATGTCGCTGGAATCGTTGCGCAAACTGAAGGAGGAAATTTTCGTGCCGGGCCACGGCGCGATCTGCGGCAAGGATTACCTCAGCGAACAGGGCGCGTTTATTCAGCAATGGAAAGCCTATGTGAAAGACGCGATCGATCGCGGCATGACGCGAGACGAAGCCGTCATTCGCCTCACTGCATTGACTGATCGCTACCCAATGGATATCGGACAGGATGGCATGGCGCCCAGCGTGATGAAAATGAACGTGGCGAATCTTTACAACTATTTGACGGGTGCGTGAGCGGCATGAATGATGCCGCAGCAAACCGCGTACTGTGGGGCGTGGGCACCTCGCGCACTATGCGCGCGCACT
This sequence comes from Betaproteobacteria bacterium, assembly GCA_031381325.1. Taxonomy (GTDB): domain Bacteria; phylum Pseudomonadota; class Gammaproteobacteria; order Burkholderiales; family SG8-41; genus UBA5216. The sequence goes on along the minus strand of JANMXV010000310.1, from coordinate 7,496 downwards.
GGATGCTCGCCGAGCTGGAATTGTCCTATGAACGCCGGCCGATCACTTCGCGCTCAGGCGAGACGCTGACGCCGGAGTACACGCGGCTCAATCCCAGCCAGAAAATTCCCACGCTGCAAGACGGCGAGTTGGTGTTGTCAGAGAGTGCCGCCATCGTCAACTACCTCGGCGCGACCTACGGCGCGGCGCGCATGCTGTGTCCGCCGGCCTCACTGCGCGAACGCGCTCGTTACGACCAGTGGTGTTTCTTTGTGATGATGGAGCTCGACGCCAACACGCTGTATGTGATTCGCAAGCACGAAGACCTGCACGAGCTTTACGGTGAAGCGCCCAACGCACTCCAAGCCGCGCGCGACGGCTTTGCGCGTCAGGCGCATGCCGCTGCGCAACGTCTTGCGGACAGCGGGCCGTATGTGTTGGGCGAAAATTTCAGCGGCGCGGATATTCTGCTGACGACTTGTTTGAATGGCGCGATACGCCGCAAGATTGAATTGCCCGATGCCTTGCATGATTATTTGAAACGCATCACGACGCGTGCGGCGTATCAACGCGCCTTGCGCATCAATCAGCGCGATACGATATCTTAAATTATAAAAACAAATAGTTAGAGCAATGGGCTGGTGCTGCTGGGGCTGCGGCTCACCGGCAACGATCTGCTGCGGGTGACGGGCCCCGTTATTTTTTGTCCGGGTGATCCGCGCTCATGATGCCGCGGAATATCAATACCGGAATCGATGCCCGATGCAGCACGCGGCTGGCCTCGCTGCCCATGACCAGCGCCACCAGTCCCTTGCGATAGCGTGCCGTCATCACGATTAGGTCGCAGCCGCGGTCATTGGCAGTATCCACGATAGCATCGTAAGGATGGTGACCTTTTGCGATCATCGTCTCGCAGGGTACCCCGGCGGTGTCCGCGGACTTTTGCACAAAGGCGAGGAAACTGGCGGCCTGTTCGCGCGCCTGCTTGTCCATCTGCTCTTCCATACCCGGCGGCACCATGCCTTCGGAGGCCATCATCATCTGATAGTCCTGCATGACGTGAATGCCGGTAACCTTTGCGCCGCACAGCTTTGCCAGTTCGATTCCGCGCTCAACTGCTTTTTCGGAATGCGCTGAACCATCGGTAGGCATCAGGATATGTTTAAACATAGACCCTCCTCAAGATCTCGAATTAACACACTGGGTAACCCGCAAGCGGCGCTACCTTACCAGCAATTTGTGAACTTGGCATCAAAATATATGGACACCCTGAATTCGCGCTGATTTTACGCATAGTTTGTCATACTGATTGCGCAATAATCTAAATGGGGATTGTTTCGTGAGCGAGGTTTTCATGCGCGGTTGATTTTCTGCTGCGACAAGATCACTATCGTAACAATCATTCCGTCAACAAGGGAGTAGCGCAATGGCAAATAATGGTTTGACACCCATACGGCGTGTGGTCACGGGTGTTGATGAGCACGGTAAATCCAAAGTGGTGTGGGACGGTCCGGCGCCCGACACGCACGCGGGGCCGCTGCCGGGCAGCGGCTGGACAGATTTCTGGGTGTGGAACGAAAGCCCTGCGCCACTCTCGGGGACGACCGATGACGGCAGTCTGGATTACGATTTCCCCGGCCCGCCCAAGGGCGGACAATGGCGCGTAGTGCAGGGTGTGGGTCGCCCCGCCAACTATGAGCACGCGACCGATAAGCACATCGTGGCGCCGCACGCGCCCGTAGAGCATGAACTCACGCGGCGATGGGATCGCGGCGGCCACAATTACTACTCCGGCGGCATGCACAAAACCGAGACCGTCGATTACGCCATCATGATCGAAGGCGCACGCACGCTGGTGCTCGACGATTGCGAAGTCGAGTGGAAGCCCGGCGACGTGGTGATCGACGTCGGCGCCTGGCATCAGTGGTCGAGTCGCGTGCCGCAAGGGGGACTCATCGCGTTTGATATGATCGCCGCGACCTTTGTGGACGGCCCCGTCGGTTTGGCGCAGGGCAACGACCCCATCATGCGCCCGGACCCCAATCACATGCTGCCCCCGGGTGTGAAACCCGCACGGCGCATCGTGTGCATGGATCGGGAGCCGAACAAATCAACACTGGTGAGCGATGGTCCGTCGCCGGATGTGCGCATCGATCCGGCGCGTCCCGGTTACGCCTCGCAACGCATGTGGGTCACCGATGGCACGCCGGCAAAAATTGTTTTGGAAACATTGCATTTGCCGCATAGCATGCAGCCGCCGCCCCATGGCTCGGTGCTGAATGTGGTCACCTTCCCGCCGGATGCGGTATGGAGAGACAAAGTTAGCGAGACAGAGGTGAAAGCTTTTTTCAAAGCGATGGGTTCGCCGGGCGCGTCCACCTATGCGCCCTATGCGCCGCACCCATACATGCAAAAAACGCAAACACTGGAATTCGGCATTGTCACCGAAGGCGAAATCGTACTGGTGCTCGATACGCAGGAAGTCACTTTGAAGGCGGGCGATTTCATTGTGCAGCGGGGCGCCAATCACGCGTGGAGCAACCGCTCGAACAAGCCGGCGACCGTGGCTATTGCCACGCATGACGGCAGGGCATAGCAGATAGACCCCTCGCCCCGCAAGCGGGGCGAGGGGATTTATTTTGTTACGCGCAATTCACGCAGCGGTAGTTTGATTCAGATAGCTTCGCGCGTCGTACATCGCGAAGCAGCATTAGGATAGTGGTGGGTAGCACAGAGTGGGTCATGCAGTGTCGAAGGAGGCGAAAGCCATGCGACGCGTACCGGTCCTTGTTCTGTTCTCGATCACGCTTACCGCGGCAGCGGGCGCGTGTGCGCAGAGCGCCGCGCCGCCACAATCAAACAAAGCGCCGGGCCAGTTTCCCACCCGTCCCATACGCGCGGTGGTAGCGTCGCCGGCCAGCAGCAGTCCAGACCTGATTGCGCGCGCCGTCACGCGCGAGGCGGAAAATGTTCTCGGTCAGAACTTCATTATCGACAATCGCGCCGGCGCCAACGGCATCATTGCCGCGGGTATTGTTGGAAATGCCGCAGCCGATGGTTATACCGTGCTGCATACCGCGCCTGCGTTCCTGCTCAATTCGCTGGTGCAAAAGAATCTGCCGTACGATGTGCGCAAAGATTTTGTGCCGGTGACTTGCGTTGCGGCTGGCGTAGGCTACCTGATGCTGGTTAACCCGTCGCTGCCGGTGAAAACCGTCAAGGAATTCATCGCGCTGGCGAAGCAAAAATCGCTGAGTTACAGTGCGCCGCCGGTGGGCGGTACCACGCAGCTTGCGGCGGAGCTTTTCAACCTGCGCGCAGGCGTGCAGGTGCGCCATATTTCGTATCGCGGCGGCAGCGATGCGGTGAATGCGGTGATGGCGGGCGAAGTGGATGTCACGTTTTCACCGCCTACCGGCTCGGCAGTGCATGTGCAATCCGGGCGCTTGCGTGCGCTGGGATTTACCGGTTCCAAGCGCTACGGACGAATGCCGGACGTGCCCTTGATCTCCGAATCCGGCGTGCCGGACTACATCGTCGATTTCACCTGGAACGCATGGTTTGCGCCCGCAAAGACGCCACCGGCCATCGTTAACCGGTTGCAGAGCGCCGTGCGCGAAGCGCTAAAGACGCCGAAGATGCTTGATTTCCTGGACGCTGCTGCGTTTTATCCGGTGGGCAGCACGCCGGATGAGTTTCGTGTGTTCGTCGATGCGGAGATCAAGCGCTACGCACAGAATCTGCGCGAGGCGAAAGTGCCGTTGCCATAGGCGCGGCGTCGTCCTGCGTGCGCTGCATTATCGTGGCACACTACGTTGTCGATTCTATAAAAATTAAATAAAAACAAATAGTTACGGTATTTTATCTGACGAAAATAGTGCTGCGCAGGTCAAGCGCTTGTTCTCTTGACGGTCGCAATTGGGGCATACTGTTTCGGCGCTTTAGATCACAAACAACAGGGAGAGTCGCATGGCGGAACATCAAAACAACAGTCGGCGCACGGCATTAAAGCGCGTCGTGGTAATCGGTGGCGCGGTAGCGCTGCCGGCAGGCATGTTGGCGCCCGCGGTTGCCCGCGCGGCGGAAGCGGCGCCGGGAAGCGGTGCGTTTCAAGCGCAGCATACGCTAAGCGCCAGCGAGGCCAGCATACTTGAGGCGATCGTCGCGCGGCTGATTCCGAGCGACGAGAGCGGCCCGGGCGCGAAAGAAGCGCGTGCTGCCGATTACATAGACCGTTCTCTTGCGGGGGCGCTGGCCGGTTCACGCAAGGCGTACGCGGCAGGTCTTGCGGCGGTGGATGCCTATGCGCAGTCAAGCAAGAGCGCAACGTTCGTATCGCTTTCGCCTGCCGATCAAGATGCGCTGCTGACGGCGATGCAAAAAAATGCCGCCACCGGTTTCACGCCGAACTCGGCGGCATTTTTTTACCTCGTGCTTAACCATACGCTGCAAGGAACTTTCTGCGATCCGTTTTATGGCGGCAACGCCAATTTCGTCGGCTGGGACATGATCGGTTACCCCGGCATACGCATGGCGGTGGCGCCGGAGGAGCAGCGCCTCGGTGTGAAGGTCAAGCCGCATCGCGAGTCTGCGTACAGTAGTGCAATGTCCTTGAAAGGGGGCAGCCGTGGCCACTAATCTCAAGAAGACGGATGTGGTGGTGATCGGGTTGGGCGCGGTCGGCGGCGTGGCGGTGTTGCCGCTCGCGCGTGCCGGGCTGGAAGTGATCGGGCTGGAAGCGGGCGCGTGGCTGGACGCCAGGGATTTTGCACCCGACGAGATCAGCAACAATTTTCGCGGCTGGCCGAAGTCGGTGCAGAAGGCGAATCGCGAGATACCGACGCATCGTCCGAATGCATCCGCGCCGTATTCACCGCGCTTTCCCTTGCATCCGATGATGAACGCGGTGGGCGGTACTTCGCTGCATTATTGGGCGCAGAGCTGGCGGCTCAATCCCTGGGACTTCAAGGTAGTGAGCGAAACCACCAGGCGCTATGGCGCGTCGCGCATACCGAAAGGCTCTACCGTCGAGGACTGGCCGTTCGGGCTGGAAGAACTTGAGCCGTACTACGACAAGGTGGAGCACGAGGTCGGCATCTCCGGCAAAGCCGGCAATATCAACGGCAAGATTGATCCCGCTGGCAACATCTTCGAAGGCGCGCGCAAGCGCGAGTTTCCGATGCCGCCGCTGCGCGGCACCGAGTTTACCGAACGCATGGGCGCTGCGGCCAAGCGCTTGGGCTGGCATCCGTTTCCGGGGCCGGCGGCGATTAATTCGCAGGTGTACGACGGACGGCCGGGCTGCGTGTATCACGGCTATTGCAACCGTGGCGGCTGCCATATTCAAGCAAAAAACTCAACGGCGGTGAGCACTATTCCGCGCGCGCAAAAAACCGGGCGGCTCAAGGTTGTGGATCAGGCGCACGTCACCAGCATCGCGGTTGATGAGCGTACGGGGCGTGTTAGCGGCGTGATCTACCTCAAAGGCGGCGAGGAATATTTTCAGCCTGCCGGCGTGGTGCTGCTGGGGAGCTACACCTACGAAAACGTGCGCCTGTTGCTGCTGTCGAAATCGAAGCCATTTCCCAACGGGCTGTCGAATAACAGCGGCCAGGTCGGGCGCCATTACTTCACGCACAACACTGCATCAACACTCACGGCGCTGTTTCCGTTCGACATCAATGCCTGGTACGGCCTGCCGGCGCAGGGTGTAGCGGTCGATAACTACGCCGACGACAACTTTGATCATTCGAACCTCGACTTCATCGGCGGCGGCAATATGTGGGTGTACTCCGATCGCAGGCCCATTCTCGCGGCAAGCATGAGCACGTTTGGCAAAGCGCCGGCGTGGGGCGCGGAATGGAAATCGTTCGTGCGGCAGAACGCCGACCGCTGGAATCTCGCTTACATCCAGAAGAGCACGCTGCCGTACGAGGACAACACCCTCGATCTCGATCCCACGGTGAAAGACCCGCTGGGTTTTCCGGTGACGCGCATCACCGCCGACTTCAAAGACAACGACAAGCGCATCGGCGCCTACATGCAGGATCGCATGACGCAATGGTTCATGGAGGGCGGCGCCATTGCGGTCGAGCGTGGCGGGGCGGGAACCATGGGGCCATCGACCCACGCCTACGGCGGCACGCGCATGGGCGATAACAAAGAAACGAATGTGGTCAACCGCTGGGGCTTTTCGCACGAAGTGCCTAACCTCGGCATCATCGGCGGATCGGTGATGGGCACCAGCGGCGCGCGTAACCCGACGCTGACCGCGCAGGCGCTGGGGTGGCGCACGGCGGAGTATCTGGCTCGAGCGTGGAAATCGATTGCGAGTGGCTGAGCCGCATGGTGAGGGCCACGAAATTTGTGGGTTAGGCGCAAAATGCGCGCCTAACCCGCCCGAGATATGCCTTCTCCGCATCCCGCGGGCGGGAGAAAAAGACCGACAAGGGTGCGCAATTCGCATCCTACCGCCCCCTCCGGCCGGCGTGGCCGATGGATTCTGGCGGGTGTGCTTTTGACGCGGCGCAAGCAGCTATTTCGCGCGTAGCGCTTGGTCTACTCCGCGCAACAACGGCAGACATACATCAATCACCGGCGTCGCAATTCCATGCTCGCGCGCGAACGCCTGCGTTTGTCCCAGCAACCCGTCGATTTCGAGCGATTTGCCGGCGAGCACATCCTGAAACGTTGACGGGCGCATGCCGGGTTTGCCGCGTGCGCGCGTAGCGACTTGCTCGACGTTGACATCCTTGCTCATATCCCAGCCGAGTTTCGCCGCCACCGCGAGCGTTTCGCGAATGATGCCCATCGATAATCCGACCAGCGCGTTGTCGTTGGCCACGCCCGCCGAATCCAGCCGGGTTAGTGAACACAGCGTGTTGTTCGATGCATTGTTGGCGAGCTTGCGAAAGAGTTCACTGCGAATATCCGCGCTTACCGCGGTTTCAAGACCGGTGGCACTTACCAGATCGACAATGGCTTTAAGCCGTGTACTGGATGATAGATCGGGTTCGCCGAATACCCAGCGGTTTTGCGACGAGTGTACAACTACGCCGGGCGCGACCACTTCATTGGGAGAATAAATCACCGAACCCACCGTGCGTTCCGGGCGAACCTCGCGCCACAGCGCGCCATCGGGGTCGAGAAGCGGCAACGTGCCCTTGCTGCCGGGCAGGCTGTGATTAAACCACCAGGGAATGCCGTTCATTAAAAACACCGCGCAGCCGTCGAGTTTGATCAGTTTGCCGATGGCCTGTGCGGCGGCAGGCAGCGTTTGCGCCTTCAAGGCAACGAACACGATGTCCTGCGGCGGCAGTGTCGCGGGATCGTCGGTGGCCGCAGCAGGCTTGCCGCCGATTTCGCGTCCGCCGACTTTGAGCATGAGGCCGTGTTCGCGTATGGCTGCGAGATGCGCGCCACGCGCGACCAGCGAGAGTTCGCAATTTTTTGCGGCAATGAATTGCGCCGCGAGATGACCGCCCAGCGCGCCGGCGCCGAAGACACATACTTTCATG
>JANMXV010000304.1:0-11554 GCA_031381325.1 Betaproteobacteria bacterium | reverse complement strand
TGCCGATTTTGATGCCCCGGCTTACTTCCAGCGCATTCAGGCACTCTGCCGCGACCACAATATCCTCGGGCGCGGTTACGCCTTTCAGCACCACGCCGGAAATACCGAAGAACACGGTTGCGTCAAGTTCAGCCGTAGCGCTGTCACGATTAATCCTGACGAAAACTTCTGCGCCGCCCTTCGCCGCAGCATGTATCGCGGCAGGCATTCTGGATTTCAGATCTTCCTGCCAGTCCCGATCCGGTTTCTTTACAAAATCCAGAATAATCGCGTCGGCCCAGGAGGCATAAGCCTTCTCACCCAATTGTGCATCTTCGATAGACAGTGCATACACCGAACGGCGTATGTACTTGGGCATCGGCTTCTCGCCGGAGAGAGGATTGTTTTCGGAGCTGGGTTGCATGTCGTTGTTCATCCAGTGGAGAAGTTAAGCGGAGGCGAATCCTTCATTGACTGAAACGACCTGTTCTGGTGTTGCACATACACATCCGCTAAAGCCCATGAGTTTGGCTTCTCTGGCCGCTTTTGCAGTGTCTTTTTTTGTTGCCACACCGCCGCGCGAACCGGGCCGCCACAATGCGCCCAACGGTTGTTTGCCCAGCATGCTTGCCGCAACCAGTGTTCGCGTCATCAGAAAGCGGTAAATCCGGAACTCGTCCTGCGGTACCGGCCCCAGCCGCATGGTCAGGTCTATACGTCCCACGCCCAGCGCGGTTACGCGCGGACTGGCTTGTGCAATGGAGGCCGCGTTCCAGAATCCTTTGGCGGATTCCAGCATCAACACCATTTCGGTTGTTCCGGGATCAACACCGCGCTCTTTTTCCATGGCGGCGATGAGTTCACCCAGTTCAGCAACTTCTTCGGGTTCATCGGGGCCGGGAAAAATAATCCCTTTGATGCCGCGAACCATAGCAGCTCTGACATCTGCCCAGCGCGTATCGCGGTCGACGCGCACAAAAGCATCCACCTGGTTGTCGCCGAGCTTTTTGATCAATGCACCCAGGCCCTCACGCGCGGCTTCTTTGGCTTTAGGCGGCACCGAATACTCGAGGTCAAGCACCACCACGTCCGCTTTGAATTCCGCATAGCGCATGACCGCAGCGGCATCGTGCGCGGGAACAATCATCCAGGAACGCCTGTTGTTCAGCTTATCTGCCATTCTCAATGCCTTTCACTTCATACCATTCAATTATCCGGCAATCACTCCAGCTTTATTTTCGCATCCCTGATGAGTTTCGCATACCTCACCAAATCTGCCTTGATCAGTGCAGCAAATTGCTCTGCCGAGCCGACCAGGGGATCGGCGCCCATCCTCAGCAGGGTATCCCCGACCTCCGGTGTGCGCAAGATGCGGGCATATTCCAATGACAGCTTGTCGATAATGGCCTTGGGCGTTTTTGCCGGCGCCAGTACTCCCTGCCACGACTTTACCTCGAAACCCGGCAGGCCAGACTCGGTGAAAGTCGGCACCTCAGGCAGCGCCAGCAAGCGCGTTTCACCGGAAATCGCAATCGCGCGTATGCGCCCACTCTTCACAAAAGGCGTCAGTGGCAGCGCATTATTCGTAAACACCTGTACTTGACCACCGATCAAATCAGTAATCGCCGGCCCCGCGCCTTTGTGGGGAATGTGCTGCATTTTGATCCCGGCGAGAATGCTGAATAACTCAATCGCCAGGTGGTTGGCCGTTCCGCTGCCCGACGAAGCAAAGTTAAGGTGCCCCGGCTTGGCCTTGGCCAGCGCGATAAGTTCCTGCAGGTTGTTCGCCGGCAACTGGGGATTTACCACCAACAGAGTCTCAGTGCCTACCAATGTCGCGACGGGCGCGAAGTCCTTGACGGCGTCGTAAGGCGTTTTGAGCAGACTGGGATTGATCACATGCGTGCTCGTCACATGCAGCAGGGTATAACCGTCAGGCGCCGCTTTGACCACGGCGTCCGAACCAATGATGGTGTTGCCGCCGCCGCGATTGTCCACCACCACTTGCTGACCCCAACTATCAGTCAGTTTCTGCCCGATGATGCGGGCTATTATGGTCGTGCTGCCGCCCGGCGGAAAGGTTACGATCATGCGAATAGGCTTGGTAGGGTAGTTTGCCTGTGCCAGCGCCAAAAACGGCCATGCCAATAGTACAAACACCGCAGACTTAAAGCGCTGCTGGCGCCGGGAGGTAGCGTCAGGCTGCATAAAATTCTTCTCCATCAATTATTCTCGAGCTTGATGTTTGCGGCTTTGATTACTTTGGCCCACTTCACCAACTCCGTCTTCATCATCGCGGCCAATTGTTCAGTGGTGGAGATAAAGGGGTTCATCCCCTGCCTGGCCAGAAAATCCTGCACATCGGGCATGGCCACAATCCTGGAGATCTCGGTCGCGAGTTTACTGATGATTGGCTTGGGTGTGCCCGCCGGCGCAAGGACAAAGAACCATGGTTTCACCTCAAGACCCGGCAGGCCGGCCTCGGTGAAAGTCGGCACCTGAGGCAGCGCCGGCACGCGGGCCTCGCCGGTAATCGCCATGGCTTTCACTCTGCCGCTCTGAACATGGGCGATCAAGGTAAGGGGATTGTTGATGAATATCTGCAGTTGCCCGCCGATCAAATCGAGTATGGCCGGCCCTGCGCCTTTGTACGGTATGTGCTGCGTCTTGATTCCAGCAAGCATGTTCATCATTTCGTTCGCCAGATGGCCCGATCCTCCGATGCCCGTGGTGGCGTAATTGAGTTGTCCCGGCTTTGATTTCGCCAGAGCAATCAACTCCTGCAAATTATTGGCCGCTACCGCGGGATGAATCACCAGCAGAAACTCACTGCTGTAAACAGTAGCGACCGGCGCGAAGTCCTTGATCGGATCGTAGGGAAGTTTGGGAAACAGATTGGGGGTGATGAGGTGCGTGTTGGTGGTCATGATAATCGTGTAGCCATCCGGCGTGGATTTCGCCAGCGTCTCGGTGCCGATAATGGTATTGCCGCCGGGACGATTGTCGACAATCACCTGCTGGCCCCAGCTTTCGGTCAGTTTCTGGCCGACCACCCGGGCCATTGCGCTGGTGCTGCCACCCGGCGCGTAGGGGCTGATGAAGCGGATCGGCTTCGTCGGGTAGTTTGCCTGGGCCAGCGCCGCAATGGGCCATGCCAGTAGTACTAACACTAACGCCGAATGCCGCGACAGGACATTGGAAAACAGTTCCCTGCCCGTCATGTGTCTCCTCCTCTCGAACCCTGAATTCGCGTGCTCAGTTTACTCTGAAAAATATCGGACCATGCCGTCATCGCTTCGCGATGGCATAGGCCTGATCGACCAGCCGCACCGCACGATAGCAGTCCTCGATCCCCGCCGCGGGCGGCTCGCCGCGTTGCCAGCGCGCCAGCACATCGCGTAACGCCAGCGCCGCGAGCGGTTCAGGCGGCTGCCCTGCGAGTTCCTGAACGCCCACTGCGGTGGTGCAGCGCAGGGATCCTTCCCGCAGCGAGAGCAGCGCATCACGCCCCGAAAGCCGCCATTCCGTGTCCCCGCCTTTGCCCGGAAATGTATTGCCAACTTCGATGGTGCCGAGCACGCCGCTTGCCGTGCGCAGCAGCACTGTCGCATAGTCCTCCACGCGATGACCATGCACCCGCGAACTCAGTTGCACGGCCGTCACCTCGGCGTCCTCTCCTGTTATATGGAGAAACGCATCGATGCCGTGGATGCCGACATTGCGCAGACACCCGCCGCCTGCAATCGCCGGATCAAGCATCCACGGCGCGCCCCACGCCACATAGCGCGCCGACGTCGGACGGTTCGAGCGGAAGTAAAAATGCGACAACGGGCCGAAGGCGCCTTCAGCAAGCATGCGCCGTGCGTGTGTCGCGAACGGATGCAAGCGCTGGAACAGCGGCACCGCGGCGAAAGTACCCTTCGCTGCCGCCTTGTCGGCGACACCACGCACTTCCTGCGCGTTCAGCCCCACCGGTTTTTCGATCAGGAACGGATAGCCTTGGTCGAGCAGAAAATGAGCGATCCCGGCCATCGCGCTGTGACGCCCCAGCGCGAGTACGAAGTCCGGCCGGGTCTCGCCGAGCATGTCCAGGTAGTCGGTAAAGACCGGAGGATCACCCACCTGCCCGGCGCGTTGTGCAGCCAGCGCGGCATCGGGATCCTGCACGCCGACCAGTTGCACCTCCGGCATGCGCGCGAGCGTCTTCAGGTAGGCGGCGTCGAACAGGGAGTGCCAGTGACCGACCCCGATCGCGGCAATCCGCACGGGAAGCTTACGCGCCATGGTTACGCCGCAGCGGGCAACATCCGGACATGAACGATTTATTCTGTGCGATCTTCAGTATTCAGCACCCGATCCGAACGCAACACGACTTGCTCAGCCTTAAGCGTTTGAATCTCCTGCGCAGAATAGCCCAGCGTCGTCAAAATTGAATCCGTGTGCGCACCGAGCGATCCCGGATTCTCACGCACTTCAAAATCAACGGTGCGGCCCATGTCTATCGGCAGTTTCGGCAACTTGAGTTGCTTGTCCCCGACCTTCAGGTGCATCCAGCGCTTGCCCTCGTTCATTTGCTTTTCGTTGATGAGGTCGAGCGGCGTGTTCACCGGAGAATACGGCACCAGCACTTTATAGAGACGTTGCGCGATATCGTCGTAATCCAGTTTTTCCACCGCCGCCTTGACGCGCTCCGCAATGCGCGGTTTTTGCGCGCCGCGTTTGCGGTTGTTGTTAAATTCAGGCGAATTTTTCCAGTCGTCAAAGCCGAGCGCATCGCATAGCCCAGCCCAATGACGATTACCGGTCACGGCAATGAAAATCTGTTTTTCGTCCCGGGTCGGAAACAGCCGGTAGACGCCCCAGCCCATGGTGTCGCCCATGCCGCTGCTGCGGGTGCCGCGCGGCGGCGCATTGACGCCGGTCATCTGCGCTCCGGCGATGTACTGGCTGACCCAGAAAACGATAGTTTCGTAGAGGCCTGCCTCTATGCAGTCGCCTTCGCCCGTGCGCTCGCGGCGGTACAGCGCCGACAAAATACCGATGACGCCGTAGGTTGCTGCGCCGATATCGGTAATCGAAGCGCCCGCGCGCATAGGCTGATCCTTCATGCCGGTGAGGTACGCCAGTCCGCCCGCCATCTGCGCCAGTTCATCGAGAAAGGGGCGATCCGCATAAGGGCCGGGCAAAAAGCCTTTCACCGAACAGTAGATAATGCGCGGATTGACGCGATGACCCCATTCGTAATCGAGGCCCAGGCGCTTTAACGCGCCCGGCGCAAAGTTGTCGAGCACCACGTCGGACTTTGCCACCAACTGCCCGAAGATTTTCTTGCCGCCGGGCTTGCGCAGATCCAGCGCCAGATATTGCTTGTTGCGATTGAACGAATAGAACGTCGTGCCCTGGTTCGCATGGCTGCGCGCGGTATCGCCGGTTTCAGGGTGTTCGATCTTGATGACGTCCGCGCCAAGGTCGCCGAGTATCAGACCGCCGCTGGGGCCGGCGACGATGTGACTCAATTCGAGTACGCGCACGCCCTCCAGCGGCAATTTTTGCTTGCGCGGCGGCTGACTCGCCGCCGTCATGCTCGCGGTCACGTCCGCGATCATTTATTGCCAGCCACTGCGCGCATCGGTGCGGGTGACAATTGATTGACAGCCGCACTTACGCCCGCCTGGAACTCACTTTTGTACTCAGACCGCTGATAACTGGTGATCTGCTTTTGCCACGGCGACGCCGCGCCGCTGTAAGCCTTCGGTCCCAAAATAAAATGGCGGGCGTGACTCAAGGTCTCGATACGCGGCATGTCCATCGGATAGAGCTTGTCGAAACGCGAGCGCGGCCCGGCGTTGGACACAAAACCATATAACGGATGCCCCACCACTTCCTCCGCCAGCCACACCGCCTCGATCAGCTTGTAGAGATCAACGCCGGTGTGGATGCCCATTTCTTCGAGCATATGCATCAAGTCTTCAGTGGCAATCATCATCGCAGCCTGTCCGTTGCCGCAATAGGGACAGCCCGCCATACCGCCGATCGCCGTCTGCAAACGCAGAGTGTCGCCGCTGTCCATCACGCGCATGGCCGCGTAGACGGAAGCCAGTGCGACGCCCCGCGCGTTGTGCAAATGCAGATTGAAATCCTTGATCGACGGCCAGCGCTCCCTGATCGCCACGATAGTCCGCTCGACCTGATGCGGCATGTTCCAACCCATCGCGTCCGACATGCCGATGCGCGTTACCGTCAGACCCGCGTCCGCCCATTGTTGAACCATGCGGTCGAACATGTTCATCAACTGCTCCAGCGACACGTCGCCGGTCCAGTTCGAGCCAAAGGCATTGCTGATGGACATGCCGCCTTCGGTCGCGCCATTCGCCCGCGCCTGTTCGATGGTTTTCGGCCAGGCCGCTATTTGCTGCGCCAGGTTGCGATTGGTATTGCGTTGCGCGAAGACATCGCATATGTCCACCCGCGTCGCGTACTCAAGCGATTTCTTCGATAGCGGCGGTGTATATTCCCGCGCGCGGTCGCGGCCTTTATCGTTCAGCGCCGTATACACGTAGCGCACGCCCGGCTTGGGTTTGAAACGTTGCACGAGTTCATCGGTAGTTGCCATTTGCGGCGTCCACTTGGGACTGACGAAGGAGCCGGCCGCGATCTCCTTGAGCCCGGTTTCAGAAAGTGCGTCCAGAAGTCGCACCTTGGCTTCCACCGAGATGTCCGGACTCTCGATCTGCAAGCCGTCACGCATGCCTTCTTCGGTATGAATTATAGGAGCCGTCACGCGCACACGCAATGCAAGATCAATGCGTGGCATCCCCATGGTGGATTTTCCGCTGGATCGCGCGCCCGGCGGTCACGCAGGCAGCCGCTGTTCGACATCGGTCGTCACGTTGCGCGTCGCGGCAATGTCGCTCGGATGGAGTTGGCCTTTGATCATGAGGCGATAGAGGCGGCGCGTCTCGTTCATGTCGTAGTCGCCGTTCGCCTGATGCATGACGCTGCGGTCGTCCCAGATCACCATGTCGCCGTATTTCCACTGATGCCGGTACTCGTACTTTTGTTGCGTGGCATGCGCCATCAATTCGGCGATCAGCGCCAGTGCTTCATCGTCGGGCATGCCGATAATGGCTTCCATGCGCACCGGATTCAGATACAGGTACTTGCGCCCGTTGTCCGGATGGATGCGCACCAGCGGATGCAACCCCGGCGGCGGAACATGTTTGGCCGAGTCGTCGTCCACCTTCATCAACGCGCGCGGACTGTACTTGCTCAAGTACACGTGTACGGCAATCAGCTTGTCGATGCGTTTTTTCATCGCCTCCGGCAGATCGTCGTACGCATTGTGCATGTTCACGAACTGGGTGTCGCCGCCTTTGCTCGGCAGCGATACGGGATGCAACGACGTCGCTTTCGGCGGCACCGGATCATTCGAATGGTCGGTGTGAAACGTTTCGCCGGCGATGTAGTACTTGCCGGGCGCAATCTGCTGGTTTGTCAATTCATATATTGAGTTGTCCGAAGTGATGTCGCCGGATTTTCGATGATGCGGCATGATCTCGCCGAAAACGCGGCCCGCTTGCAAAAACTGATCGGGCGTAAATTTTTGATCGCGAATAGCCAGCACGTGATAACGCGCGAAATCGTCATTGAGTTGCTTGCGCAGCGCCTCGGTGACGGGTTGTGTCAGATCCACGCCGCGCACTTCTGCGCCGGTTTGGTGACGGGTCAAAGGTGTTAGCTGGTAATTCATGGCATCCTCCTCTATGAGTCTGGCTTGTGTTCTCTGTGACCAACGGCACTATTGTAAGCAGTTGTGGAAGTTGCAGGTAGGGGTGACGAAGGAACTCCAACACCAAACGACTAGGGTGCGCGGCTTGCGGTCTGCGCCGGCAGCGTGCGCGAACTCATGCAAGCGGCGACCCCGGCCACGTGATAGGAATATCTTGCAACCGCCGAGACGCGGGAAAAGCACAGGAAAAACTTGCCGCGCTGCGGCGGTTGGAATACATTCACAGGTGAGTGATTGATCATCCTGGCGCGACTAAGCGCTGTTGACTAAGTGAACCGCATCCAAAAAGCGAGGCCCTACCGATGAGCGACTGGAGCAAAGTAACGCGGCCGATTCCCGTCCCCAATGAGTGGACAAAGCCCTTTTGGGAATCCGCCAAAAACAGCGTGCTGGCGCTGCAACGTTGTCAGGAGTGCAAGCACTTTCAGCATCCACCGTACGCAACCTGCGTCAACTGCATGAGCGTCGACCTCAAGTTTGAACCCGTGGCCGGCAAAGGCACGATCTACGCCTACACCATCATGTACCACACCGGTGACAAGCGATTCGCCTCGGCCGTGCCCTACGCCAGCATCATTGTCGAGCTTGACGCAGCGCCCGGCGCGCTGATGGCCGGCAATCTGCTGGATGCGCCGTACACAGAGGCCAAGGTGGGACGTCGCGTGGAAGTGGTGTTTCAGCCGCTGAACGACGACATCACGTTGCCACAATTCCGGCTGGCGCCGTAAACGAACGTTGAACGTTAGGCGCAGCCTTCGTAAGTTAGACGCCGCCTTCGCAATATCGTAAAGGAGTTATGAAGCATGTGGGAAAACCGGTGCAAGATAGCGGTAAGTGGCGTGGGCTTCTCGAAAGCCACACGTACAGCAGAAACCCCGTTGGCCGCGCATGCGCTGCAAGCGGTCAAGGCCGCGGTAGCGGATTCCGGGCTGACCATGCCGGACATCGACGGGCTGGCGACCTATCCGGAGTTGCCGGCAACAGGGCACGCAGAGGTGGACGGCATTTCCATCGTCTCCGTCAACTGCATGATGGCGATGCTGAAACTGCCGAACCTCACCTGGCATATACAAACGGGGTCAGTCAACATCGGCGGCGCCGTGCAACAGGCCGCCAACGCGCTGCTCGCCGGCGTGTGCAAATATGCGGTGGTATGGCGCGCGATGCACAACCCTAAGGGCACCTACCAGAACCTGCCCGGCGCCTACGCCAATGGCGCGTTGCAATTCACCGGGCCGTACGGCTTCGGCGGTCCGGGCCAGGGCATGGCGGTCGCCTACACCCGCTGGCTGGAAACGCATAACCAGAATCGCGAAAAGATGGCGACGCTCGCCGTAACCCAACGCCGGCACACGCAGAATAATCCGCACGCCTATTTTTATGGCACGCCGCTCACGCGCGAGGATTATTTGAATTCGCGCATGGTCGCGCATCCGTTTTGCCTCTACGACTGCGACATCCCGGTACAGGGCGCCTGCGCCATCGTACTCACCACGGCCGACCGCGCACGCGATCTCAAGCCGCAACCCGCTTACCTCGCGGGCTACGGCCAGCGCTTGCACTTTGAAGTCGCGGGCCGCATCGGCAGTCTTAGCAGTTACATGGAGGGCGGCAGCAGTTCAGCGAAACTCACCTGGGAACGTTCAGGCTTCACGCCGAAAGATGTCGATGTGGCGCAGATCTACGACGGCTTTTCCGCCTCGGTAATCTACGGCCTCGAATCCTACGGCTTCTGCAAGGAGGGCGAGGCGCTCGACTTCATTCAGGACGGACGCATGGAGCTGGACGGCGAGTTGCCGCTCAACACCTTCGGCGGCAGCCTGGGCACCGGGCGCATCCATGGACTCTGGCACATCATCGAAGGCGTACTACAAGCGTCGGGACGTGCGGGGGTACGCCAGGTCAAGGACGCTAACGTCTCCTTCGTCGGTGCGAGCGCGCCCATCGTGCAGGGAACCACCTTCATCTTCGTCAGGGAACCGTATTAATCAGATCACTTTCGCCATCGCGGATGCGTCGACCGTCAGCGATGTCGGTACCACGATGATCAGAGTGTTCTGCAGGATATTGGATGCACCGCAGCGACCATTCAGCCGGACGCAGAAATAAAAAAGGATTCCTCGCGGAACCCTTTGATTTTACTGGTCGGGGCGAGAGGATTTGAACCTCCGACCACCTGCACCCCATGCAGGTACGCTACCAGGCTGCGCTACGCCCCGAAGCTGCGATTATAACACCAAGGATAGTCCGGGCTGCATGCCGGTGCGGGTCACACCGGTTCGCGGCGCACGTAAACAGCGACGCTAAAACACCAGCGCCATGCCTGCGGATATGCGGTTATCGCCGCGCTGACGCGTGCCCGCAGGGTTAAGTATATTAGCCACATCAAAGCGCAGGCTCACACTTTTGCCGTAATTCAAGCGCAGCCCCATGCCGACATCCGATGCTGACTTATTGGTTGTCTCACCGGGTAGCGGGCGATTACGCCATACCTGCCCATATTCGTAGAAACCCACCATGCGCATGCGGAATCGGTCGGGCAGGCCGAGACGGGCTGCGAGTTCCGGCGTGAACAATTCAAACTGGCTGCTCATGCCTCTATCATTACTGATTTCGCGAACCAGGAAACCGCGCAAAGAGTCGGGGCCGCCCAAGCCGAATTGCTCGCCCGAAACCAGCGCATCGCGGGTGTACTGTCCCGTCACTGATGCGCGCGCCTGCCAGTCTTTCGCAAAAGTAGTTTGATAGCCGAGCCCGGCGCGGTAGATCACGTAGTGATCCGTGGCATTGGCGCGCGAGCGCGCAAAATCTGCCGCTGTACCGTCGTTGCCACCGGGAACGTTTGCCGAAACGCTCAAGTTGAAATTAAGTTCAGACGAAGAATCGCGATAGATGCCGCTATATCCCAGACTCACCGGACGTATGGTGATATCCGGCACCAATCCCACGCCAGCGATGGTGACATTATTACTAAAGGCGCGGTAGTCGATACCCAAAGATAGTTTCTGGTCGATGCTCCCCAGCTTGGGCAAAAAATAATTCCACTTAGCGCCAAAAATAGAGCCGCTGCCTGCCACGTTGAACAAGCCCTGCACTACGCCAGAGTTAACATTCGAGTGGCCCGCAAACAAGTCAATCGAGCTGTTCAGACTGTAGAGCGGCGCGTGGTAGCCCAACCCGAAAATAGTCACTTTGCTCGGATTGGCTGGCGCGGTAATGTATTGAAGTGAAAGCGTATGATCGCGATTGAACAAATTGGTGTGCTGAAAGCCGATACCCGCGCGCAGGTAGCCGGTGTCGCCGTTGCCGGTATTATCCAGCGTGGTCACTACACGCCACGGACGCTCATCATCCACCTTGACGTTCACATCAACGATTTCAGGATTGTCCGAGGTGCGCAGCAACACCGTTGTTTTCTTGACGGGATGCTCACCGGTCATTTGCAAATTGCGCGCGACATCGCGTGAATTCGGAATTTGCCCTTCTTGAATGGAAGGCAGGCTTGAACGTATGTTTTCAGTATTAAAATTTTTGTTGCCGTCGACAACGACCCTACCCACTTTGGGTTGCAAAACCTGAAACTGGATTACACCCGAGGTGACATTCTGTTCCGGCAAACTGACCTGAACAGTGCCGTAGCCCATGTCACGGTAAGCATCCTCAATCGCTGCTTGCGCGCGCTGCACATCCGCCAGCGTGCGTTGCGGGCCCGTGTACGGCGCAATGATGATCTGAATACGCTCAGCAGACAGCAGCGTGTTTCCGGTTAAATCAAAACGCTTGATC
>JANMXV010000302.1:0-2264 GCA_031381325.1 Betaproteobacteria bacterium | reverse complement strand
CGCTTCTGCATGCATGGCACGCCTCACTTTTTCGCTTCGACAACGAAAAGCGTGGCATCCAGTGCCATGTATGCACCGTTTTACTCGAACATTACGCGTAACTCATTGATTGTACAAGAGCTAATGCGGGGAAACCTCAGGGACAGACCACGTTTATTTTGTGATAAGCTGCGGCAATGCTTAACAAGCAGACACTGTCTCTGTGCCACGCCGTGCGCGCCTGAGCCTCGCTGGCATCCCCTGGCACATTATCCAGCGCGGCAATAACCGTGCAGTGTGCTTTCACGCCGAGGAAGACTACCGGCGTTATCTTGATGATCTTGCCGAGCAGTCGCGTCGCTTTGGCTGCGCCATTCACGCCTATGTGCTGATGACCAATCACGTGCATCTGCTCCTCACCCCGCAAAAGACCGACAGCGCTGGCCAGATGATGAAGCACCTAGGCCAGCGCTACGTACAGTACGTGAATCGTGCCTACCGCCGCAGCGGCACGTTATGGGAAGGGCGCTTCCGCTCGTGTCTGACGCAAAGCGAGGACTACGTGCTCGCCTGCTATCGCTACATAGAGCTGAACCCGGTGCGGGCGGGCATGGTACGCCACCCGCGCGACTACCGCTGGTCGAGCTTTCATGCCAATGGCGACGGCAAGCAAGACGCGCTGGTGTCCCCGCACGAGCAATACCTGGGCCTTGGCCGTAACGAAGCGGCGCGGCGGGAAGCCTACCGGGCGCTGTTCAAAGCGCACCTCGACCCGGAAGTGATCTCACAGATACGCTCGGCCACGAACGGAAATGTCGTGCTGGGCAGCAAACGCTTCGAAGAGCAGATCGGAAAAATGTTAAAGCGCCGGGTAACACGCGGCAAGGCGGGGCGACCCAGTCAACGGGCGAACGAACTGGACCAGCAAAAACTATTCTGAGTATCGGAAAACGTTGTCGGTCCCCTATTATTCTTGCGTGATGTCACTAATTTTCGGCTGCTGCTGACTCGCCGAGGTACTTCCCGTCGTCTGCCCAAACTTACCAGCCAGTGAGTTACCCAGCGCATTGCCAAACGCGTTGGTCGTGATTCGTATTGCTTGGAAAAAATCATGCTTTACAATTACCGTGAGCCGCGACTATCCTGCGAAGCATTGAATGTCAGAATAGGCAACGTTCTACTGCCTGCGAGAAAGGAGATTACTAATGCAAGTGACTTTGAATCTGCCTGATGAGTTGGTGTTGCGCGCGCAAGACGCAGGCTTGCTCACGGTGGAAGCCCTGCAAAAGCTGCTGGAAGAAGCGGTACGCCGGCAGGCCGGACGCAAGTTGCTATCGATGGCCGAGCGGTTGCATGCCGCCGGTATCCCGCCGATGAGCGAAGATGAATTAAACGATTTGGTCCACGAAGCGCGCGCCGAGCGCCGGGCGCGCAATGCGGGTCGTGCTTGACACCAATATCGTCATCTCGGCCTTATTGTGGGGCGGACTGCCGTACCGTCTGTTGCAGCTTGCCGTGGCCGGCGAGATTGAGGTATTGACTTCACCCGCGCTGCTTGCGGAGTTGGCCGAGGTGCTGGAGCGCACCCATTTGGCGTCACGTATCGCATCACAGAATGTGTCGTCGGCGCAATTGCTCGCGCAGTATCAATCCCTCGCTCGAAATGTTACACCCCAGAGCGTGCCGGTCGTCATTGCCGCCGATCCAGACGATGATCAGGTGTTAGCGTGCGCCGTGGAGGGACATGCCGATTTGATTGTCTCAGGCGACCGGCACTTGCACAGCTTGGGCGGCAAGTACAGCGGCATTTCTATCGTCAGGGCGGCCGAGGCCGTGAAGCGTATTGAGACGGCGTAGGCCTGTGTTTGGATTTTCGGTGCGCATAATTCGTGGGCAGGTATCTCCTGCCCACGCTACGCTTGCTGTTCAAAGCGCACCTCGACCCGGAAGTGATTTCACAGATACGCTTGGCGACGAATGGAAATGTCGTGCTAGGTAGTAAACGCTTCGAGGAGCAAATTGCGAAGATGTTAAAGCGCCGGGTAACACGCGGCAAGGCGGGGCGGCCCAGGCAACGGGCGGACGAATCAGACCAGCAAACACTATTCTGAGTGTCTGGAAAACGTGGTCTGTCCCTGAGGTTTCTGAGGTTTCCCCGCATTAGCTCTTGTACAATCAATGAGTTACGCGTAATGTTCGAGTAAAACGGTGCATACATGGCACTGGATGCCACGCTTTTCGTTGTCGAAGCGAAAAAGTGAGGCGTGCCATGCATGCAGAAGCGA
>JANMXV010000290.1:0-31186 GCA_031381325.1 Betaproteobacteria bacterium | reverse complement strand
GCACCAGATAGCGCCCCTTGGGCGTAACGCTTATCCAGTGCTTTTCAAGTTCCACCAAGCCGGCTTGAGCCAGAGCTTCCAGTTCCCGTAACTCGGTTTTAAAATAATCATCAAAATCAATAAGATAGGATACTTCTATATTTTCTTTAGAGAGTGAAAAATTGCACATCAGGCTCTGAATAACGGCGCGCCGCGCTAAATCATCCCCATTCAACTCCACCCCGCGCGCTATCGGCAATTGCCCACGATCGATGCTGTCATAGTAATCATCCAACTCGCGATGATTCTGGGAATAGGTGGGACCAATCTGCCCGATAGAGGACACGCCCAGTCCTATCAAATCGCATTCCGCGTGGGTGGAGTAGCCCTGAAAGTTGCGATGCAAGCGCCCTTCGCGCTGTGCCGCCGCAAGCGTATCCTCGGCGCGGGCGAAATGATCCATGCCGATGTAGACGTACCCCGCCGCGCCCAGCCGCTGCGCCGCCAGGCCCAGCAGCTTTAGCTTTACGTCCGGCGTGGGCAAATCCACATCGCGTATCCGCCGCTGCGGCTTGAAGCGCGCCGGCATATGCGCATAGTTGTAAATCGCGACCCGGTCCGGCTTTGCATCGATCACGCGTGCCAGCGTGCGGTTAAACGTGATCAGATTCTGCTTCGGCAGACCATAGATGAGATCGACATTAACCGAATGAAATCCTTCACGGTGCGCAGCCTCGATAACTGCCAGCGTTTGTGACTCACTCTGCACCCGGTTGACCGCGCGCTGCACATCAGGATCGAAGTCCTGTACCCCGAGACTGATGCGATTGAACCCCATCTTGCGCAATCCCGCTACTGCGGAACCATCGACCGTTCGCGGATCCACCTCAATCGAATATTCACCGTCATGCGCGAAATCAAACTTCGTCCGTAACGTGTCAAAAAGTCGCGCCAATTCATCAATGTTATAAAAAGTCGGCGTGCCGCCGCCCCAATGCATTTGCTCGACACGACGGTCACCGCCGAACAAAGCGCTCTGCATCTCGATTTCCCGGTAAAGGTAATCCAGATAGCGCCGTCCCTTGTTACGATCCCTGGTCGCGATCTTGTTGCACGCGCAGTAAAAACACAGGGTACTGCAAAACGGCAAATGCACGTAAAGCGACAGCGCGCGACGAACCCCGCCAATGTTGCGTTTAGCGACCCAGGAGGCATAGGCAGCAGGGCCGAAGGCTTCTACCAGGCGATCCGCCGTGGGATACGAGGTGTAGCGCGGGCCGTTGCGATCCAGTCTGCGTAGCAGATCGGAGTCGAATTCAAACGGCAGGTATTGAACAGTAGCGTCCACTGGCCCTTCACGGGATTTCGGTTGTTATCGTTGGCGCCAGTATCCCATCGCGTGGGCAGCGTGACTTGATCCATATCAAGATTACTTACCGGCACAGCTCAAAAACGCGGCGCGGGACTTTTCACAGGCTGCGCTTTGGGACACCCCTGTGGCCGGTCGGACGGCTGCAGTGGGCAAAGCCTGTTAATGTCTTCGGCGTTACGCTGCAAAAAGCAGGTCAATGCACTGGATGCGGCCGCGAAAAACCAGAACAGGAAGAAGCCCAGGGTATAGACAGCGGTACGGCTCCAAGCGATGGGCTGGCCCAGCAGATGCAGTTCCATCGGATCAAACAACGTAAAAAAAACAGCTTCTGCTGCACCGCCAATCAGAAACGACGGCCACAGTATTAAGATCGCACGCTTCATGGGACACCTCCTTGGCGGGGCACGAGCTCCAGGGTTCCTCGACTCGGCGCCAGAATATCGCCTACCAGACGCCACGAGCGCGCGCTGTCTTCCAGCGTCACCTGCCAGCGACCCGGCGTGAGCGGGGGAAACGCGGAAAAGTAAGTCTTTTCGCTTTCGCGCGTCAGCGGCAGCGCCCGATCCAGCGCAGGACGCCCCGGATGCGCAAGGCGCAATACCAACAGGCCGGAGGCAGGTGCATCGCTGCTGACAGTCACCTGGACACGAGCGAAATCGGGAGCAAACGCAATGTGCGCGCGGTAACCCAGTTGCCGCGCAATCGTATCGCGGGACAGCGTCTGATTAATGGCCAGGCCCTGCTTGTAATAGTCGTCTGCCACCAAACCATCATTGGTGACCACTGCCAGATAAGCGGTAAACAGGCCTGCCAGCACAACAGCAGCAGGTCCGGCCATCAACAGCCAGGGCCACGGTTCGTGATACCAGTGTTTCGACTCTGCAGCATGCGTGTTCATGGCATCTCCGTTACTTCACAAAAAATCTCGATTTTTCATCAGCCCGTAGCAACGGCTGCTCGATGGCTTCGATGTGAAACATGATGTTGTGCCCCCCCGGCTTGACGCCCGCCGGATCAATTTGCAGCGTCACCACGAGCGACTGCGTGGTAGCGCCCGCTACGGCCACCGGGCCGGACGGCGTCACCTGAATCGCGTTCAACCCTGAAGCCCGAATGAGGTAACGATGGGCATGCTCATCGGTGTTCATGATCTGCAGACGATAGACATTCTCGACTTTGCCGTCGCGCGTTTCACGCATCAGTGACGCGCGATCACGTATCACATCCACCTTAAGCGGATTACGCAGATAGAGGGTAGCCATTAACGCGCACACGATGACGCCAAGCAGCGCAATGTAGACCAGCACGCGCGGACGAAACACCCTTTTCACCATCTGCGACGGGGACAAGGGTTGCTTCAGTGAATTTTCCGTGGAATAGCGAATCAGGCCGCGCGCATAGCCCATCTTGTTCATGACCTGATTGCAGCCATCCACGCAGGCAGCGCAACCGATGCACTCGTATTGCAAACCCCTGCGGATATCGATTCCCGTGGGACAGACCTGCACGCAAATGCCGCAATCCACGCAAGCACCCAGTCCCTTGGCCGTGTAATCCGCGGACTTGCTGCGCGGCCCGCGCGGCTCTCCGCGTTGGCTGTCGTAGGTGACGATCAGCGTATCCGGATCAAACATTGCACTTTGAAATCGCGCATAGGGACACATGTATTTGCACACCTGTTCGCGCATCCACCCGGCGTTGCCGTAAGTCGCAAAGCCGTAAAACAGGATCCAGAAGGTTTCCCACGGGGCTAAAGTAAACATCAGAAACTCATCGAGCAAGATCCTGATCGGCGTGAAATAGCCCACGAAGGTGAAGCCCGTCCACAGCCCTATGGCGATCCACAGTCCGTGCTTGACTGCCTTGCGTCCCACTTTATTGGCGTTTAACGATCCACCGTCGAGCTTGATGCGCTGCGCGCGGTCGCCCTCGACTTTGCGCTCGATCCACATGAATATTTCGGTGTAAACGGTTTGCGGACACGCATAGCCGCAGAAAAGACGCCCGCCCACCGCGGTAAATAAAAACAACGACAGCGCGGAAATCACCAGCAGGCCCGTGAGAAAGATAAAATCCTGCGGCCAAAACACTATCGCGAATAGGTAGAACTTGCGCGCGGCCAGATCGAACAGCACCGCGGGCCGCGCGTTCCACGTCAGCCAGGGCAGTCCGTAGAACAACAGTTGCGTAGCGACAACCAGCGCAACGCGCCATCGCGCAAACCAACCGCGAACCGCACGCGGATAGATTTTCTTGCGAATCTCGTAGAGCGAAGACTCGACGTCGTTACCCCCCGCGACGTCTACCAACTTCAGCGGCGCAGCGCGGGCCATGACGGGGAATACAGGGGAGGTTGCGCTTTCATTTACTGCGAAAGCCCGTACACATAGGCCGTTAACAGGTGTACCTTGCCCTCGTCCAGGAACCCTTTATGTGCGGGCATGGCGCCTTTGCGGCCCTGGGTAATGCTTTCCATGATCGCCGCATCCGACGCGCCATGGAGCCAGATGTCATCCGTCAGATTCGGCGCGCCGATCTGCGGGTTGCCAGTGCCTTTGTCGGTGTGGCAGGCAGCGCAAAGGGTGTCGAATTTTTCTTTGCCGCGCGTCGCACGTATGCCGTCGAAGGTGCGCCCGCCAAGACGGAAAACATACTGCATGACGTCGCGTACGTCTTCGTCACTGCCCAACACAGGTCCCATCGGCGGCATCATGCCATTGCGGCCTTCCAGTATGCTGGTGCGTATCACTTCCGGCTCGCCGCCGTAAAGCCAATCCCGGTCCTTGAGACTGGGGAACCCGCGTGATCCACCCGCGTCCGAGCCATGACATTGGGCGCAATACGTCAAGAAAAGGCGCTGCCCCATTTGACGCGCCTCGGGGTTGGCCGCTACCGTCTTGATGTCCTGCTTCAGGAATTTATCCAGCACCGGGCCATACACCGCAGCGGCTTGAGCTTGTTCTTCCTGATACTGACCGGTAGAACTCCACCCATAGCGCCCGGCGTAGCTACCCAGTCCCGGATATAACGCAAGGTACGCGACACTGAAAATAACCGTGATCACAAACAGCCACATCCACCAGCGCGGCAACGGGTTATTGCGTTCCGCGATATCTTCGTCCCATACGTGCCCCGTGGTGCCCGCATCATGGGTCGAAACGCGGTGACTCGATAAACTAAAGAGCAGAACCATGCACGCGATAATGCTCACCACGGTAATGACGGCGATGTACACGCTCCAGCCGTCGCCGGTAAAGTCACTCATGGCCGCCTCTTGTCGCTATTGAATTGTGGAATTCCGCAGCGGACTCTTCGTCCTCAATCACGCTGCGTGCCGCCACATCAAAATCATTTCGTTTGCGGGAGCTCCACGCCCAAACCGCGATGCCTATAAACGTCGCAAACGCTATCACCGTCATGCTCGAGCGCATCCACTCGATGTCCATAATAGTCATTTCACATTTCTCAGAATTATGCCCAGGCCCTGCAGATAGGCGATGACCGCATCCATTTCCGTCTTGCCCTTTACGATTTCCACCGCCTTGGCAATGTCTTCGTCGGTATAAGGCACGCCGACCCGCCGCAACGCCCGCATTTTGCCGGGCAGGATCGCGGCATCCACCGGCACTTTATCCAGCCATGCATAGGCAGGCATATTCGATTCCGGCACCAAATCCCGCGGATTGCTGAGGTGCAACCGATGCCACTCATCCGAATAGCGCAGTCCCACGCGCGCAAGATCCGGCCCCGTGCGCTTCGACCCCCATAGGAAGGGATGGTCATACACGAACTCCCCTGCGACCGAGTAATGGCCGTAGCGCTCGGTCTCCGCGCGAAAGGGGCGGATCATCTGCGAATGACAATTGCCGCAGCCCTCGCGGATGTAGATGTCGCGTCCTTCGAGTTGCAACGCGGCGTAGGGCTTGAGGCCCGCAATGGGTTGTGTGGTGGATTTCTGAAAAAACAGCGGCACAATTTCCACCAGGCCGCCGACGCTGATCACCAGTATGACCAGCACGATCAGCAACCCCATATTGCGCTCGATAAGATCGTGTTTGGATGCCGTGCTCATGATCGTCCTCTTAAGCCTGCGCCGTGTGAACGGCGGTGTGAACGGCGGGGTGAGCGGCGAACTGAACGGCAGGAATCGGCGCGTCGTATGCACGTTGCCCCGCCACGGTTTTCCAAACGTTCCACGCCATGATCAACATGCCGGAAAAGTACAGCAGGCCGCCCAGCAAGCGGACCATGTAGTACGGATAGGTTGCTTTTACCGACTCCACGAAACTATAGGTCAGCGTGCCGTCATCATTCATGGCACGCCACATCAGCCCCTGCATCACGCCTGCGATCCACATCGCAGAGATATAAAGCACGATACCGATGGTCGCCACCCAGAAGTGCAAGGTCATCGCCTTTATACTGTGCATCTCGCTACGTCCGAAGACGCGAGGAATCAGGTAGTACAGGCTGCCGATCGATACCATCCCCACCCATCCCAGTGCGCCGGAATGCACGTGCCCCACCGTCCAGTCCGTGTAATGCGACAAGGCATTGACGGTCTTGATCGCCATCATCGGACCTTCGAAGGTGGACATGCCGTAAAACGACAGCGACACCACCAGAAACTTCAGGATCGGATCGGTACGCAACTTGTGCCATGCGCCCGACAGCGTCATGATGCCGTTGATCATGCCGCCCCATGAAGGCGCCAGCAGCATCAGCGAAAACACCATGCCCAGCGACTGCGCCCAGTCCGGAAGCGCCGTTTAGTGCAGATGTTGCGGGCCAGCCCACATGTAAGTAAAAATCAGCGACCAGAAATGCACCACCGACAAGCGGTATGAATAGATCGGCCGTTGCGCCTGCTTCGGAATGAAGTAATACATCATGCCCAGAAAGCCCGCCGTGAGAAAGAAGCCGACGGCGTTGTGCCCGTACCACCACTGAATCATGGCGTCCTGTACGCCCGCGTAAGCCGAATAGGATTTCCACAGCGTTACGGGTATCTCGGCGCTGTTCACCAGATGCAGCACGGCTACCGTCAGAATAAATGAGCCAAAAAACCAGTTGGCCACATAGATGTGCGGGGTCTTGCGCTTGGCGATGGTGCCGAAAAAAACCACTGCGTACGACACCCATACCAGGGTAATCAGTATGTCTATAGGCCACTCCAACTCGGCGTATTCCTTGGCGCTACTGAAACCCAGCGGCAACGTGATGGCCGCAAGCACGATTACGGCCTGCCACCCCCAGAAGGTAAACGCCGCCAGTGGCCCGCAAAACAACCGCGCGTGACAGGTGCGTTGCACGACGTAATAGGAGGTCGAGAACAGGGCGCATCCGCCAAATGCAAAAATAACTGCATTGGTATGCAGGGGCCGCAGCCTGCCATAAGACAGCCACGGCGTCAGATTCAACTCGGGCCAGATCAACTGGGCCGCGAGCAGCAAACCCACCAGCATGCCGACGATGCCCCACACCACGGCCATGATGGCAAATTGACGCACCGGTTTATAGTCGTACGTGGACTCCATATGGATTCAACTCCCTTATTGCGATCGATGTCTCAGCGGCTATCGTATCCAGACCCTGCTTGAGGGAGGTTGATATAAATCAACCCCGATCACTACTCACCGCGATCGTCGTCCATCAGAATGCGCTGAGCAGGGCCTTCCAGATCATCAAACTGCCCGCCGCGCAACGCCCACCAGAAGGCCGCGCCGATCACAAACACCAGCAGCACCGAGAGCGGGATCAGCAAATAGAGAATTTCCATTGCTAACCCCCAGCGTGCCGATGGCGCCGGTCCGTGCGCGACGGCACGACACACAAGCGCAGCGCGTTGCCGATCACCAGCAGCGAAGATGCCGACATGCCGGCGGCCGCAAGCAGGGGCGTCACCTCCCCCATGACGGCCAGCGGCACTGCAATGGCGTTGTAGAGGATGGCCCAGATGAAATTCTGGTGAATAATACGCAGCGTGCGGCGGGCGATAGTCACCGCCTCCAGCAGGGGCTCGATGCGGTCTGTTAACAACACGATGTCCGCGCTGAGGCGTGCCAGGTCTGTAGCTGACGCCATGGCGACCGACACCTGCGCTTGCGCCAGCACGGGCGCGTCGTTGATACCATCCCCGATCACCGCGACCCATGCACCCCTATGCTGCAAGTCGCGGACATAACTCACTTTATCGGCAGGCGTAGCCTCACCCCGGGCAGAACCTATGCCCAGCCGCTGCGCCACGCGCATGACGCATGGCGTACGGTCACCGGATAACAGGCACACTGCGCTACCTTGTTCCGCCAGCGTCTGCACCACGCGCCGCGCATCGGGCCGCAGGGCGTCGCCGAGCGTAAACAACGCCAGCCACTCCCGTTCGCTGCCCAGAGCCACCGTCGTCACATCATCGGTGACGAACACCAGATCAGCGGGCATGGGCAAGCCGTTCAGCTCGGCGACAAATCGCGGCGAGCCGGCGCGCAGCCTTACGCCATCAACAATCCCCTCCACGCCTTGTCCGGTAAAGTACTTTATCTGGCTGGCTTGAGGTCTCGCAGGTACGGGCCCGGCGGCAGCAAGCGCACGGCCCACGGGATGCTCCGACGACGCTTCCAGCGCCGCTGCCATCGCAATCGCTGTCTCCCTGCTCTGCCCGCCGAGCGCCAACACGCCGATGAGGCTCATACGCCCGCTGGTCAGAGTCCCGGTTTTATCAAAAACAAAATGGGTGGCCTTGGCGAGCGCTTCCAGTGCATGGCCCCGCGTAACCAGTATCCCGCGCCGCGACAAACTTCCGCTAGCCGCAACCAGCGCGGCAGGTGTCGCCAGCGACAGCGCGCAGGGGCACGTCACCACCAACAAGGAAATGGTCACCCAGACCACGCGATCCTTATCGATAAACCACCAGGCGACGGCACTCACCGCAACCACCACCAGCAATGCAAGCACGAATTTGCCCGCGACCCAGTCCGCCATCGTTGCGAGCCGGGGCTTTTCTTCCAGCGCGCGGTCCATCAGCCGCACAATCCCGGCAACCTTCGTATGTTGACCCGTCAACTGCATGCGCGCGATCAACGCGCCTTCGCCGTTCACCGACCCGGCAATGATACGGTCTCCCGGTTTTCTGGAAAGGGCTGTGGATTCTCCGGTCAGCAGCGATTCATCGACGGTGCTAAAGCCTTCAACCACAACGCCATCGCCCGGCACCGCAGCGCCCGGCCTGATCTCCACGACATCACCGGGCCGCAGCGAGGCAGCGGGCACTTGCTCGCGCACGCCGAGGTCGGGAAACCGCGGCAAACGCTCGGCGACAGCCGGAACCAGCCGTGCCAGCCGATCCTGTTCGCTCGCCGCATAGGCGCGTGCGTTCAACTCCAGATAGCGCGTACCCAGCAGCAGGAATACAAACATGCAAACCGAGTCGTAGTAGACCGCACCGCTGCCGTGGAAGGTCGCCCACACGCTGGCAGCGAATGCAGACAGGATGCCGGCGCTAACCGGCACGTCCATGTTCAGTGTTCCCGCGCTCAACCCGCGCCATGCACCGCGATAAAATGGATAGGCGGACCAGGCCATCACCGGCAGCGTCAAAACGAGACCTGCAAACTGCATCAGTCGTTCGATATCGGCGGGCATTTCCCCGTCCGAAATATAGACGGGAAACGCGACCATCATCACTTGCATCATGCCGAACGCAGCGACAAACAAACGCCACAATAACGAACGGCGTTCGCGCGCGAGCACGCTTTCCGAACGCTTACTGTCATACAAATGCGCTGGGTAGCCCAAAGCCGCGATTGCGGCAAGAATGGCGCTTAATCGCACCCGTGATGCATCCCATGAAATCCGTAAACGGCGCGTGCCATGATTGACCGTAGCCGCCGTCACGCCGTCGAGCCGCAATAAGCGCTGCTCGATCAACCACAGGCACGCCGCGCAGGTTACGCCCTCAAGCAGCAACGCGGCTTCGCGATCGTTGTCACTGACGTGCATCACATACCCTGCCTGCACTTCGGGCACATCATATTGCCGGTAGTGCGAAAATTCCCGCAGCGTGCTTCCTGCCGGCTCCAGGGACGGCGGAAACGCATCCCGATTGTGGTAGTAGGACTCCAGCCCTTGTCCCGCGATCAATTCAGCAACCGCCTGACAACCGCGGCAACAGGTGTCCTGCTCACAGCCTTGCACCACAGCGGTGTACTGACGCTTTCCCAAAGGCAAACCACAATGAAAGCAAGAACCTATCGCCGTTGCCGACGCATAGGCCGGCGGCGACACTGCGCACGCTACAGTATCCACAACCGGGGCGCTCCCATCCTGTCATGCCCCCACCAAACCCATCGCATCGGGATGGGTTTGATTGATGGTTTGCGGCGCCATGCGTGTATGCCCTTGTTCATGGCTTGACTATAGCCACCAGGGAAAACGGCAACTTGACCTGGATCAATGCGGCACATGCATCAGCGCGCCTGCGCTGTAGCAGCCGCCCGTAACAGGTTTTATCCGCCGCGCGGAAGCGATTGGCTTGCCGGATGCATCCCCTGCTTCAACTTGCGCGGCGCCAACACAGCGATGCGATGATAAAGCCGCCCGAATTCCTCGCGGCGATTGTTGCCGAACAAAGGATCATCGTTTTCGTCAAAAGCGGCGGCAATTCGCGCCCACTCCGGTTCACCGATGACGTCACGGCTGCGTTCGAGTAGATCTTCCTCGCAACGCATGTGTTCGTACATCTGTGTCGCATAGGCATCGACGGCCGCCCTGAATGTTTCAAGGCCATGGGACACGCCGCCCTGATAGCGCACCAGGTAACGATGCAATTGCGAGACGGCGTGCGCGCCGCTCACATGCGCCGCCTGCAAACCGTTGATTACGCCGTCAAATTCAGAGGTGGCCGCGCTTAGCGATTTGAACAGATATTTGTCTTCCTTGGGATGGTGGCAACGCTCCTGAAAATCATCAATGTAATACAGCGCCGCGGACAACAAGCCGAATTCCGGTGACCCGTAATTCGTCACGACCGTGCGCAGCAGTTCTTGCAGCATATGCAAAACCGCGCCCAACGCGCGGTGTTCCATTTTAATGGTGGCGATGGCCACATCTTTATCGCTCATGATTTGATCCTAGGTTTGAGGGTTGCGCGTAAACGCGCGCGTTGATTGACGGCTAAAAATATGGCGCGCCCAGCGCAAACATGCGTTGACATGGATCAAGCGATTACAAAAAATAGTTCAATAAAAACAATTATTTACAATGGATCATCACCTCATCACGCCGCACGCCTTAGGTGCGCCCCGCGCCGCAACCGCTTGACCCCTTCGACTGCGGCCACGCCAGCAATGCCCGCCACAAACGCGATCAGCAGGTCTTGCATAGACAACGACTCGAAGCGGAATACCTCGGCCAGCAGCGTGGCATACAGCGACGCCGCCAGCGCGGCCAAGGTACCAAGCACTATCCACCATAACGCGGGATTCGGTTGCGTCAGCGCCGCTATGAAGGATTTTTCGCTTGAACGATGCCCGATAATCAGCGCCAGATTGCCGAACACGATGGCGGCGAACGCCAACGCGCGCGCTTCGCCTTCATTGCGTCCGTGCGCGAGCGCCCAGCCGTAGGCGCAGGCGACCGAGATCAATACCGCCACGCCTACGACTAGACTCGCAGCAACCGTGCGCGCGTCGAACAAGGGTTGTGCCGGGTCGCGCGGCGGTTGCGTCATGGCATCTGCATCGCCGGCTTCGGCCTCGAACACGATGGAACAGGCAGGATCAATGACGAACTCGAGAAACACCACGTGTACCGGAAACAACACCAGCGGCCAGCCAAACGCCAGCGGCAAAAACGCCATGCCCACTGTCGGAACATGCACCGCTATTATGTAGCGCATGGCGTTGCGAATATTGCGGTAGATGCGGCGCCCCAGACGCACGGTTTCGACTATTGATCCGAAGTCGTCGTTAATCAGCACCAGCGCCGACGCCTCGCGCGCGACGTCGGTACCGCGCGACCCCATCGCCACGCCGATATGCGCCGCCTTCAGCGCCGGCGCATCATTTACGCCGTCACCGGTCATCGCCACCACTTCGCCATCGCCTTTGTAAGCCATCACCAAGCGCAATTTTTGTTCAGGCGCAATGCGGGCATAAACTTGTACGTGCTTGGCAGCCTGCGCCAGCTCGGCATCGCTCATGGCCGCGATATCGCTGCCGGTGAACACCCCAGTGAGCGCACCGTTGCCCGTATCGATGCCCGCCTGCCGCGCGATAGCCAGCGCGGTGCCCGGATGGTCGCCGGTAATCATCACCACGCGTATGCCCGCGCGCCGGCATTCGGCCACCGCCGCCGGCACCGAAGCCCGCAGCGGATCGGCCAGCGCGACAAAGCCGCGCCAGTGGAAGGCGTACTGCGTGGGATCGGTTGCCCATAGGCTTTCGCTCCATGCGCATTCGCCCACCGCCAACAGTCTCAGTCCGCGCTCGGCTGCACGCTTTACCGCGTCCATCGCGTCCACGCGCGCGGCAGCGTCCATTGCACACAACGCCAGCACGGTTTCCGGCGCACCCTTGATCGCCACCCGCTTTTCACCTTGTGCAGAACGCCAGCCGTGGCAAATCGCGAGAAACCCCGCGTGCAGCGGATAGTCCGCCTCCAGCCGCCATTCGCGACGCAACCTGGCCGCCGACGGCGCGACAGCGTCGGCAGCGAGCAATATCGCACGCTCCATCGGATCAAACGGATCCAGTTCACATGCCAGCGCAGCCGCTTCGAGCAGCGCGGCGGCGTTTGCATTGCCCACATCAGGCTCGCCCCAAACGCCCTCGCAAAACACCTCGGCAACGCGCATGCGGTTTTCCGTCAGCGTTCCGGTTTTGTCCACGCACAGCACCGTGGTCGCACCCAGCATTTCCACCGCAGGTATGCGCCGTGTCAACACGCCCTGACGTCCGATGCGCCACGCGCCCAGCGCCAGAAACACCGTGAGCACCAACGGAAACTCTTCGGGCAGTATCGCCATCGCCAGCGTGAGGCCGGCCAGTATCCCCCCCAGCCAGTCCCCCCGCAGCAGGGCGTACGAAACCGCAAGCACCGTACACAACACCACTGCAACTGTTGCGATCAGCCGCACCACACGGCCCGTTTCAATCTGCAAGCTCGTCTTGCCGGTCTCGATAGTGACCAGCGACACGCCGATGCGGCCCATTTCCGTGCGGCTGCCGGTAGCAGTGACCCCGGCCCGCCCCTGGCCTTTAATCACCAGCGTGCCGGAAAATACCTGCCCCTCGCGCGCGCCCTGCGCTGAAACCTGTTTCTCAACCGGCAACGACTCGCCGGTCAGCAACGATTCGTCAACGTGCAATGCGACCGCCGCCAGCAATAGGGCATCCGCCGGGACGCGGTCGCCCTCCGCCAGAATCAGCACATCGCCGCGCACCACCTGAGCGCCGGCAATGCGCTGTTCAACGCCGTCGCGCACCACGCGCGCACGCGGACTCGACAAATCACGCAGCGCTTCCAGCGCGCGTTCGCTTTTGCGCTCCTGCACTACGGTGATGCCCATCACCACCAGCACCGAGGCGGCGAGCACCAGCGCCTCGCGCACATCGCCCAGCAGCAGATAAATTACGGCGCCGCCGATCAGCAGCAGAAACATCGGTTCGCGCACCACTTGATAGGCAATGACCAGCGTGTTACGAGGCTGCGCCGCCGGCAGCACATTCTGGCCGTCTTCCAGCAGCCGCCGCTGCGCCTCGGCGCTGGACAGACCCTGCGGCGTATCGGGAATCATGATCCCTGCACCGCATGCGCCAGACGCAAGCTCAGTTTCACGACACCGGCGTCATTGCCGTACCTCAACTTAAATCCAAGACCGAGCTAACGCCAACATGCGTTCGTTTCCGCGCAGCACGGCACCCGTGAGCACACCCGTGTTACGCGCGCGGCAATAGTGAATAATTTTTTCATCAGCAGCGAGTCCGCGCCATGTCCCTTGCTTAACCGGCCAGGAGAATTTTACCCCATGCGCACCGGTGACGGCCTATTCGCGCACGCTTCCGCCACGCCCATCACGCAAGGATTCTCGCGACACCACATGAGCAATTCCGGACAACGCTTCGGCCAATACCACGACCAGGTCATCCATCGCCACGATACCCACCAGGGCGTTTTCGTCGTCGACCAGCGGCAAGCGGCGTATGCCTCTGCGGCGCATCAACGCGATCGCCTCGGAGATGCCCATCGTTTCAGGTGCGGTCGCCAGATCGGGCGACATAATGTCGCCCGCCGTGATCACCTTGGCCTGCAGATCCATGGCGTTGACCTCCACCACGATATCGCGATCGGTCAGTATGCCCACCGGCACGCGCCGGCCGTTTACCTCGTCCACCACCACCAGGCTGCCCACGTGATAGTGCCGCATCAATTTACAGGCCGCGTGTACCGTGACGTCACGGTTAACGAACACCACTTCGCGGTTGCAGGCATCGCCCAGGGTCATAGAATTTTTACCAAAATACTTTTCGTGTTCGCTGCGATCAGCGTGCATCCAGTGTAAGGGCGACCGCAGCCGGCGCATTGATCCACATCAAGGCGCCGCGCGTGGCCGCGCAAATGCTGCCGCTTCAACGGTAAACCAGCACCGGTATTGTTGAATGCGACAGCACACGCATGGTCTCGCTGCCCAGCAGCAATTGTTTGAATCCGCCATAGCCGTGCGCACCCATCACAAGTTGGTGGTTAAGTTTGTTGTTGCATAAACACGGCGCATCTCCCGACCGGAGAATCACCGATAGACAACGACCGGGATCTTGGTGTGCGACAGCACGCGTGTGGTCTCGCTGCCGACGAAAAATTGCTTCACGCCGCCATGCCCATGCGAACCCATGGCGATGATGTCGCAGCCATGCTTGTTCGCGGCTTCGATAATCGCTTCATAAGGTGCATCGCCGAACACGTGCAAGGAATTGCACTGAATGCCGGTCTTTGCGGCATCGGCGCAAATATGGTCGAGCACCTTCTTTGCGCGCTCGGTCATCTGCTCCTCCCAGCGCTCGCGTACGACGTTCACTGTGGGCACGACGAAACCATCGTCATAGGTCTTGCGATAGGTCGGCGACACCATGATCACAGTCATCTTTGCATTGCAAAGCTGGGCCAGTTCGCCCGCCTGATGTGCCGCGTCTATCGATAACGCGCTGCCGTCGGTCGGAACCAGTATGTGCGAATACATAAAACCTCCTGTTAAGTTTGCTGCCGGGTAAAGCCTGGAACGGCTCGCAATTCCACGCGCCGTTTACTGGACGTAATCTCTGCCGCCGGCCACCCTCTGCAATGCGTCGAGATTCAGAATGCGGATATGCCGGTTATCGACATGGAGCACGCCGGTGTGCTTAAGCCGCGAGAAGCAGCGGCTCACCGTTTCCAACGTAAGCCCGAGGTAATTGCCGATATCCTCACGCGCCATTGGCAGCGTGAATTCGCGCGCAGAGTAGCCGCGCGCGTGGAAGCGGTGCGATAGATTCCTCAAGAACACCACTACCCGTTCACCGGCGTGCATGCGGCCCAAAAGTAACATCAGCCCCTGATCGCGCACCACTTCACGCGCCAGCAAACGCTGCACGTAGCTTTGCAGGCGCTCGATGCGACGGCTCAGCCGCGTGAGTTGCGCAAACGGGATCGCGCACACGGAAGCGTCTTCGAGCGCGACCGCTTCGCTGGGATGATTGGGCGAGCTGATGGCGTCGATACCCAGCGCGTCGCCCGAGAAATGAAAACCCGTGACTTGTTCGCGTCCATCGTCGAGCAGCACCACCGTCTTGAGCGAACCGGTCTTGACGAAATACAGATGGGTAAACGGCTCGCCGGCGTGGAACAGCGTCGCGCCCGCGCGCAGGCGCTTGTGCTGAAAGATCAGCGCGGCGAATTCCTGACGCTCGCTGCCTGTCAAGCCTTCGGGCAGGCACAGCGCATTGAGCGCGCAGTGTGCGCACGCATGCCCGACAACGGCACCGGGTTCCACCACACGCAGATGCCGGCGCATGGGAAAAGGGATGGCGCTGGTGCTGTTGGTATGAAGCTGCGCGGCGGCTGACATGAGGTGCTCCCAAGTGATGGTGTGTTGCGATGACTCCACTGTAGGCGGCGCGCGCATCACTCGGTATCAGCGGCGGCTGAAAGCGCATTCGGGAACTGTCGCGATCTCGTGTAGGGAATTTCCTACGACGTGCCTTCCATGACGCTATCAATAGGATTGGGTGTTGGGGTTCCTTGGTCACCTCAACCTACCACTACGCCCGATAATAATTATTTAAAAACAAATACTTATGAAGGCGTTATGTTGAGGGCGCAACACCCCCGCAAAGACACTATGCGTGTATCAATGGAACCGGCGGCATTGGCGGTTGCGTTTGATCCGCAACGCAGCAGTGCCGAAGCCCTTGCATTCACGCTGCAGAAAAAGCTGCGCGTCATGAAGGTGTCCGTGCTGCTGTTGCGGGCTCCGCAAGCGAACAAACAGACTCGCTGAGGCATTGGCGCCTGTCCATTACGGCGCTTCATCCGTCAGACGCAAACGCAGTTGCACCACACCAGCGTCGTTGTCGTACTTGAGTGAAAAGCCCAGCTCGCGCGCCAGCGCCAGCATGCGTGTGTTTCCGCGCAGCACTGCGCCGGTGAGCACGCCCGTGCCGCGCGCACGGCAATAATCAATGATCTTCTTCATCAGCAGCGAACCGAGCCCCTGCCCCTTGAGATCGGAGCGCACCAGTATCGCAAATTCGGCATTGGCGTTATCGGGATCGGCAATCGCGCGCACCACGCCCCAGGTTTCCGCAGCGGGCTGTCCGTCATCGACGCTGGCGATGAATGCCATCTCGCGGTCGTAATCGATCTGCGTAAAGCGTGCGAGCTGGGTGTGCGACATCACCCGCACCGCATAAAAAAATCGCAACTGGAAGTCTTCCGCATCCACGCGTTGCGCAAACTGTGCATGCTGCGGCTCGTCTTCGGGCCGGATCGGCCGCAACAGCACGTCGCGACCGTTAATCGTCGTCCATTCTTCCAACTCACTCGGATAAGGCCGGATAGCCAGTCGCTCGGCATCGGGATGCTGGGGTTTCGCAACCCGAATGCGCGCATCCAGTGCGATCACGCCGCGCTCGTCCGCCAACAGCGGATTGATATCGATTTCCACGATGCCCGCGACATCCACCATCAGCTGCGAAACCTGCACCAGGGTAAGATGCAGCGCCTCGAGCTTCGCCGGCGGACGATCACGGTAGCCGTCCAGCAGACGCGCCACGCGCGTGCGCGAAACCAGATCGGCGGCGAGCATCATGTTAAGCGGCGGCAGCGCTACCGCGCGATC
Source organism: Betaproteobacteria bacterium (assembly GCA_031381325.1). Lineage (GTDB taxonomy): Bacteria > Pseudomonadota > Gammaproteobacteria > Burkholderiales > SG8-41 > UBA5216. Next base: position 14,468 of record JANMXV010000290.1, on the reverse strand, counting down.
AGCGACAACCTCCACCGCTACGCCGCCCTGGCCGAACAGGATCACCGGGCCGAACACCGCATCCACTGCCGCGCCGACGATGATCTCGTGCGCCTTGGGTCGCACCACCATTTCCTGCACCGTGTATCCCGTCAATTGCGCCTGTGGTGTGAGTACACTTACCTGATGCGCCATCGCTGACGCCGCTTGTTGAACGGCTTCGGCATTCGCCAGATTCAGCGCCACGCCGCCAACATCCGATTTATGCGTAATCTGCGGGGAGTCGATTTTGAGCACCACCGGAAATCCGATTTCGGCGGCAACTTGCGCTGCTTGTTCCGCGCTGGCGGCGCTACGCGTGCGCACCATCGGTATGCCATAGGCGCCGAGCACGCGCTGCACTTCGGCCTCGGACAGCCACTCACGCCCGGCCTGCAGCGCCTCGTTCACTGCGCCGCGCGCCGCTACTGCATCCGGTGCAAAATCCTGCGGCACGGAGGGCGGCGTCTGCATCAGCATTTGATGATTGCTGCGGTAAGCGGCGAGTTGCAGAAAAGCGCTGACCGCCTGTTCAGGCGTGTCGTAACAGGGGATGCCTGCTGTCTCGAAGGTGCGCCGCGCCTCTGCCACGGCATCCGCGCCGAGCCAGCAGGCCAGCACGCGTTTGCCCTTCGCCAGCGGCACACACGCGCGCGCGATATCCGCAGCGGGCACGATCGCGGTGGGCACGTGGATAAACAGCACCGCGTCATTGCCGCTGTCGTCGAGCAACGCTTGCAGTGTCGCAACGTAACGTGAGGCGGGCGCATCGCCGATGATGTCCACCGGATTGGCGTGTGACCAGGTGCCGGGCAATGCTGCATCCAACTGCTGCATCGTGGCCGCAGCGAGTTCGGCGAGGTGACCACCGCGCAGCGACAAGGCATCGGCTGCCATCACAGCGGGACCGCCGCCGTTGGTCATGATGGCGAGCCGATTGCCATTGACGGGTTGGGCGCGCGCCAGGGTTTCCACCGCGTCAAACAAGTCCTGTATGGTATCCACGCGCAATAGGCCGGCGCGGCGCAGTGCCGCATCGTAAACGGCGTCCGATCCGGCGAGCGCGCCGGTGTGTGATGCCGCAGCGCGCGCGCCTTCGGGCGCACGCCCGGCTTTTACCACCAGCACCGGCTTGTTGCGGGCGGCGGCGCGCGCTGCCGACATGAACTTGCGCGCGGCCGTAATCGATTCAACGTAAAGCAGGATGGCGCTGGTGGCGCCGTCGCTCGCAAGGTAATCCAGCACGTCGCCGAAATCCACATCCGCCGCTTCACCCATTGAGATGAAATGCGAAAAGCCGATGCCGCGCGACTTGGCCCAATCCAGCACCGCCGTGGTCAGTCCGCCGGATTGCGACACAAACGCAAGACTTCCCGGCAACGCCGCGGTGTGCGCAAAACTCGCATTGAGGCCAAGCCCGGGCACCAGCAGACCGACGCAGTTCGGCCCCAGTATGCGCAACAGGTGCGGTCGCGCCGCGTCGCGCATGGCTTGCAAAATGGACTTGCCCTGCGTGTCGCGCGCCTTGCCCAGCCCGCCGGTGAGCACCACGGCGGCCCGGGTTCCGCGCTTGCCCAGCGCATCGATCAACGCGGGAATCGTCGCCGGCGGCGTTGCAATCACCGCCAGTTCCGGCGTCTGCGGCAAGTAAGTCACGTCCGCATAAGCGCGTTGGCCCGCCACCGTAAGGTGCGCAGGATTCACCGCGTAGATAGGGCCGGCAAATCCACCCGCGGCGACATTGCGCATGACGGTTGCGCCTACGCTGCCCGCACGGTCAGAGGCGCCAATCACGGCGATCGATTTCGGGCGGAATAAAAACTCAAGGTTGCGCAAGCTCATTGCGTTTGACTATCACACGCCGGGTGCATTAGGAGGTTGATGCAGATCAATCGAAATATATTAATAAAATCATTTAAAAACAAACAGTTACAAGTACTCGCCACTCTATCATAGAGCGCCTGCACCGTGCCGTTACAATAAGCCCATGATTCCCTGGCTCGACAAAAACGCGCCCTTCCCGCCGCTATCGCGCGCGCTGGACGAGCCGAATGGCTTGCTCGCCGCCGGCGGCGAACTCTCCGCCGAGCGCCTGATCGACGCCTACCGCAACGGCATATTTCCTTGGTACAGCGCGGATCAACCGTTGCTGTGGTGGAGCCCCGATCCGCGCATGGTGCTGATCCCTGCTGAGCTGAAAATTTCACGCTCGCTCGGCAAACGCCTGCGTAAAGCGGGCAAGGACGATTTTGAAATTCGCGTCGACACTGCGTTTGAAACCGTGATGCGTGCCTGCGGCGCGCCGCGCGACGGGCAAACTGGAACGTGGATCACCGGCGACATGATCGCCGCGTACAGCGCATTGCATCAGTGCGGTATCGCACATTCGGTGGAAACATGGATTGACGGCGAACTCGCCGGCGGACTCTACGGCGTGGCGCTGGGCCGCATGTTCTACGGCGAATCGATGTTCACGCGCGCCACCGATGCCTCGAAGATCGCTTTGGCGCACCTTGCGCGCCAACTGGCGCGCTGGCGATTCGGCTTGATCGATTGCCAGATGAATACCGCGCATCTCGCGTCGCTGGGCGCACGCGAAATTCCTCGCGCTGAGTTTGTACGCCAACTCAAAGTCTTGGTAAACTGTGAGCCGCCGCATTCATGGCAATTCGACAATGACTTATTTGACTGAGTTTCCGCTGTCGGTGTTGCAGTTTTACTCGACTGCGCCTTACCCGTGCAGTTACCTGCCGCAGCGTCTGGCGCGTTCGCAAGTTGCTACACCCAGTCATTTGATCGACACCGCGGTCTATGGCGAACTGGTGCGCGCAGGGTTCCGCCGCAGCGGCGCATTCACCTACCGCCCGCATTGCGACCAGTGTCAGGCCTGCGTGCCGGCGCGCATCGTGGTCGATGAATTTCAATCGAGCCGCACCCAGCGCCGCTACGCGCGGCGCCACGCGGCGCTAACCACGCAACTGCTGGATCTGCAATACCACGCGGAACACTACGCGCTCTACCTGCGTTACCAATCCAGCCGCCACAGCGGCGGCGGCATGGATCAGGACAGCCGCGAGCAGTACCGCCACTTTCTGCTGCAAAGTAATGTGGCTTCGCGGCTGATGGAGTTTCGCGAGAACGGCGCCTTGCGCATGGTCAGCATCGTTGATCAGCTCGCGGACGGGCTGTCTTCGGTCTACACGTTTTTCGAGCCCGAGGTGCGTGGTGCGAGTTTCGGTACGTACAATGTGTTGTGGCAAATCGCCCTCTGCAAAAAACTGCGCTTGCCGTATTTGTATCTCGGCTACTGGATTGCGCTCAGTCCCAAAATGGCCTACAAAATTCAGTTCCAGCCGCTGGAGGGCCTGATCGATGGCCGCTGGCAAGCGCTGCGGCGCTGAGTAACCGCCGCACGCACCGTTGACGCCAGCCCTCTCCGCTAACCCCCTCATCGAGGCGCTCGACGCGCTGCTGCCGCAAACGCAGTGCAGGCTGTGCGGCTACGCCGGTTGCCGCCCGTACGCGGCAGCGATGGCAGCGGGAACTGCGGACATCAATCGTTGCCCGCCGGGCGGCATCGCAGTTATTGAAGACCTTGCCTGTTTGTTGGGGCAAGCGCCCAAGCCGCTGGATGCTTCGTGTGGTGTTACCCAGGCCGCGGCGGTCGCGATGATCGATGAATCGTGGTGCATCGGCTGCACGCTGTGCATACAAGCCTGTCCGGTGGACGCCATCGCCGGCGCGGCGAAGGTGATGCACACGGTGATCGCTGCCGACTGCACCGGCTGCGAATTGTGCATCCCGCCGTGCCCGGTGGATTGCATACAGATGATTCCGGTGACGTACGCAATAACACGCTCACAACGAATCGCGCGTGCGGCGCAGGCGCGCACCCGGTATCTGGCACGGAATAAGCGAATTGCTATCGGGAAAAAGGCCAAGCCATCAATGCCTGGCGCGCCAGCAACAGCGCACGACGACAAGAAGAAGGCTACTGTCGCACGCGCCTTGGCACGCGCCATGGCACGCATTCAGGCGAGAATTAACTAATCATTTAAAATGATTAGTTACATAAAGATCAACGGCCAAACAAACCTTTGAGGCCCTTGATCGCATCCATTGGATTGATGCCGCCTGCGGGCTGCGAAGGCGCGATACCAGACGCACCGGGAGGTGTGGCGCTACCCTCGTTGCTCAGCGCGCGCACACCGGCTACCGGCGCAGCCCCTCGCCGCGGCAGCGCGGCGTTGGCAGAGACCGGCGTGATCCGCGGCTCTATTCCTTGCGGCATCGAACCCATGCGCGGCGTCAACAAATCCCCCAGTCTGTTCAGTCGATCGGATGGCCCCGGATGCGATCCAAACAGGTCCACGACGGAAGGGTCGCTGGAAGCGCGCGCGTTAAGTTTATGCAGCACTTCGGCCAGACCAAATGCGTTGTAGCCTGCACGCGCCGCCAGGATTACGCCCACGGAATCCGCTTCATACTCCGATTCTTTGTCCAACCCGCTAATGAACAGATTTTTGAAAAAATCGAGTGCCGCCTTGCCGAGCTGATTGCTCCCCGTACGGCTCGCGGCCAGATTTGCGCCTGCCGACACCAATTTTTGCTTCTGCATTACGCCGATGTGGTGTTTTTTGACCACGTGGCCGATTTCGTGGCCCAGCACGCCGGCAAGTTGCGCTTCGTTATCCAGAATGTCATACAGCCCGCGCGTAATCAGTATGGTGCCGCCGGGCATGGCCATCGCGTTGATATTGACTGCATTAGCCACGCCGAACCGCCACGGCAGATCAGGCCGCTCGCTCTGCGAGGCAATCCAGCGCCCCACGCGATTAACATACGCCTGCACATTGGGGTCGTTAACCAATTCAATTTGGCCGAGCAAGCGGCCGGCGAGGTCGCGACCAATATCGATTTCTTCTTTTTCGCTGTAGCCCGTTGCCGCGCCAGCAACATCTTTACCGGCCTCGAACAGCTTGCCGAGGTCGAAGCCACGCTGCGCTTGTGCCGCGCCACACACAAGCGAAAAAACTATTAACCCCAATAATTTAAGATAGTTCATCACGGCCTCCATCAATAGCTAATAGGGGTTGCGGACAAACCCTGAGTACTGGCAAAGGATTGGCCGCCCGCTGTGTCTACAGCATAACCATCCAGCAACGCCAGTTGCGCGGCGCTTGCAGCGGCGCCATCGCCAAATGCGTTTGTTATGGTTTCTTTATCAAAGCCGCGAATACCGATGGTTGATGTCGTTCTGGCGGGTTGCGGCCTGCCAAATAGATTGCCAACGGACCCGCCGCTGGTTGACCCGCCCGTGCCGAAGCTGATATCCGTGGTCAACGCCCAGCCCGCGCCGCCTTGCGTTTTTATATTGAGCCACGGGCCTTGTTTGGCGGTGGCGTCACCCACGGTGCCCCTCGTCACTTGGGTCACGGGCGCCGAATCAAATCGCGCTTCGGAACGCAGCGGTGCGTCCTTGGTAAAGGTCACCGGCTCGGCCATCGCAACACCTGCACCACCTGCGAAAACCAAACCTGCCGCGACCGCGATTACCGCGAATGCGCGGCAAATTGTTTGGCGGAATAAAATCATGGTTACCCCCGGATAGTGGGTTATAACGAATCAATCACGCACATTATATAATGCCCCGCCATTCTGCAAGCAACGTTTCTGCACCGGAATCCCGCGCGTGAACCCAGGCTATGAACCCCAATAAGCGCCGCGCCATTTTTGAGCGCTTTCACGCCGCCAATCCGGAGCCGCGTGGGGAATTGCACTTCAATACCCCTTTTGAACTGCTAATTGCGGTGATTTTGTCGGCTCAAGCCACTGATAAAAGCGTCAATCTGGCAACCGATCACCTTTACCAACGCGCGAACACGCCGGAAAGCATACTCAAGTTAGGGCAAAAAGGGCTGGAACGCTACGTAAAATCCATCGGCCTTTACCGCACCAAAGCCAAAAACATACTCGCCACCTGCAAGCTGCTGCTGGATGAACACGGCGGCGAGGTGCCGCGTACACGCGAGGCGCTGGAAGCGCTGCCCGGCGTCGGCCGCAAAACCGCCAACGTGGTGCTCAACATCGCGTTTGGCGAACCCACCATTGCCGTCGATACGCACCTTTTTCGCATCGGCAACCGCACCGGCATCGCGCCCGGCAAAACGCCGCGGGAAGTTGAAGAACGGCTGCTGAAATTTATTCCCGAAGAATACAAGCTGCACGCGCATCACTGGCTGATTCTGCACGGACGCTATGTGTGCGTGGCGCGTGCGCCCAAATGCGGGGCGTGCCTGATTCGGGATTTGTGTGAGTTTCGCGGGAAGACCCGCGAAACGTGAAGGAGTGAAGGGGTGAAGGAGGTACCCCTTTCACTCCTTCACCCCTTCACGTTATTTGAACGTCACCAAGCCCTGCTGATGCGAGAAGTAGGCGGCAAGGTCTTCCATATCGCGCTGCGACAGATTGGCGCCCATCGGCGCCATCACCGGGTTCTTGCGCGTGCCCGATTTGTAGCCCTGCAACGACTTCACAATGTAGTCGGCATGTTGTCCGGCAAGCTTGGGGAAATCCGCGGCCGCGCTGTTGCCGTCGGCGCCGTGACAGGCCGCGCACACCTTGGCTTTTTCCTTGCCCGCTTCAATGTTGGCCGCAAACGCAGCGCCACTGATTAAGCCGGCCATCGCCATCGCAGCGCAAACCAAAGCTGTGATTTTGTTCATGTTGTTCTCCTTGGCCTTGGGGTTAGTGGCTCGCCACTTTGCTCGGACCCGCGCCGTAATACGCCGCGAGATCAGCCATGTCCTTGTCGGACAGGGTGGCGGCAATGCCGCGCATGCTCGGATGATTGCGGTCGCCTGCTTTATACGCCTGCAGCGCCTTTACGATATAGGCCGGATGCTGGCCGCCGATTTTGGGCACGCTGTAGACCTCGGGGAACGCGGTCTTGTAGCCGGCAATGCCGTGGCAGCCGATGCACATCGAATTCTTTTTGGCGCCCGCTGCGGGGTCGCCCGCTGGCGTCTGCGCCCATGCCGTCGCGCTGAACAACATAGTCAACATCGCTGCCGCTATTCCTAACCGTGAATACACCGCGTGCAATTTCATAGTCGTGGTCTCTGCCGTAAGTCCGTGAATGTTGTTGTTTTCATGGTGTTTCTTTGCCGCAGAATTATACCCGAAAATCCGCTTTCGTTGCCGTGCCCGGCTCTAGCGCGGATAATGGACGAAACACCCACGCTTGGCACCCCACGACACGGCGCATGCCCTTGAATCCGTATTCTCCAGTCACCGGCCATCACTGGCTGCCACACATTTTCCCCTTTCTGCGCTGGTGGCCGATGGTCAATCGCGACACGCTGCGCGCGGACGGGATGGCGGCGCTGACCGGCGCAATTATTGTGCTGCCACAGGGAGTGGCATTTGCCACCCTGGCGGGCCTGCCGCCGCAGTACGGCCTCTATGCCGCCATGGTGCCGGCGATCATCGCGGCACTGTTTGGTTCGAGCTGGCATCTGGTATCCGGCCCCACCAACGTGATTTCGATTTTTCTGTTCGCCAGCCTGAGTGTGCTGGCCGAACCCTCGAGCAGTGAATACATCAAGTTCGCACTGACCATCGCGTTTCTTGTTGGGCTGATGCAACTGGTGATGGGCCTTGCGCGCATGGGCGCGCTGGTGAATTTTATTTCCCACACCGTGGTGATCAGCTTTACCGCCGGCGCGGCGTGCCTGATTTTTGCGGCGCAGTTGAAGAATTTTTTCGGCATGGATATCCCGCGCGGTCTGTCGTTTCTGGACACCCTCTCGACATTCGTGGACAAACTGCGCGATATCAATCTCTATGTCACGGCGGTGGGCGCGGCCACCCTGCTCGCGGGCATGGTGACGCGCCGGCGCTTTGCGAAATTTCCGTACATGATTTCCGCCATGCTGGCGGGCAGTGTGTTTGCGTTTGTACTCAATCTGATTTTCGGCGCGCAAAACACCGGCGTCGCGATGGTGGGCGATCTGCCGGGCAGTCTGCCGCAACTGTCTCATCCCGACCTGTCGCCCGACACCTTGAAAAAAACCCTGCCGGTGGCGTTCGCGGTGATGATCCTGGCGCTGACCGAAGCGGTATCGATCGCGCGTGCCATCGCCGCCAAAACCGGGCAGCATATCGACGGCAATCAGGAATTCATCGGCCAAGGCCTGTCCAATATTGCGGGATCGTTTTTCTCGGGCTACGCCAGCAGCGGCTCGTTTAACCGCAGCGGCGCCAATTTCGAGGCCGGCGCGCGCACGCCGCTGGCCGCCGTGGGTTCGGCGCTAATCCTGATATTTTTGCTGCTGGTGGTGGGGCCGCTGTCGAACCATCTGCCGCTGGCGGTGATGGGCGCCATTCTATTCATGGTGGCCTGGGGACTGATCGATATCCATCAGATACGCGCCATTGTGCGTACCACGCGCCGCGAAACCGTGGTGATGCTGGTCACCTTTATCTCGGCCTTGCTGGTGCATCTGGAATTCGCAATTTACGCCGGGGTGTTGCTGTCGCTGATTTTGTATCTGATGCAAACTTCGCGCCCGCGCATACTCGATGTCAAGCCCGACCCGGCGCTGGGCAGTTACCATTTCACCGCCGATACCAAGCTGCCCGATTGCCCGCAGGTCAAAATGCTGCGCATCAATGGCGAGGCTTTCTTCGGCGCCGTTGATCACATCCAAACCCATCTGGAGAAAATCGATGAACTGATGCCCACGCAAAAACATTTGCTGATCGTGGCCAGCGGCATCAATTTCGTCGATATCGCGGGCGCGGAATTGCTCACGCACGAAGCGCAGCGGCGGCGGCGCATCGGCGGCGGGCTCTACTTCTATCGTATGAAAGACTCGGCGCGTAATTTTATGCAGCGCGGCGGTTACCTGGACGTGATCGGCCGCGGCCACGTCTTTGACGTGAGAGAGCTGCCGATGGACACCATTTATCCCAAACTCGACGTAACCATTTGCCGGACTTGTCAGTTGCGCATTTTTAGCCAATGCAAAAGCGCGCTGCCGAATGGAGAGCCGCGGCATGATCCGTCGCCGCCAGCCGTGGCGGCCTGATTGATGGCCAACCGCCTCACCCGCATTTACACCCGCACCGGCGACGGCGGCGTAACCGGGCTTGCCGATGGATCACGCGTGCCGAAAGACGCGCCGCGCATTGAGGCCATGGGCGACGTCGACGAACTAAACAGCGCCATCGGCGTGCTGCTGGCCGAAGACCTGCCGGACGGCGTGCGCGCGTGCTTCACCGACGTGCAAAACGATCTCTTCGATCTGGGCGGCGAATTGAGCGTGCCGGGACATCCCATACTCACCGGCACGCACGTCGCTCGCCTTGAAGCCGCGCTGGATGGCTTTAACGCCGCGCTGCCCGCGCTCAAGGATTTTATTTTGCCCGGCGGTTCGCGCGCAGCGGCACTGGCGCATGTTGCGCGCACCGTGTGCCGCCGCGCCGAGCGGCGGGTAGTGACGTTGGCGAAAATCGAACCCGTGCCCGCGCTGGCGTGCCCTTATCTCAACCGGTTGTCGGATTTGTTGTTTGTGGCAAGCCGGGTGTTGAACCGTCACGCGGGTGGAAACGATGTGCTGTGGCAGCCGGGGAAGAATCGTAACTAAAAACCTGCAAAATTTTTTTGCCACAGATGAACACAGATTTACCCTTTTGACTTTTCTCTGTTTCTTCTGTGGCTAAAGCCTTTAAAGCAGTTCCGTATCCTCATTTGCTTGTAAGGTAGTTTTGCATTACGATAGGTTGTATCAAGAGACCATGAGGGTATCGCCATGACCACACTGACTGTTACCGCAAAGGGACAGGTGACATTTAGAAAAGACGTGCTGCAACACCTTGGCATCAAGCCGGGGGACAAAATCGATTTGGATTTGCTGCCGGATGGCCGGGGTATGCTCAAAGCAGCCCGGCCCGCCGCGACGATTAAGGGCTTCTTCGGGTTGCTCGCGGGCCGGACAAAGAAAGTCGCCACCCTTGAAGAAATCAACGAGGCAACTACACAAGGTTGGGCCGGCAAGAAATGAAGGTTGCTGTTGATACCAACGTCCTCGTTCGCGCTGTCGTGCGCGACGATCCAGCGCAAGCGCGCGTCGCGACCAAGGTCTTGGGCGATGCGAAATTGATCGCAATCGCGCTGCCGTGTCTGTGTGAGTTTGTGTGGGTGCTGCGCAGGGTTTACGGCTTCCAACCCGCCGATGCAGCCACCGCGATCCGCGCGCTGCTTGCTGCCGCAAACGTGGAAATGAACAGGCCAGCGGTAGAGGCAGGCTTATCCGTGCTCGAAGCTGGCGGGGATTTCGCTGATGGCGTTATCGCCTATGAGGGAAACTGGCTCGGCGGGGAAACTTTCGTTTCCTTCGACAAGAAGGCGGTTGCGCTATTGACGGCACAAGGCCAACGGGCGCGTTTATTATGAGGTAGTGTCGGAAATCAAAGTAACTTTTTACGGCACATCATGAGCAAAATTCTCGGCATATTGGGCGGCATGGGCCCGCTGGCCACGGTGGATTTCCTGCAAAAGCTGATCGAGGAGACGCCCGCCAACCGCGATCAGGATCACCTACCCGTGATCGTCTACGCCGTGCCGCAGATTCCAGACCGCCCGCCGGCGATTATCGGCCACGGCGAATCGCCGCTGCCGCACATGCTCAAGGGCATACGCACATTGAAGCGTGCGGGCGCGCAGGCCATCGCCATCGCCTGCAATACCGCGCACTATTGGTACGACGATCTCGTGCAACAAGGCGGCTTGCCGATATTGCACATCGCCGATGCGGCGTGCGATGCGCTCAAAGATCAAAGCGTACAGCGCGTGGGATTGCTGGCGACCGAAGGCACGGTGGCAGCGGGATTTTACCAATCACGCTTCGCCACACGCGGTATTGAGTGTCTGGTGAGCGACGCCGACGACCAGCGCACGCTGGTGTTGCCCGCCATTGAATGCGTCAAGCGCACCGATCTGGCGCAAGCGCACGCGCTGGCAACGCGAGCCGCACGCCATCTGCTCGACAACGGTGCACAAGTCATTGTGATGGGCTGCACGGAAATTCCGCTCGCTATTGAATATCGAACCTCAGACGTAACGGAACGCTGCATCGACGCCACGCGTGCGCTTGCCCGCGCCTGCGTGAAGTGGTGGAAAAATAATTGAAACTTCGCGCTTGAAATATTGCGTCATCCGCGCGGCGAAGCGGACGTTTATTACCCAAGGCGATTCAACACGATTCGCTGGACAAACGTAACTATTTGTTTTTAAACATATTTAAGTTATTTTCTCTGGACAACGCCATCGACATCGGATAGATTTGCACTCACCACTCACGAAAGCAACCCCATCCCGTATCACAAACTTCCATTTCGCCCGTTCACGGTTTAAATCACCTACCAGGAGTTACTCATGAAACGCATCACCAGCATGTTAATAGCCCTGATCGCCGGCGTGGCATTCACCGGCACATCGCTCGCGCAAGACGGCACGCTAAAGAAAATCAAGGACACCGGCGTGATCAAAATCGGCAATCGCGACGCCTCGATTCCGTTCTCGTACCTCGACGACAATCAAAAACCCATCGGCTACGGCGTGGATATCTGCCTGAAAATCGCCGATGCAGTCAAAGCCAACCTGAAAATGCCCAACCTCAAGGTTGAGTTCGTTCCGGTGACCTCACAAACGCGCATCCCCATTCTTACCGGCGGCAACATCGATCTCGAATGCGGCTCCACTACCAACAGCATCGAGCGCCAGAAGCAAGTGGCGTTCGCGCCGACCTACTTTATGACCGGCACCAAGATCGTGGTCAAGAAAAGTTCCGGCATCAAAGGCTATGACGATCTGAAAGGCAAAACCGTGGTGTTTACCACCGGCACCACCAACGAGCGCGCGATGAAAGCCTACAACGACGAAAAAAATCTCGGCATCAATTTCATCCCGTCGAAAGACCATGCCGAATCGTTCCTCGCGGTTGATACCGGCCGCGCTGTGGCGTTCCCGATGGACGACATCATTCTGTACGGTCTGAAAGCCAGCGCCAAGAATCCCGACGACTTTTTAGTCGTCGGAGAATTCCTCTCGGACGACCCGTACGGCATCATGCTGCGCAAGGACGATGCCGAGTTCAAGAAACTGGTTGATGGCGTGGTGAGCGGCCTTTACAAGAGCGGCGAAATTAACAAGCTGTATACCAAGTGGTTCCAGTCGAAAATCCCGCCCAAAGGCGTCAATCTCGGTTTCCCGATGTCCGAATCGCTGAAAGAATCCATCAAGAACCCCAACGACACCGGCGTCGGCGCCTGCGGCAGGATGAAGTGCTGACCACCCGTTCGCGTTAATTTTGAAACGGGGAACCTGCGGGTTCCCCGTTTTTTTGCTCAGATTTCGATGACTTCGCCTTCGCGCGCCGCGAAACACTGAAGCGGCGATCCTCGCGCTTTAATCAATTCGCCCGCGCTTCGGATCATTGCCGTAACCGCGTCGTCGTCGTGCAGCGGGTCGTGGTGGAAGACGGCGAGGCTTCGCACTTTCGCTTCGAGCGCCGCTTCCACGGTTGCGCTGATGGATGAATGTCCCCAGCCGATTCGTGATGGATATTCTTCATCGGTGTACTGGGCTTCGCCGATATAAAAATCGGCATCGGCGATAAACTGAACGAACTCCGCATCGAGGCTTTGGCCGAATACGCGACCGAAGGCGGCGCGCTTCCCCAGATGCTCGAGGGTATGCCGGTACGGCTCGTTATCCGTGGCGTATATGAAACTTTTTCCCCCGCACACGACGCGGTAGCCCAAAGTCATTCCGGGATGGTTGAGGTACATGGCGCTGACCGTCGCGCCGCCGATCTGAAAAGGCTGCCCCTGGTACTCATGAACGTGCAGCGCCGCGCTCATGTCGCCCAGCGCCACCGGAAAATAGTCCGCCGCCATCTGGCCGCGCAGGATTTTCTCGAGAGGCCGCCCTTGTCCGGTGGAACCGTAGACGTGAATCGTCGTCGCGGCCTCGTAGGCGGGAATGAAAAAGGGAAATCCCTGAATGTGATCCCAGTGCGTGTGACTGATAAACAGGTGAACGGTCAAAGGCCGGCCTGCGAACTCCCTGGCGAGTTCGACCCCGAGGGGACGCAGCCCCGTGCCCGCGTCGAAAACCAGCAGGTCCGATCCGCAACGCAATTCGACGCACGAAGTATTTCCGCCGTAAATCGCGGTCGCCGGACCGGGCGTCGCGATCGATCCCCGCGTTCCCCAGAATTTAACCCGCATCACGCCTCCCGTTGCACGGCTAAGTTCACGTGACGCTCGACCAGCGCCAGCAGCTCATCAATGCGGAAAGGTTTGACCACGTAGTCGGTGGCGCCGAGTTCGCGCGCCCGCTCGATGTCAGGCTTGTAAGCTTTTGCCGAAGTAATGATGATCACCGTTTGCTTCATTTCGGGATCGGCACGCAGCGTGCGCAACACATCGAAACCGTGCATCGCGCCCATGATCACGTCGCAGATGATCGCCGGGGGCTTATGCTCAAGCGCCAGCTCGACGCCTTTGCCGCCATCGCACGCGGTGTAAACCGTATAGCCGTTTTCTGAAAAATACAGCGACACGAGTTCGAGCAGCGCTTCGTCGTTTTCGATCACCAGTAGTGTCTTGTTCATTTTTTAACCTCGGGACGAATGAGTTGCAGATCGATATTGCGCAGCCGCTCGAGATCGGCGCGGAGCTTCGTTATCTCGGACCTCAGACGTTCGCTCTCGGACCTCAGACGTTCGGTCTCGGACCTCAAACGCTCGGTCTCGGCCTGCCGCTCGGACGCTTCGCGCCGCGCAAGCTCGCCCGTGCGCTGCGCAAGTGAAAGCTCGTACTCGAACGAGATCATGCGCTCGAGTGCAGCTTGCAGCGCCCGCACCCGGGCGGCCTGGGGGTGTGCGGGCGTCGCGGTGACGAACTCGGCATAAGCGGCGAGCGCTCCGTTGTAATCGTGCGCAATGAGCTTGGCATCGGCCTCAAGCAGCAAGGCGTCGCCGGGTTGCGGGGGCACTGTGGTGCAGGCCGTCACCAGCAGGGTGACCGCGAAAAGCAGTGCTAAGCCTTTCATGCGTCTTGCCTCCCGTCCTGTGCGGCCGCAGCGAACACGCCTTCGCGTGGGAACGTGACCGTGAACTGACTGCCTTTTCCTTCGTGCGATTCGACTTTCACCTTGCCTCCGTGCGCTTCCACCAGCGATTTTACGATAGCAAGTCCCAGGCCGGCGCCGCCTTTGTTCGCATGCGCCTGGCGGAAGCGCTCGAAAATCACCGGAAGCAGATCGGCCGGGATGCCGATCCCGGTATCTGAAACCGTGATTTCGATATGCGCCGCGGTGTGACGAAGCGTGACGATCACGCTGCCGCCCGGCGGCGTGTAACGCAGCGCGTTGCTCACCA
>JANMXV010000265.1:0-14625 GCA_031381325.1 Betaproteobacteria bacterium | reverse complement strand
GAGAACGAGGTGCGCACGAAGGCGGCGGAGGCTTCGTCCACCATCGACACCAGACGCTTCCACTGAATTTCCAGCGTGATGGGATCAAGTTTCGTAAGGTTTTGTTTTTTCATTAAAATTCCTTGATCGTGATCGACACGGTGTAGTCCGGCAAAATGCGCAGGTCGGCCTTCACCGGCACTACCAGCGTCGATTCGCGCTCTTCGAGTATCACCGGCCCGTTAAGCCTGGCGCCGGGCTTGAGCGAATAGCGGTCGTAGACCGGGACTGCGCCGAATTTCTTTTTAAGCGGCAGGAAAATCTCGCGCTTGCCACGCATCACCGGCGTGGCCGACACACGCGCATCACCCCACGCGAAGCTATGACTCTTTACCGGTGTACGTCCCGTCAAACGCCAAGTGATGACCTGCGGCACGGCGCCTGGCACCAGATGGCCATAAAGCTGGCGGTAGCTGGTTTCGAATGCCTTCAATAACGCGGGCGCCATGGCAGCTACGACCTTGCGCCACGGCAGACTCACCGACACATTGTGCCCTTGCCCAGCGTAGCGCATTTCCGCGCCGATGTACCATTTGATCGCAGCAAGGTTCGCGCCGGCGGTTTTCAGTTCAGCTTCAGCATCGTCACGCAGATCGCTATACGACTTTGCGACGCGCGCCCAGGCGATATCTTTAACCAGCGTCGGATTCGACCACGCACGATCCACGCGCGCGGGCGCGGCGAGCAGGCCCAGACACGAACCGGCGCCCGCAGCGATGGTTGCGAGCACGCGCGGTATCTGCAACTTGCGCGCGACTTCCACCACATGCACCGGTCCCGCGCCGCCGGTCGCCACCATCGTAAATTCGCGCGGGTCGTGGCCCTTCTCGGCGATGTGGATGCGCGCCGCGGCGGCCATGTTTTCATTGACGATATTGCAAATGCCCCACGCCACATCGGTGATGGTGAGTTTGAGTTTCGCCGCGAGCTTGCCCAAAGCCTGATCCGCCAGATCGCGCCGGAGTTTCATTGCGCCGCCGAGAAAATTGTCGGCGTTCAGATACCCGAGCGCAAGATCAGCATCGGTCACAGTAGCTTCAATACCGCCCTGCCCATAGCACGCCGGGCCGGGCACAGCGCCGGAACTTTCCGGACCGACATTCAGCAAACCGAGATCGTTCACATGCGCAATCGAGCCGCCGCCCGCGCCGATTTCGATTAAGTCAATGCTAGGCATCAGGATCGGCAAGCCCGAGCCGCGTTTAAAACGCGATACGCGCGCGCACTCGAAGCTGTGCGCGATCAGCGGCTCGCCGCCGACCGCCACGCACGCTTTGGCCGTAGTGCCGCCCATGTCGAACGCGAGTATCTGAGCTATGCCGGCATTGCGCGCGGTGTTAAGCGCCGACAGCACGCCGCCTGCCGGGCCCGATTCCAGCAGCAGGATCGGCGTTTCCGCTGCCGCCTTGCCCGAGGTAAAACCACCACTGGAGACCATGATGCGCAGCGGCGCTTTAGGCGCGAGCTCATGCACACGCTCATCCAGCCGCGCCAAGTATTCGGCCACCAGCGGCTGCACATAGGCGTTCGCGGCAGCCGTGGACATGCGTTCGAATTCACGTATCTCGCGCGCGATATTTGATGAAATCGACACCGCGAGTTTGGGGAAGCGCTTGTGAATCGCGGCTTCTATCTGCTTTTCATGTACGTCGTTCACATAGGCGTGCAACAGACACACCGCGACGGCCTCCACCTCGAGCCGCGCCACGGCGTCGAGCAGTCGCTCGAGCGCTGTGTGTTCGAGCGGCTTTACCACCCCGCCGTAGACATCAAGCCGCTCATCGACTTCCAGCCGGTTGTGTTCCGCCACTAATGGCACAGGTAGTTCCAGATTGAGATCGTAAAGCTCGTAGCGAATCTCGCGTCCGATGGTGAGCACGTCGCGCGTGCCTTTAGTGACGATGAGACCGGTCGCAGCACCCTTGCGTTCGATCAGGGTATTGGTGACCAGGGTTGTACCGTGTACCACTTCAGTAACGCTGGACGTCGCCTCGCCGCGCACGGCCTTGACCTGGCGCAGCAAATCGACGATGACCGTCGTCACCGCCTCACCCGGATCGCGTGGCGTGGTCAGCGTTTTCGCCACCCAGATGCGGCCACCCGGCGTGAGCACCGCGAGACCATCGGTGAAGGTGCCGCCGATGTCTACGGCGATGCGGATGATGTTGTGTTGGTTATTTGCTTTTGCCACGATAGTCTTTCATTGGATTCTGGTTCATGAATTCAGCTACAAAACAAATTCAAATTAGTTGTTCGGGTTACAAACTGGATTCTGGCCTTCGCCAGAATGACGGGTTGGTAGGTTTGCCGGTAGTGGCAATTGATGCCATCGATAGCGACCCCATACCGTCATTCTGGCGAATGCCAGAATCCAGTACGTTCCTCACTTCTCAAACCAACTCGCCATACAAATCAAGCCAATCAGGATTCGATGTCTCTATTAACCCCAGCTTCCACCCGCGCTTCCAGTACTTCAAGGCTTTCTCTCGCGTAATCGCGGATTCCATTGTTTCATGCACTTCATACCAAACCAGTGTATGCACGCCATACCGTTTAGTGAATCCATCAACGAAATTGTTCTTGTGTTCCCAAACACGCTTCACGAGATCAGACGTCACGCCTATGTAGAGCGTACCGTTTCGTTCGCTTGCCAGAATGTATACGCAAGGTTGCATCGCTGCTGTATTCTGGTATTCGCCAGAATGACGAAGAGTTTTTGACGCCGCTAAAAATATCCCTTTACCATCGTCGCCACCCAATCCGGCATCTTCACATCATCAACTCGATCAAATTCAGGAATGTACGGCTTCACGTCCAGCACCGGTGTGCCATCCATCGCATCGAGGCCGGTCACCGTCAAAACATTACCTTGTATCGACACCAGCCGCACCGGCGTAACACCGATCGGATTCGGACGGAACTTGGTGCGTTGTGCAAACACGCCCACGGGCGCGAGGTGTTCCATGCCGCGCGGGTGGCGCAGCAACTGCTTGTCTTTATCGAACGGCGGAATGCGGTCGAGATGAAACACCACCACCACGTGCGAAAAATCGGCGAGACCTTGCAGACCCGGCGCGAGATCGGCGTTGATTTCGATGCGTGACTCGACTTGCGCCCAGTTGCCGGTGGACATTTTGTTCACGCTGTTGCGCACCACACCTATAGAATTGAATGTAACCATCTGTTTTTATTGAACATTTTGTTACTTTGAGATTTCGCGAATTTTCTCGCGCCGCTTGAGCCACCATGCGTATTCGGTCGGCAGCAAATCCAGATAATCAGTCACGCCTAGCGTTCGGGCGGCATGCACCGGCCAGTTCGGGTTGTACATAAACTCGCGCGCCATCGCGATCAAGTCCGCCTGCCCGCGTTGCAGAATATTTTCGGCGTGCTCCGGTTCGGTAATCAAACCGACAGCGCAAGTGGTAATGCCGGTGTCGCGCCGCACGCGCTCGGCATAGGGCACCTGAAAGCCCGGCTGGCGCGGCACGATGGCGTAATTGAGCGGGCCGTTGATACCACCGGATGAACACGACACCGCGTCTACGCCACGGCCTTTAAGTTCGCGCACCAGTGTTACGGTGTCGTCGATGTTCCACGCACCGTTGTCGCCGTCGACCGCAGAGACGCGGAACCACAGCGGCTTGTCTTTCGGCCACACGGCGCGTACCGCTTCGGTCAGTTCCAGTGCAAAGCGCATGCGCCCGGCCAGATCGCCGCCATAGGCATCTGTGCGCTTGTTGGCAAGCGGCGACAGAAACTGATGAATCAGATAGCCGTGCGCGCCGTGTATCTCGATCATTTCGAAACCCGCATTGAGCGTGCGTAGCGTCGCTTCGCGCCACGAGGCGATGACTTCCTGAATGTCACTCACCGAAAGTTCATGCGGTGTCTGCGCATCGTCGCGCGCGGGAATCGCACTGGCGGAGATGCCGCGCCACGGTGCGTGTCCGGTTTTCGCGTCGTCGTCAGTCAGCGGTTTGAAGTGGGTCCACGGCGGCCCGCAAGACGCCTTGCGTCCAGAATGCCCGATCTGCATCGCAGGAATACTATTGTGTTTGCCGATAAATTCCGTGATGCGCCTATACATGGGCACATGCGCATCGCTATAGATGCCCGCACAGCCGTAGGTCTTGCGCGCATGCATTTCGACCGCGGTTTCTTCGCAAAATACAACAGCCGCGCCGCCCAGCGCGAACTTGCCCAGATGCACCAGATGCCAGTCGTTCGGCCCGCCTTCTTCGGATGAGTACTGACACATCGGCGAGACCACGATGCGATTGCGTGCGATCAGGCCTGCGAGTTTGATGGGGGTGAACAGTAGCGGCTGGGTCATTCAGGGTGCCTGACCAAAAATCAAAAACTACTAACCACAGATGAACACAGATGAACACAGATAAAACCAAGGTCAAAACCATTTTTCATAGAAGAAAACCCCGGAAACACAATGTGTCCGCGGTAGTTATCGCTTTTGAGGTTATCCGTGTTCATCTGCGTTCATCTGTGGTTAAAACGGTTTTCGCCCTTTTGTTACCTCAGTTCGCTAACCGCGCGCTGCATGCGGCGGCAGGCTTCTTCGAGATTCTTCATGTCGGTGGCAATCGACATACGAAAATAAGGCGACATGCCGTAGGCCGCACCCAGCACCACGGCGACGCCGTGATCCATCAGATGCATCACCACATCCTGCTCGTTGGCGAGCACTTTGCCCTGCGGCGTCGTACGGCCATACAGATCGCCGCAGCGCACGAACAGATAGAACGCGCCTTGCGGATAATTCGGCTGCAAGCCCGGGATGTCCTTGAACATTTCCAGCACGCGGTCGCGCCGCGCCTGAAATGACGCCGCGCGTTCAGGCACGAACTCTTGCGGACCATCCAGCGCTTCGACTGCCGCCCACTGGCTGATCGAATTCACGCCGGCGGTGCTTTGCGACTGCAGCTTGATGATGTTGCGAATCAACTCCTTCGGCCCGCCGGCATAGCCCAACCGGAAACCCGTCATGGCGTAGGTCTTGGACACGCCATTCACCGTCAGCGTGCGGTCGTAGAGTTTGGGTTCCACCTGCGCGATGGTCGCGAATTCGATACCGTCGAAACGCAAGTGCTCGTAAATGTCGTCGGTCAAAATCCACACCTGCGGATAGCGCAACAGCACATCGGCCAGCCCGCGCACTTCCGCGCGCGAATACACCGCACCGGTCGGGTTGTTGGGCGAGTTGAGCAACAGCCACTTGGTGCGCGGCGTAATTGCGGCTTCGAGTTGTTGCGGCGTCAGTTTGAAACCGCTCTCGGGCGTGCAGGGCACTTCGACCGGCGTGCCGTCGCACACCAGCACCATGTCGAGATAGGAAATCCAGTACGGCGCGGGAATGATTGCCTCGTCTCCCGGCCCGATGGTCGCCATCATCGCGTTGAAAATAATCTGCTTGCTGCCGGTGCCGATCATGATTTGATCGGTGCTGTATTCGAGCGCGTTCTCGCGTTGAAATTTGCGGCGCGCGGCCTCTTTGAGTTCGGGTATGCCGTCGATGGGCGGATACTTGGTTTCATTGCGCGCCAACGCCTCATGGACCGCGCGCTTCACATGCTGAGGCGTGTCGAAATCGGGCTGGCCGATAGTAAGCGAGATGATATCGCGGCCCTGTGTACGCAACTCACGGGCGTGCTGCGTGGCGGCGGTGCTGGGGGAAAGTTTGATGCGATCCAGCCTGGAGGAGAAAAAAGACATGATTACCTTTTAGTCATGAAGTACACAAAAAGCAAAACCCTTTTAACCACAGATGAACACAGATAAACACGGATGAAGTCAAAAACGAAAGGCATTAGCCGTAGAGCATTTTGGGTTCTCGAACTTATCTGTGTTCATCTGTGTTCATCTGTGGTTCATGATTTTGCCGTTATTCAAATTTAATGCCCTGCTCGCGTATCACCTTGCCCCACTTCGCGGTTTCCTGCTTCTGGTGATTGACGAGTTCTTCGGGCGAGCTGCCTACCGCGTCTACGCCCTGCGCTTTGAGTTTTTCTTTCACATCAGCAGAGGCCACGGCTCTGACAACTTCGCGGTTCACTTTGCCCACAATGTCGCGCGAAATGCCCGCCGGCGCGAATAGGCCGAATGACGTTACCGATTCAAAACCGGGCAGCCCGCTTTCATTGACTGTCGGAATCTCCGGCATCAACGGTGTGCGTTTCAAGGTGCTGGTGGCGAGCGCGCGCAAGCGGCCGGTTTGTGCATGGGGCGCGACGGTAATCGCATCCACGAACGACAGCGCCGTTTCACCGGAAATCAGCGCCTGGAACGACGGCCCGCCGCCTTTGTAGGGCACATGCGTCATCCTGATCTTCGCCATGTTCATAAACAACTCGGTTGCCATGTGGCTGGTAGCACCCACACCCGCACTGGAAAATGCAATCTGCCCCGGTTGCGCTTTGGCGAGCGCAATCAATTCCTTTGCACTTTTGACTGGCAATGAAGTATGCACCGTCAAAATCTGCGGGTTGACGGCTACCAGCGAAATTGGCGCGAAGGCGGTTTCGTTGTCGTATTGAATGCTCTTGTAGAGATGCGGTGCGATGGCAAAGGTGCTGTTGGTGCCCAGAAGCAGGGTGTAGCCGTCAGGCGGCGCTTTGGAAGCGAGCGCATGGCCGATAGTGCCGGTGGCGCCGCCGCGATTGTCGATAATCCATTGCTGCGCGGTGTATTCAGAAAGCTTCTGACCGAGGATGCGGCCTATGGAATCAGTCGAGCCACCAGCGGCCCACGGGATAATAAGGCGCACGGTTTTATTCGGATATTCCTGGGCGTTTACACTGGACGCCGGCGGCGCGAAACACAGTGGCAGGCACAGTAAAAAATATCGTTTCATGGCATAGCCTTTTCAAGAATCTGAGTTCGCAGCCTGTGCATTCTACCGGTACCCTTGCAAAAGCATAATGTGGAAAGACTACACTGGCGCCTATTCTCTTGACCTGCGTGTAGAATCACGCGTTCACTTAAACCCTTCAGTGGAGGAGTATTAGATGATCCGCAAGTTAAGAACCGAACGCGATGGACAGCAATGGATGCTCGACCTCGCGCTGAACATGCGTGGCCGCGTGCAGAACTTCGAGCGCGACGATCTCGAAGTGCCCGCCGGCACCCGCGCACGCAACTATCGCATGCTACCCAAGGTCTGGCGACAATCGGCCGAACGCCACGAGGCATTGGCCAGGCGCGCTGAAGCGCGTGGTGCAGACGCAACAGCGGTAGCCCACTACGACCACGCGATTGAAGCGTACCGCATGGCGCAGCATCCGATTTTTTTCGACAACCATCCGGTCAAAAAACAGCTCTACAAGAAAATGTCCGAGATGGTGGATCGCCGCAGCAAAGTTGCGGACTATCCGATCGAGCGCGTGGAAGTCCCGTTCGATAACGGCACCACCATTTCCTGCCTATTGCATCTGTTGCCGGATCGCCGCAAAGCGCCGTGCGTGATCTACGTGCCGGGCATGGATCAGAGCAAAGAAGTCTTCCCCAAGGCGGGCCACAACGTGGCACAGGCGCGCGGCTTTCACGTGATCGCCATCGACGGCCCCGGTCAGGGCAATTCGAATATGCAGAAAATCCGCTCCGTGGGACTTAACTACGAGCGCGCCGGCGCAGCAGTGATCAGCTACCTGCAAACGCGCAAGGAAATCGACAAAAACAAAATCGCGATCTACGGCATCAGCATGGGCAGCTACTGGTGCCTGCGCCTGTCGAGCTATGACCATCGTGCCGCAGCGGTGGTGAGTTCGGTGGCGTGCTTTAACCCCAACAACACCATCTTCACCCAATCCTCGCCGCGCTTCAAACAGATGTTCATGTACATGGCGGGCTACGAAGACGAGGCCAAGTTCGACGAAGAAGTCGCCAAGCCCATGACGGTGCGCGGCTACCTCGGCAAGATCAAATGCCCGACCTTGCTGGTGACCGGCGAGTTCGATCCGCTGTGCCCGCTGGAGGACGCAGTGGAGGCCTTCGACGATCTGAAAGTACCCAAGGAAATGTGGGTCATCGAAAATCAGTATCACCCGCTGTGGGGCCTGCCCAATCTCGGCGGACTGGATTGCCACGAGTACGTGCTCGACTGGCTGCACGCGCTGTTCAGCAAGAAAATGACGCCGAAGAAGAGCGGGCGCATTGCTTACGTCAAGGAACACGGCGACGGGCCGTGGGGTGATTGCGAGTGGACGCCGCCTATTAAGCGCGGGCAGGCGTACTTCTGATTTGGAGTACGACGGCAACAAGGGAACACTTGAGCCGCACTCCAAATTTATGGCAAAATCCAGTGGAAGTTTTTCAGTAAAAGGGAGAGCATGATGTCGAAAGTCACTCTTGCCATTTCCGTTGCGACAATGATCTATAGCGGTGCATCCTGTCGCACAGTACTCTCTCACGCCCACCATTCTCGCGGTAGCACTGTCGCTGCCGGTCAAATCGGTGCAAGAACTGATAGACCGCGCCCGCAAGAATCCAGGCAAGCTGTTGTTCGCATCCATCGGTAACGGATCGACTTCTCATCTTGCGGCAGAGCTATTCAAGCGCATGACCGGTACGCAGATGACCCACGTCCCGTATAAAGGCGCGCCGCAGGGCGTGATCGACATGATCGGGGGGCAAGTACACCTGATGTTTGATGCAGCCTCATCGATTGGCGTGCATGTAAGGGCGGGGCGCGTGCGCGGTCTCGCCGTGACTACGACTAAACGCTCATCTTCCTATCCTGAGTTGCCGACAGTCGCTGAATCCGGGGTGCCAAATTATGAGGTGACCGGATGGACTGGCATCATTGCGCCCGGCGGCGTTTCGACGTTCATCATCAAGCGCCTCAATGCGGAGGTGAACAAGGCGCTCACGACATCGACAGTCAAGGAAAAGTTTAGCATTACCGGCAACGTGCCCACTGGCGGTACACCCGAAGAATTTACCGCCTTCATCAAACGCGAAGTAGTCAAGTGGGCGGAAGTCATCAAGGGCGCGAACATCAAGGCGGATTAACGCGTAGCCCGGATGCAGCGCAGCGAAATCCGGGGCATCATTCGCCAACGCACATGGGTGGATACGTGCTATTCAGCGGCATAGTAGCGACCGCTCCCCGGATTTCATTTCATTCCATCCGGGCTACACGCTGTCTTTCAACGCAATCAACCGTGTCATGGCCTGCGACTCTTCACGCAACGCGGCAAGCGGCGCAAATTCATCGAATATGAGAGGCCAATCCAGTTGCCGTGATTGACGTTCCACGATGGACTCGATATCCGCCCAATCACGATCGCGCGCCGCAAACGCTTTGAGCACCACAAGGTCTTCGGCGGAACAGGTCAGCAAGCGCGCACCACCGAAGTCAAATTCCGTGGCCCGTGCGACGCAGCGCTCTTCAAAGGGAATCGCACCCAGCGCAATGTCGATCGGGATGCCGGCGGTGCTGCGCAGCAACAGCACGCGATGCTGTTGCGCGAAGGCCTGCGCATCGGGGATACGCGCAGAGAAAGCGGCGGCAAGCCTTTCCACGGGGACGGCCTCGGCGCCATAGGGGCAAAGCAAGGTCAGATCAACATCGCGCGTAAACCGCGGCTCGCCCCAGCGCTGTAGCGCAACACCGCCAATGAGACAAAAACTTTCGCCTGCATTTTTCAGGAACTGCTGAATTTCAACAGCCGCCTGAAGCAGCGCGTTCATGCGGGTTTGGGCAGGCGCGCGAACAATCGTTGTTGTTCGACCAGCCCTGATGTCGATCGCGACGGTAGATCAGGCATGGGCGCATCGGTAAACAAATCCGCGATAGCGCGGCGCACGTCGTCGTCGGTCATCGCCGCCAGCTCACGCCGCCGCAAGGCGTCCAAGGCATCGCCGGCAGCCGCCCACGTTTGCGCCCAACGCTTCAGGTTCGTATCGCTCATGCGGGTATTTTACTCTCGATCAAGTTGTGTTTCCGGCGGGTGGCGCGCGGATGATCAACTTTGCCGCGAAATCCAATATCAACGCATTAAACCGCTGCGGCTCATCCACAAAGAGCGCGTGGCCAGCTTCGCTGAAAACCTCAATGCGCGTACCAGGGCGATTCGTCTCCAGATTCCGTGCCTGCTCCTCGAACTGCGGCGTCACCACGTAAAGCAGCGGCTTGGAGAACGCGTGCGCGATTTCTTTCCAGTGCTCGCGCGGTATACCGGATGACAGCAGCGCGATGCTGTTATCAAGCGACATGCGCTTTACGTCGCTCAGCAGCGCGGTGCGTTCGTTTTCAGTACGCGACTTCGCGTACATCGCGCGCACAAAATTATCGAGTGCTTTGTCGCGATTCTCGCGCAATTCGTCGAGAAAGCCTCCGCCCGGCGGCGGCACGGGCAATTCGCCGACAGAGCTATCAACCAGCACCATGCCTGCCAGACGCTCTTCGCCAAAGCGATGCGTGTATTCCAGAACTTCCAGCGCACCGAGCGACCAGCCCACCAGCGCAACATTTTTATAGGGCCGGAGAAACTCGCAGATATCTGTCGCGCGGCGCTCGAAGTTGTAGCCGCTTTCGGGTACATCGGACTGGCCCTGCCCGCGCGGATCGAGTGCTTTCACGGGATAGTGCGCGCCCAACGCTTCTAGTTGTGGCTGCCACAGCGAGGCTGGCATGCACCAACCGGGTATTAGCGCGATGATAAGTGGTGCGCTGCCGTTCGAGGTACCGACAGTCTCGATCACAGAAAGCACAACGCCGTCGCTCATTACGATGCGACGGCGCTGGGTAGCGGGGATTGCCACGGGGAAAGCCCGTTTGCGGCTAACGCGTTAAGCTTAGGACCGCGTCGCGAGGATTAACCCGCCCTCCTGCCCTTTCCAGTGGTAGCCGAACGGAAACGGCAGCGGCTCGCTTTTTGCCTCCTTGAAGGCCTTGTCAAGATCGCCCTGATAGCCCCACTGCATGGGCGCGATCGGCTTGTGATATTTGCCGAAGAGCTTGGTGTTCCAGTTGGCTTGCTTGATATAGCGGTAGGGCACGCCGGTGTCGTCCTGCACCAGGATGTCGGCCGAAGCCAGAATCATGTCGCGGGTTTTGGAGAACTGATTGTCGTGCAGCAGATACGATGCCGATTTGACTAGGGCCGATGCGGGTTTGTTGCGGCCCACCCAGTCGAGAAAATCCGGGTAATACACCAAGGCCTTGTCGGTGGCGTCGAGGGAGAAATAGCTCAGTTCATGCGCCTTGTTTGCCGCGGTGAGGAAAGTCATTTTCACGCCGCGTAGAATCTTGCCCGGACGCTTGGACTTGGGCTCTTCATACGCCTTGGTCAATTCGGGGAACGGGTCTACGGCTTCGATTTTGGCGATACGCAGGCCATCCAGCGCCATCATGGTAGCGATGATTGGAACGGTGCCTTTCAGTTGCGCCTGGGTCAGTTGACGGCCCATGTAAGAGGTAATGAAGTAATTGCGCTGGAAAATATCGGTGAACGCTCCGCGCACGGAGCCCAGCAGCGCTTCGAACTCCTTCGGCCCCATTTTTTCCAGATCGGGTAGTGTCCCCGGATTCTCAAGACTGAAGAACACATATTTGCCGTGGTGCGGGTAGAGCGCCCACGCGTTCAGAAAATCCGGGCCGCTGAACGGATACAGCAACGTGCGCGCGCTCACCTCCTTGAGTTTGACTTCCTGATCGCGCCATTTTTCGATGGTGTCGAGGCGTGCGCGCACGGTTTTCCACTGGGTTTGCATCACCTCTTTGTGCTTTATCCAGCCGTCGGTGACCACCAGCTTGTCGATTACTGCGTCGCCTGAGGCCGGCTGAATACCGGCCATGATTTGCGCCGTGGCTGTTGCGCGCGCATCGACGGTTACAGCAGCGGTTACTGCTGGCGCGGCAGCAGCCTTGGCCGCAGGCGGGGTCTGCGCATAGGCGCCGGATTGGAAGGTAACTAAAAGTAGAGCAACAAAGACTGAGCACGCGGCGCGGCGCGGCGCGCACAAGCAAGAAATTAGCTGGCTAATCATGATAAAAAGGGATGGAAAGTCCGTTAATTGAAACGCCCGAAGGCAAAAGGGAACCGAATATATCAGAATGTGTGAGCGACGCTTCGGTTGACGCCATAAATAACTGTTTCGACAAAAATTTGTGGGCGGCGACGCAACATGATTCGCCTGCCATCCTGCGCAATCCCTTCGCGGGACGGCATAACTTATTCTACTGTATCAAACTACTCCACGCGTATCCCCGCCACCTGCACCACCTTGCGCCAGCGCGCGATTTCGTCGATCAGGTGCTGGCGAAACTGTTCCGGCGTGGTGCCCAACGGCTCGCCACCATCGGCCGCCATACGTTCGCCGATGTCGGCTGCCTTCGCTGCCCTTACCAACTCGGCGTTGAGTTTGGCGATGACTTCGGGCGATGTGGCTGCCGGCGCAAGCCAGCCGTTCCAGCTCGCAACTTCATAACCCGGCACGCCGGATTCGCTGACGGTGGGAATTTCCGGAGATGTTTTAACCCGCCGCGCACTGGTGACGGCCAGCCCGCGCATACGACCCGACCTCGCGTAAGGCAATCCAGACAGTATGTTTGCCACGGTAAGCTGCACCTGCCCCGCCATCAAATCGATCAACGCCTGCCCGGTGCCTTTGTACGGCACGTGCGTCATTCTGATGCCCGCCATGCTGTTCAATAGTTCCACCGCCAGATGCACATTGCTGCCTTGACCCGCCGAGGCGTAATCGAGTTTGCCGGGCTGCGCTTTCGCCAGCGCAATCAGATCACGCAGGGTCTTCACCGGCAGCGCCGGATGCACCACCACCAGAAACGGCGATTGGTTCACCAGTGAAATCGGAGCCAAATCCTTGATCGAATCGTAGGGCAGCGTTTTGGTGATCGCGGGTGTGATGGTGTAGGTGCCCGACACCGCGAGCAGCGTGTAACCATCGGGCGCGGCATTGCGCACCAGCAGGGTGGCGGTGACAGCGCCGCCCCCGGGCCGGTTTTCCACCACGAACGGGCGGCCGAGGCTTTCGCCCACCTTCTGCGCGAATAAGCGCGCGACGATATCGGTGGCGCCGCCCGGCGCGAAGCCGACGATCACGCGCACCGGCTTGGCGGGATAAATGTTTGCGACGTTGGCGTTACTCTGCGCGTGTGCAAACGGCATTCTGGCGCATAACAAAAATGTCAATAAAAACAAATAGTTAACATACACTCTCGCAATCTTCACGTGAGCCCGCAGCGCGCATACAGCTTGACTGCGTTGTCCCAGAACAACTTGTTCTTGCGCGCGCGCGGCATGTCCCATTCAAGCACTTTGTCCACCGACTCCGGGAAATGACTTTCGCCGTGCGGATAATCCGAGGCATACATCAACACGTCTTCGCCAATGAGATCAATCACCGCGCTGGTGAGCTTCAAACCTTCGGGAATTTCGATACTCTGAAAATAACGCCCGCTCAGCACATATTCGCTGGGCATCATCTTGAGATCCGGAATTTCCGAGCGGATGGTACGCGCATGTTCGTCGATGCGCGCCATCCAGAACGGCAGCCACCCGTGGCCGGCTTCCAGCGTGCCGATGCGCAGCTTCGGGTATCGATCCATCAACCCCGAGCCGATCAGCGAGGCCATATTGCGCATGCCGCACCACGGATGCGAAGCGGAGCGTTGCAGGAAAAGATTTTCCCAGTTGTCGGTGCCGCCCGGCGCATACGGCGGCATCACCGTGAACGTATGCAAGGTAATCGCCAGATCATGTTCCGCCGCCGCCGCCCACACCGGCTCGAAATCGGGATGATCGAGCGGCATCCCGTACGGCGCGTACGGCAACACGCCCCATGCCCAGCCCGATTTGCCCCAACGACGGATTTCTTCCACCGCGCTCTTGATGTCGCGCCCGCAAGCGAGAATCACGCCGCCGAGACGTCCGGGAAATTTGCCGCAGTACGCTTCCATCCAGCGGTGATAGGCGCGATACATGCCGGCTTCGAGCGCCACGTCATCGGTGGACGTCCAGGTGCCGAACCAGCCCGAGGGCAGCGTGAGATTGACATCCACGCCTTCGAAATCCATGTCCTTGATACGCTCGGCGGCATCGGCATCGACCAGCGGCGAGACCTCGCGCTTTTTCGCTACACCGGTGAAGCCCGCCATGTAATCGCCGGGCGCAG
Organism: Betaproteobacteria bacterium; assembly: GCA_031381325.1. GTDB lineage: Bacteria > Pseudomonadota > Gammaproteobacteria > Burkholderiales > SG8-41 > UBA5216. Next base: position 432 of record JANMXV010000265.1, on the reverse strand, counting down.
CCTCCGCCTTCGCGGTGCCGAGCTTGCGGCGATAGCGCCGCTGCCCGCGGTTGTAAGTAATGTCGCCCTTCTTGTTTACCGCCTTGAATTCCGACCAGCCTTCGAGCTTTTTCTTCTCGACATCAGTCATGAATGGGTCGAGCACGTTCATCAGCGGGCCGACGTGGGTGTCGGAATCGAAAATTTTGTAGCCGTCTTTTGCCATGAAACTCTCCTGAAAAAAAAGTTCAACATCCACCGCAGAGGCGCGGGCATTGGGGACGGGTAATGGTAGCGGCAGATAGGGGCGGGCGTTCGGAGCGGGCAGTGCGGACGGCTAGCGGCTGCCCCAAAAGTCCGACGGCTGCCTCAAAAGTCGGTCAGAAACGTGGGTTATGGGGCAAAGCCAGCCGACGGTGTCGGCCCTTGGGATGGCGTCGTCGTCGTTGTGGG
>JANMXV010000260.1:0-11930 GCA_031381325.1 Betaproteobacteria bacterium | reverse complement strand
TCGGGCGCAATGCTCGAGGCGGATGATGTCATTCTCGCGGTGCCGCCCAGCGTGTGGAGCACTATAGACATTGACCCCCCATTGCCGCGGCAATTGACACCGCAGATGGGATCGAATATCAAATTCCTGATTGCGACGAAGGATGAGTTCTGGTTGCGAGACGATCTCGCGCCCGACCTGTTGAGCGATGGCCCGATCAACTGGATGTGGCATCAGACGGATGGCCAGAAAGGTCCCGGCGCCGCAGTTTGCGCGTACTCGGGCGGACCCTCGGCTGATACGTGTCGTGAATGGCCGGCGGCCGAGCGCGAGTCGCGCTATATCGCGCACCTCGGCAAGGTCTATCCTTCTCTCAAAACGAGTACGTTAAAGACTCGCTTCATGGATTGGCCGTCAGACCCGTGGACCCGCGCCTCGTATTCTTTCCCTGCGCCGGGCCAGGTCACGACGATGGGCCCCACGCTGCGGGAAGGGATAGGCCATCTTCATTTCGCCGGCGAGCACGCCTGTTACGCGTTCGTCGGCACCATGGAAGGTGCGCTCAATTCGGGCGTAGCTGTCGCGAAGCGACTCGCACAGCGCGACGCAGTACTGAAGTGACGGGACCGGGCCATCGAGTCAAAGTGAAATCATCGCCAGCGTATACTGCGTGGCATGGCCGATGATTTTGCCATCGGAAGGAACGGGAAAATGACCTACTGCGTGGGCGTCATGCTCGACCAGGGAATGATATTCGCATCGGACTCCCGCACCCACGCCGGCGTGGACAATTTTGCAAAGTTTTGCAAAATGACGGTGTTCGAACGCAGTGGCGACAGGGTGATCGTACTATTGAGCTCGGGCAATCTCGCCGGGACACAGGCGGTGATCAGCGTGCTGAGGCAGCGCGCTGACGCCGCCCGCGCAAGTGCAACCCTGTGGACCGCGCCGACAATGTTCGACGTCGCGAAGCTGGTGGCGGATGCGATGCGCGATATCGATCGCCGCGATGGCCAGTATCTGGCCGATGCGGAAGTGGAATTCAACGCTTCCTTCATACTCGGCGGACAGATCCGCGGCGAACCTATGCGGCTGTTTCGAATCTACTGCGAGGGAAATTTTATCGAGGCTGGGGCCGATACGCCGTACTTTCAGACCGGTGAGACCAAGTACGGAAAACCCATTATCGATCGCGTCATTACCCGCTCCACCTCTCTCGCCGATGCGGCAAAATGTGTACTGGTTTCGTTCGATTCGACCCTGTGCAGCAACCTCTCCGTAGGCATGCCGATTGATCTGATTTGCTACCAGCAGGACAGCCTCGAAGTGCGCATGCGCCGCCGCTTCGATGACGGGGATGCCTATTTCACCGCACTCAGCGGGCAATGGCGGGCCAGTACTCGCAACATATTCAGCCAACTGCCTGAACTGCAATGGTAGCCGCAGCGGGATGGTGATCGACTACTACCTGGTGACCTGCGAGCATGGTGGAAACCGGATCCCCCCGGCGTATCGCAATTTGTTTCACGCCCATCAAGCATTACTGGATTCCCATCGCGGGTATGATCCAGGCGCGCTGGTGATGGCGAAGCAACTGGCGGCGGCTCTGCGGGCGCCTCTGGTAGCGTCCACTGTAAGCCGTCTGCTGATCGACTTGAATCGATCGATCGGCCATCCGCACCTCTACTCGGAAGCAACCCGCGATGCGCCCGCCACGGTGCGCCGGCAGATAGTGGAACATTATTACCGGCCTTATCGCACCAAAACCGAGCGCGCTGTCGCGCAAGCCATTGCAAACGGCTGCCGCGTTATCCATTTCTCATCCCACAGTTTTACACCCGAACTGAACGGTGAAGTCAGAAACGCCGACATTGGCCTGCTGTATCACCCTGCCCGGCCGGGGGAAGCGGCTCTATGCGAGCGCTGGCGGGCATCGCTTAAGGCATGTGCATCTGAATTCGTAGTGCGGCGGAACTATCCGTACGCGGGCAAAGGCGATGGCTTGACCGCTCACTTACGCCGGCGCTTTGCTGCTGGTGCATACATCGGCATCGAACTGGAGCTCAACCAAAAACATGTTCTTGCGGCAGGCCGAAAGTGGACCCTGCTGCGAACGGCAATAACCGAATCGCTGTGCATTGCACTTGCTAATCGATCCGCCGCAACACCGCGTCGTGAACTATCGCGAACTGCTCTTGTCCCACAGCGTCCAGCGTAAGGAAACCTGTCATGCAAATCCGCATTGGATACGAGATAATTTTCGACTGCCCGCAGCCGGCGCCCATGATATTGACGCTTAGCGTGCATTACTCGCGCGCCTCTGACCTCGTCGTTCCCGACCATCTCATCACCAACCCGCCGGTCCCGCTCACGGCGTATCGTGATGGCTTCGGCAACTGGTGCAGCCGCATCGTTGCGCCGAAGGGCGAAATCCGGCTTACCACCGACGCGATCGTAAGGGATACGGGGCAGCCGGATTGTGTCGCCACCTGGGCGCAACAGATCCCGGTGCCGGACTTGCCCGAGGAAACGCTGGTATACCTTTTGGGAAGCCGCTATTGCGAGACGGATCGCTTGTCCCCGGTGGCTTGGGGCCTGTTCGGCAATTCGCTCACCGGGTGGGGACGCGTCCAGGCGATCTGCGACTTCGTCAATGCGCATATCGCTTTTGGTTACCAGCATGCGCGCGCCACGAAAACGGCCTGGGAAGCTTATCAGGAGCGGACTGGCGTGTGCCGCGACTACGCCCATCTTGCCATTGCATTCTGCCGCTGCATGAACATCCCTGCGCGTTATTGCACCGGCTACCTCGGCGATATCGGCATGCCACCCCCGTATGGCCCCATGGATTTCGCCGGCTGGTTTGAGGCATACCTCGGCGGTCAGTGGTATATCTTCGACGCCAGGAACAACATGCCACGCATCGGCAGGGTGTTGATCGCGCGCGGCCGCGATGCGGCTGACGTCGCCATCAGCAACACCTTCGGACCGAACATCCTGAAAAGTTTCAGGGTCTGGACGGACGAGTTGAGTGAAGGATGAAGCTGAATGTCCAACCGCCGTGCCGGCCGGCAGTCTGCGCACCACGCGCCCTGTCACATTCTCAATATCCGCCCGCTTTCTGCGCCGTAGCGGCTGGCCTCCGTGCCCTCGGCCACGACGGCGTCCGGCGTGCCTTTCTTGCAGTCTTATTTAACGCCGGCGTCCTTCACCGCCTGCCGCCATTTGCGGATTTCCCGGACGATATAGGCGCGGGCGTCTGCTTCCACCAGCAGCTCCGGATCGAAGCCGTTGTCGGACAGGCGCGTACGGAACTCCTGCGGTTCCATCACGGTGCGCATCGCGGCGCTAAGCCTTTTCTGGATCGCAACGGGTAATCCCGCCGGCGCCGCAAGAAAACGGAACGCACCCGGATCCACGGTCGCCAGACCGACACTCGCAAACGTGGGCACGGCCGGCAGCATGTGGTAGGGGCTCTTTCCCGTGATGACAAGCGGAATCAGCGCTCCGGACTGAATCTGCTGCATCACCGAACCCGGTACCACGGAGGTGAGATCGGTATGACCGCCCAGGATATCGACGATTGCCGCGCCCGCACCCTTGTAAGGGACATGCAGCAGATCGATCTGCGCGGCAGTCATCAGCATCTGTGCCGTCAGGTGGCTCGAAGAACCCACGCCCGCCGAGGCGAACTTGATCTTTCCGGGTTGACGCTTCGCCAGCGCCACGAGATCCTGAATCGTGCGCACCTTGAGTCCTGGATGCGTCACGATCAGCGAGGGCGAGGTTGCGATGATCGCGATGAATACGAAATCGCGCTCGGCGTCATAGGACGGCTTCTCCACCAGCGAAGGATTGATGGCGAACGCGGTATCCAGTATCGCGAGCGTGTAGCCGTCGGGGGCCGATTTGGCAAGAATCTGCGTGCCCAGCACACTGCCCGCGCCGCCGCGGTTGTCGACGACAACCTGCTGGCCGAGCAATTCACCAAGGCGCGGCGATACGAAACGCGCCAACAGATCCGTCCCGCCGCCCGCTACGAACGGCACGATCATGCGGATCGGGCGCGTAGGGTAGTCGGCGGCGCTGGCGAATGCGAACGGCAAGGAGAATGCTAACGCGATCAGCAGCCGGGCGGGGAAGGCGTACTTGGACATGCGACCAGTCTAATACCGGTATCGGGGGTCTGTCACTAAAAGTGGCGCAAGCGCCGCGAATAATCCGCCCGGCGATTACAGCCGGTCGAGATAGATCCACGGACGCTGTTCGCGGTCCGCGCGCTGGAAGGTGTCAATCTCTGTCTCCATGCCCAGGATCACGTCGATTTCGTCCAGACCCATCAGTAGTGCTGTGCGCCTTTGCGCGGGCACGGTAAACGAAATCTCGCGGCTATCGAGATCACGGACGACGCAGCGCTGAAGATCGACGGTGACCTGCGGGTCGCTCGCGTGCTCCAGTGCGGCGCCGAGTGCCGCGCAATCGCCAGCGCCGATGGCGACCGGCAGCAGCCCGTTCTGAAATGCATTTTCACGGAAGATGTCGGCGAAGCTGGGGGCAATCACGCAGCGGATGCCGAAGCGCATCAGCGCCCACACCGCGCGTTCGCGCGAGCTCCCGCAACCGAAATTAGCGCCGGCGACGATGATCTTGCTGTGCCGGAACGGCGGCCGGTTGAAGATGAAATCGGGAATCTCGCTGCCATCAAGTGTGTAGCGCCAGTTGGCGAACATCAGCTTGCCGAGGTCCGCAGAGGTCGAGCGGCCAGCCGCCATTGGAGTGATCGCGTCGGTGTTGATGTTTGGCATCATCATCGGTGCGGCAATGCCGGTGACCACGGTGAACGGTTCCATCGCCGTCGCTCCTATAGGATATTATTGGCGGTCGAGCAATTTGCGCACATCGGTGATGCAACCGCTCACCGCCGCTGCGGCGACCATGGCGGGGCCGGCGAGGTGCGTTCGGCTGTGCGGTCCTTGGCGGTGCTCGAAATTGCGGTTGGTGGTGGAGATCGAGCGCTTGCCCGGCGGCACCAGATCGCCATTGCTGCCGACGCACATGGAACAGCCGGCATTGCGCCACTCGAATCCCGCTTGTACGAATACCTTGTCGAGTCCCGCCGCTTCCGCTGCCGCCTTGATCGCCATCGATCCCGGCACCGCCAGCGCCGTGACGCCCGCACACACTTGGCGCCCGCGCACCACTTGCGCCGCCGCTTCGAGATCCGACAGCCGGCTGTTGGTACATGAGCCGATGAAGGCATAGTCGATCGGCACGCCTTCAAGCGTACGCCCGGGCGCGAGATCCATGTACGAGTACGCACGCTCCAGCGCCTGACGCCGTGCGGCGTCCGCAATCGTTGCCGGATCGGGCAGCGTTTCGTCGATGGCAACCGCTTCCTGCGGCGAGTTGCCCCAGGTGACCTGGGGCCCGACCTTGCGGCAGTCGATTTCGATTTCGCGCTCGAACGGCGCGCCGGCATCGGACGCCAACGTGCGCCACTGCGCAACAGCGCGCTCCCACAGCGCACCCTGTGGCGCGAAAGGGCGCTGCGCGACATAGCGGATTGTTGCGTCGTCAGGCGCAACAATACCGAAGCGCGCGCCGAACTCAATCGACATATTGCAGATCGTCATCCGTGCCTCGACCGGCAGCGCGCTAATGGCGGGGCCCGTATACTCGACCGCACAGCCGGCGCCCGCGGTGACGCCATGCCGCGCCATGAAGTAGAGAATCAGGTCCTTCGCGTACACCCCCGGTCCTATGGCGCCGTGAAACGAGACGCGCAACTGCTTCGGTTTGCGCAGCAGCAGCGCCTGCGCGGCGATGACATGCATCACTTCAGTGGTGCCGATGCCCCACGCCAGTGCGCCGAGTCCGCCGTTAGTCGCGGTGTGGCTGTCGCCGCACACCAGCGTGCATCCCGGCAGCGTGACGCCGAGTTCGGGCGCGATGACATGCGCGATGCCCTGATGCGGGCTATCCACGTCGTACAGTTCAAGCGCGAATTCGCGGCAGTTGTCGCGCAAGGCGTGAATGCGCTCGCGGCCCGGGATGTGAGATTCCCCGGTGCGCCCCGGCAGCGTGGAAACGATGTGGTCGACGACCGCGAAATTCAGATTGCGGTTGCGCACCTCGCGTTTGATGCGGCGCATGCCGTCGAAAGCCTGCCGGCTGGTGCCGTCGTGCAGAAAATGGCGGTCGATGTGGAGCAGCGTTCGACCGTCGCTCAGTTCGCTGATCACGTGGCGATTCCAGATCTTGTCGACCAGTGTCTGCGGTGCGGTGTTTGTGGACATCATGCGGTTTGCCCTCGGAAAATCGCCTGCGCCGGAATGCGCCTCTGGTTCATGCCATAGCAGGCAGAATTGACAGCTTCGAGCGGTTTGTCGCAGACTTCGCGGACTAAGTCAACTGTCGTGTCCTCGACTCCACCAAGTCTACGAAAGTGAATCATGGGCTACGCATTCCGCTTTCCGCTCGCTACCACAGCACTCATGCTTTATACCGCTGGTGCGCCCGCCCAGGCGGCGGACGCCGCCTGGAAGCCGCGCAAGGTCGTGGAAATAGTGATCGGCGCGCAAGCGGGGGGCGCCCACGATCGCGCCGGGCGGCTGTTGCAAAAGATTTTGACCGAAACGAACGCAGTCCCGGTGCCGATGACGGTGATGAACAAGCCCGGCCAGGGGCAGTCCCTCGCTGTCGCCTACGTGAACGCGCACCCGGCGGACCCGCATTACCTGATTATCCTGGGATCGAGCTGGGTGACCACGGCGATCACCACGGGCAGCACCAGCACGCACCGCGATCTCACGCCGATCATCAAGGCACTGGACGGCGACCTCGTGGTCTTCGTGCCCGCCGATTCGCCGATTCGATCCATCAAGGACATGGTCGACGGCCTCGGCAAAGGAGTGGCGCCTATCAGCTTCGGGTTTTCCACCTCGGCCGGGAACTCATCGCATATTGCGCTCGCCGAACTCGCCCGCATCGCGGGCTTTGATGCGCGCAAGCTGCGGGTGGTGGTAAACGCGTCGGGCAGCATCACCGCGGCCCAGGTTGCGGGCGGGCACGTCAGCGCAGGCATTTCCAGTTCGGGCAGCGCCCAGGCCATGGCGGGCACAGGCAAGGTGCGGATGATAGGAACGATCTCGAGCCAGCGCCTGCCACTGCTGCCCGACCTGCCGACGTTGCGCGAGCAGGGCTACGACGTGGTCGCCTCGACCTGGTTTACGGTATTTGGCCCCAAGGGCATCACGCAAGCGCAGGTGGCCTATTGGGAGGACGTGATCGGCAAGACCCTGCGGCGCCCGGAGGCGAAGAAGTTCGCCGAAACCAACAATTGGACCATCGAGTTGACCGGTTCCAGGGAGTTGCCTACCCAGCTCGACAAGGAGTACACACGCCTGCGTAAAACGCTGACGGAGCTCGGCATGGTGCAGTGACTGCGCTTCTTTTGCTTGAGATTGACAACACGCGACATACCCAACGGATGCGCCGAACTGAATTGCGAACTGGCACCCCGCGCGCACCCGGTTTACTATCCCATCCCTCAGTCTGGTTTAACCTAGGTTCAAGGAACACACTCACCATGGATACGCACGACACACACCACGATCATCACCCTAGCGGCAAAAGAGTAGAAGATTTCCGCCTCATCACCGGCGCCGGCAAATATGCTGCGGACTGGAATGCGCCGGGGCAACTGTATGGATACTTTGTGCGCTCGGATCGTGCTCACGCCGAGATCGCCGCGCTGAACACGGCGCCCGCGCTGGCGCATCCCGGTGTCACACAGGTATTCACCGGGGCCGATGCGGTGCGCGAGGGCTACGTCAGGGGGCAGCAATCGTTGACCGCCCCGGGGCGCAACGGCATGAAAGCGCGCGTGCTGGATCGGCCGGCGCTCGCCCATGGCAAGGTGCGCTTCGTTGGCGAGGCGGTTGCCTTGGTGGTGGCTGCTAGCGCTGCTGCGGCAGCGGAAGCCGCCGAACTGATTGAGATCGAGTATCGCGAACTGCAGCCGCTGGTCAACGCGGAAGAGGCGTTAGCAGTGGGTGCGCCGCAACTGGATGAGTTGGTGCCGGGCAATCTGATATACGAGTCCGAGGTCGGCGACGAGCAAGCCGTTGCCGCCGCGATCAAAAGCGCCGCGCACGTAACGCGGCTCAAGGTGGTATCCACCCGCGTAAGCCCCAGCCCGATGGAGCCGCGCGCCTGCCTCGTCGCCTACAACGCGGCGAGCGACGAGTATCGCTTCAACGTACCCATGCAGGGGGTCACCACCATACGCAAGGCGATATCGGTTTATTCCAAGGTCGCGGAAGACAAGCTGATTTTCGACGTGCGCGATGTCGGCGGCGGCTTTGGCCAGCGCTCCCCGGCGTATCCCGAATATCTGGCGCTGATGATCGCCGCGAAGACGACGGGCAAGCCGGTGAAGTGGGTTGCAACCCGTGTCGAAGCGTTTCTCGCGGACAATCACGGACGCAACACCATCATCGACGGCCAGCTTGCGATGGATCGCGACGGCAAGTTTCTGGCAATGCGGCTCGACTGGATCAACGACATGGGCGCGTATCTCGCGCCGGGGCCGCTGGGTCATATCCGCAACACCACCACCTGCATGACGGGTGTGTACCGCATTCCCGCTTTGTATGCGACGTACCGCGTACCGCTCACTAATACCACGCCGGTAGGCGCGTACCGCGGCGCCGGGCGCCCTGACGTCGCCTACGCGGTCGAGCGCTTAGTGAGCAAGGCTGCGGTGGAGCTTGGGATCGATGCGGCAGAGCTGCGGCGGCGTAACTTCATCCCGAATGACGCCTACCCGTACAAAACGCCGACCGGTTCCGTTTATGAAAATGCCGACCTGCCGGGACTGCTGGATCAGGCGCTGAAGCTCGCCGACTGGCAGGGCTTTGCCGCACGCCGCGCGCAGTCGGCAACGGCAGGCAAGCTGCGCGGCATCGGCATTTCAGTAGTGATCGAGCCCACCGGCGCCGGCAACGCGCCGACGGACGAAATCGAACTGGAACTCGATGCGAGCGGCGCCATCACCGTTTACACCGTAGCCAAGACGCAGGGTCATGGCCACGAGACGACGATGGCGATGATCGTATCCGATGCGCTGGGCATAGCGATGGAACAGGTCAAGGTAGTGCAGTGCGCGCCGGGTACCAAGCTGCAAGGCAATGGCACCGGCGGCTCGCGCACCATGGTGGGCGCCGGCAGCGTGTGCTATCTCGCGGCGCAGAAGCTGATCGAGGAAGGCAAAGCGCTGGCTGCGCTTGAGCTCAAGCTCGAGCCTTCGCAAATTCAGTACGCCAAAGGTGAATTCCGTTCGGGCGAATCGCCGCGTGTGGTCAAGCTGGCGGAACTCGCCGTATTAACGAAGGCGAAAACGCTCACCCTCAAAGCCGAGGGCAAATTTGGCTCGACCTTTCCCAACGGCTGCCACATCACCGAAGTCGAGGTCGATGCAGAGACTGGCGCGCCGCAAATTGTTTCGTACTGCGCCGTCGATGATTGCGGCGTCGTCATCAACCACGCGATCGTCGAAGGCCAGTTGCACGGCGGCGTGGTGCAGGGCGCCGGTCAGGTATTCGGCGAACATATCGTCTATGATCAAAAGTCAGGGCAGCCGCTGACCGCAAGCTTCATGGATTACTACATGCCGCGCGCGGGCTTGCTGCGCGAGTTGCGCGGCGAGGAACATCCCACCACCAGCAAGGTCAGTCCGCTCGGCGTCAAGGGCATGGGCGAATCCGGCTGCACCGCGTCGATGCCTTCACTCGTCGATGCAGTGATAGACGCACTGCGCCCGCTCGGTGTGCAGCAACTGGATATGCCGCTAACGCCATCGAAACTTTGGCATGCGATGGAAGCGGCAAAGCAGAAATAGCGATAGAACGTGTAGCCCGTAAGGAGCGCAGCGTATTACGGGGCAATGTGATAAACGCCCCGCTTTGGACGAAAGGACTTGAGCGCTCGTCAACTTAAGTAGGTCTGGATGCGTCGCTGAATCGAACGGTCGAGCCGCTCAAACTGCCGACGCGCTTCGGGCGTGAATTCAGCCTTCCAGGAGGCCACAGCGGCGCTGCACTTCCTTCCATGGGATAGTTTTCTCACCAAGCGTCAGGATACGCTTCGCTTCAATCGCGTCGAATAAATCCTCAATATATTGTTCTCAGCGTGCGGATTGCCACTTGCGCGGATTGGGCGAACCGGTTGCGCTGCACTGGCATCGCGTGGCAATTCTGAGAGATAATGCGAAGACCAGATACCCGGTGGAGCACTATCGTGATTACCTTACAAGAGGCAGTAAAAGCAGCAAAATTCTACTTGTCTGAAATTGACGCTGATGAGCCCTATCGCGATTTGCGTGTAGAAGAGGTAGAGACGACGCAATCCGGTGATTGGGAAATAACGCTCGGATTTTATCGCAAGCGTGACATTACCGTCTTCGGTGGGTCTATCGTGACGGGTCCGAATCCGATCGCCAAGGAGAACAGGGCGTACAAGACCGTGCAGATTGACACGGAAACCGGACAAGTCAAAAAGATAAAAATTCGCGAGGTTAGCATTTGAAGACGTTATGACAAGCCTCGCCGGCCGGAAGGTTCTGCTTGACACAAACCTTTTGCTGTTGCTGCTGATCGGTTCGATTGACCAGAAGCAGATCGATACCAACAAGCGCATCGGCAAATACTCGGCGCAAGAGTTCTTACTGCTGAACGAATACTTGCGCGACGCCAATGCGCTGGTAACCACCGAGCACGTCAATTCGCAAACCAGTGATCTGGGCGCCGGTTCCTTGACCGGGCGCTATCGCGAAGAATTTTTAATATTACTGCGCTCCTTGCACGAATTGAACACAGTCAACTTGATGAGGGCAGATGAAACGAATCAGCCCATTCTGTCGTTGGGAGTTGATATTCTTCGCGTGCTCGGTGTGGCGGATGCCGGCCTCATCAATGCGGCTCGCGAGAATAATTGTGTGTTGTTGACGGATGATTTGCGGCTCTACCTGATGGCGCAGCGACAAGGAGTCGAGGCCGTCAATTTCAGTCACCTTTTGCAGTAGCTAAGACATCGCCAACGATGCCGCCAGTTGGATTACCACCAGCCGCGTGTCGGCCTGCTGCGCGAGTTGCGCGGCGAGGAACACCCCACCACCAGCAAGGTAAGGTGGCTCGGCGTCAAGGGCATGGGCGAATCCGGCTGCACCGCGTCGATGCCTTCACTCGTCGATGCAGTGATAGACGCACTGCGCCCGCTCGGCGTGCAGCAGCTTGACATGCCGCTTACGCCGTCGAAACTTTGACATGCTATGCAGGTGGCCAGGAGCGGCTAACACTATAAGATTCCCTCGCCCGTTGCCGGGGAGAGCGAAGCGAGGGGTCGGGCTAGGGTGAGGGGCTCGTAAGCTCATTTTTTTAGGCATTCTAAGTACATAGCCCGCAAGTAAGTGCGTTATACATTTATCAATAAAAACAGATAGTTAGGGTATATTCCTATCTGGGCTTTACTGTCCTCGATTGCGGCCTATACGCGTGCAGCGTATAGTTAACGCCATGGTCTTCGTCGAGCTCACGCCGTTTATCGCTTTTTGTTCAGCGTGGTGGGGCGACGAAGATTTGCGCCGCTTGCAAAATTTTTTGCTTGCTACGCCGGACGCGGGTGATGTCATTCCAGGCGGTTCTGGTTTGCGCAAGCTGCGCTGGTCTGTACAGGGACGTGGCAAGCGGGGTGGTGCGAGAGTGATCTACTACCGGCATGTGCCGGGAGAACGTATTTACCTGATTTATGCCTACGCCAAGAGTGCGCAAGCGGATTTGACCCGCGAGCAAATCAAAACGTTGGCACAACTGATGAAGGATATCAAACATGGATAAGCGGCATTTCGACCAGCTCGTCAAAGGTGTGCGCGAAATGAAGCGTCATATGGCAGG
>JANMXV010000215.1:0-2609 GCA_031381325.1 Betaproteobacteria bacterium | reverse complement strand
CCTGATGCGTGATCGCAACCGCCTCGCGCGCGGCATCGGCGGCGCGGATTTTCGCGGTGGCCACCGCCATCAACATTTGATGCGCGCCTTCCAGGCTATTGTCGTTAACGAGCCGTTCGACCACGCCCGCCGCCGAAAGTGCCGCTGCCACCGCCGCCGCAACTTCACCACCGCAGCGCGCGAGTTCCTGCTGTATCGCCTGAAACTGTGCGATCTTGCGGCCGAACTGCACGCGCTGCCCGGCGTAATCGCAGGCGAGATGCAATGCCTGCTCCAGCGCGCCGCCGATTTGCACCGCGCGCAGCAGAGCGCCGCGCGCATGCAGGCCGTCGCGTGTGACACAAGCGCCGGCGGGCGCTGCCGCGAGCGCGGTAACGTCGTCCAAACCCACTTCGTCGCGCGGCTCGCTCGCGAGATTGCGTGCGGGCGTGATGCGGCACTGCCTCGCATCGACAGCCACCACCATCAATCCTTGTGCGGAATCAGCCAGCAGCACCAGTTGCTTCGCGACGCGGGCAAACGGCACGCGTTTCAAGGCGCCCGATACGCGCCAGGCTGCGCCATCCTTTACGAGGGCAAGTGTCTCATCGAGTACCGGCCCCACAGTCAGCGGCCCGCGCGGAACTTTCAACCCGGCGTTTGAGAGCAACCAACCGGCGAGCGCGGTTTCGGCCAGTGGCGCCGGCGCGGCATGCCGCGCCGATATGCGCAGCACCGCGGCAGTATCTGAAAGCGAGCCGCCTGCGCCGCCTGCACTTTCAGGTACGCCGACCAGCGGCAGCTCGGCCTGTTCGAGTTCGTTCCACAACGCTGCCGACCAGCCATCCTGCTTCGCGGCTTCGAGCATTTTCTGATTCACGTGATCGGTGAACAGACGCGTTGTCGCGTCGGTGAGCATAGTCCTTACTTCGGTGGCGTCGGTCACTTGAAAACCTCCACCGCAAAGGCGCAAAGACGCGGAGGAAACGCAAAGGAAATCACAAGAAAAGCTTTTCTTTGCGGTAGTTCTTTGCGGCTTCGCGCCTTTGCGGTTTGCATTTGACGTGTCATTTCAGCGGCCCCAATAAACGCCGGGCAATCAAGGTGCGTAACACTTGTGTAGTACCGCCGCGTATCGTCGACACCGGCGCGCTGACAATGCATTCCGCAAGATAACGCTCGAACGTGTCGGTTGCGTCCATCGTGGGCTCGACGGCGACTAGCACGCGCGCAGCGTCGATGATTTCGCGCTCGTAAAACGTGCCCATATCCTTCACCAGCGCCGCTTCGGTCGCAAGATCGACCGTGCCTTGCTTCCCCGACGACGGGTCAAGCGCCAACGCAATCGCCAGCGACATGCGGCGCAGCGTCCACAGGCGCGCGGTGAGACGGCCTACCATCTCCTGCGCGCGCCCATCGTTTGCATAGTCACTCTTGCCGAGCCGTCGAACCAGCTCCACCAGCAACGGGAACGTGGTCATGAAACGCTCCGGCCCGCTACGCTCCAACGCAAGTTCCGAGGTGATCTGCTTCCAGCCCTGACCGGCTTCGCCCACCACATGGTTGTCGGGCACGAACACGTTGTCGAGAAACACTTCGTTGAAATGATGATGGCCGTTCATGAAACGGATCGGACGCACCGTGACGCCCTGCGAATGCTTGAGATCGACGATCAGTTGAGACAGCCCTTCGTGACGATCGTCGGTCTGCGGCGCCGTGCGGCACAGCACGAAAAATGCATCAGCCTTGTGCGCCCAACTGGTCCACACTTTTTGCCCGGTGACTCTCCAGCCGCCCTCACCTTGGTACTCTGCGCGCTGCGCGCGTGTGCGCACCGACGCGAGATCGGAACCGGAGCCGGGCTCGCTCATGCCCAGCGCGAACGCCATCTCGCCGCGCGTAATCGCCGGCAAATACTTCTGCTTCAAATATTCGCTGCCATAACGCAACAAACTCGGCCCGGTTTGCCGGTCGCCGAACCAGTGCGCCGCGCACGGCGCCGCTACCGCAAGCATTTCCTCGGTCATCACAAAACGCTCAAGATACGAACGTTCCTGTCCGCCATACTGTTTGGGCCAGGTCAGTCCAATCCAGCCGCGCGCCGCGACTTTTTTCGTGAATGCGAGGTCGAATTCCGCGTGGCCCAAGTGCGGCAAGAAGCTGCCTGCGGCAACTTCTTGCCGCAGAAACGCGCGCACTTCATCGCGCAGCTTGAGTGCTGCGGGCGGGAGTTCGAGTGACGAGAAATCTATGTTTTCAAAGAACAATGTTCCTCCGAAAGGAATGCTGATTACGCGCCACTCACAGTTTCGGCAGGTTGGCAGCCTTCACCAGGCGTGTATAGAGATCAATCTCCGAGCGTATGAATTTCGCGAAATCTTCCGGCGACCCGCCTTGCGGTTCGAGGCCTTCGACTTGATAGCGCTCGCGGATATCTTTGCTCATGAGTATTTTGCCGGTCTCGACGTTGAGCCTGGTGATAATTTCACGCGGCGTTTTTATCGGCGCCATGAATCCGAACCAAGTTGAGGCCTCATAACCCTTGAGGCCGGATTCGTCGAAGGTCGGCACTTCGGGAATTGCCGCAAAGCGCTTCAAACTGCCGATGGCGACGGCGCGGATGCGCCCGC
>JANMXV010000748.1:0-2756 GCA_031381325.1 Betaproteobacteria bacterium | reverse complement strand
TTTATCAGTCAAGCTACTTCTGAGAACGGCGCAGATCCTGCTATCTTCGGCAGACGTACCCGTTGGACTGCATTGCACTTCGCCACAAATAACGCGCAGGACGTTCGAGAAGAGTGGGATCAACGTCCTCATCTAGAAATTATCGATTTGCTGATTAAACACGGCGCGAATATTGAAGCGCAAGATGACGAAGGAATGACAGCCCTTATTCGAGCTGCTTATAATTTGCAGGCTCAGTGTGAATTTGCGGGTGCTTGAGGCCAGTCATTTGCGGCCAGATGAGGCCACTGGGATGTGACGTTTTTTGATCTTGGACGGGGTTGGTTTTAGTCTGTTTTTAGGTTTTTTACAACTGGCGGAATTTCCTGTAGCGCAGGGTTGTCCACAGGCGCTCGCCAGCGCGTCTCTACCGCTGGCGGGCGAGCGCCTGTGGGGAACCCGTGTTCGGAGCGCTGCGCGTGGCCTTGCAGACTTCTGGCAGGGGTCTTGGTTTGCGGCGGGTCTCGCCGTCGAGCACGATACGGTAGGCCCCGTCACGCAATCGATCAAGAGTGGCTGCGCCCAGCAGCTTGTTCGGAAACGCCGCACCCCATTCATCAAAGTCCAGGTTGCTCGTCACCAGGGTCGTCGTTCGCTCGTAACGCTCATTGATGAGTTCGTGGAAGTCCTCATCCTGGGGGGAGCGCATGGGACGTAAACCGAAGTCATCGATTGCGATCAGATCGATTTTTGCGAGCTGTTGAAGTTTGCGTTCGTAGGTGTTCGTCGCCCGCGCTGCATGGAGTTGGGCCAGCAGCTTGTTGTGGGTGATGAACAGCACATCGTGGCCGGCACGAAGCGCGCAGTGGCCGAGGGCTTGCACCAGGTGCGATTTGCCTGTGCCGGTGGGTCCGGCAATCAGTACGGGAGCGTGTTCCGAAATGAAGCGACAGGTCGCCAGTTCAGCGATCAGGGCGTGGTTCACCGAAGGGCTGTGCGCGTAATCGAAACGCTCCAGCGTCTTATCGCCCGACACCTGTGCGTATTCCGGACCATCGTGACCACGATTTCCGGGCGAACGTGACCGGTGATTCCGGACGAAGCTGACCGGGGATTCCGTTTGATGGTGACCGATTTTGGGCTGTGCCCGGAATCGTCGGTCATGATCCGGAATCCGCGGTCACGATCAAACGGAATGAACGCCTGGTGGGTGCTGGTTTTCAACCATGGCGGGTTAGCCTTCCCGAATTTTTTCGGAGTCGAGGATGCCCACCAAAAGGAAAGCCATGCTCCAGATCAAAGAAGTTCTACGCCTCAAATTCGAGGCCAAGCTCAGTCATGAGCGTATTGCCGCCGCCACCGGTCTGTCCAAGGGCGCGGTCACCAGCTACCTGAAACGCGCGCTTGAGGCGGGCATCGGCTGGCCGCTGGCCCCGCTGCTTGACGATGCGGCATTGGAGGCACGGCTGTTCCCGGTGGCCAGCGCGCCAGCAGCAGGCCACGCAGCACCGGACTTTGCCCACATCCACCAGGAGCTAAAACGCAAAGGCGTCACCCTGCAACTGCTATGGGAGGAGTACAGCGCCGTTCATCCCCAGGGCGCCTACCGCTACAGCCAGTTCTGCTTCCACTACGGGCGCTTTCGCGACAGCCTCAAACGTTCCATGCGCCAGCTGCACCGCGCCGGCGAGAAGCTGTTTCTCGACTACTGTGGCAACACCGTGCCGATCATCGACGCGGGCAGCGGCGAGTTGCGCCCGGCGCAGATCTTCGTCGCCGTGCTTGGCGCATCCAACTACACCTACGCCGAGGCGAGCTTCTCGCAGTCGCTGCCCGACTGGATCGGCTCGCACATCCGCACCTTTGAATTCCTGGGGGCGGTGCCCGCACTGCTGGTGCCCGATAACCTGAAGAGCGCGATCAAGCGCGCTTGCCGCTATGAACCTGAAGCAACCTCCACCTACACTGACCTGGCGCGTCACTACGGCACGGCCATTCTGCCGGCACGCCCCTATCACCCGCGCGACAAAGCTGCCGTGGAAGCGGGCGTATTGCTGGTACAACGCTGGATTCTTGCGCGCCTCAGAAACCGCCAGTTCTTCTCGCTCGCCGAGCTGAATGCGGCGATCCGCGAACTGCTCCTCGATCTGAACCAGCGCCCGTTCAAGAAGCTCGATGGCTCACGCGCCAGCGCCTTTGCCTCAATTGATCGTCCCGCCATGGCGCCGCTGCCGGCTACGTGCTATGAGTTTGCCGAATGGAAGACGGCCATCGTGAACATCGACTACCACCTCGAGATCGACGGCCACTACTACAGCGTGCCGCACAGTCTGGTGCGCCACAAGATCGAGGTGCGCTTCACCGCCGCCACGGTCGAGTGCTTCTTCAAGGGCAAACGCGTTGCCGCGCATGCGCGATCTCACAGCCGCGGCCGTCACACCACGCTCGCCGGGCACATGCCCGAATCCCACCGCAAGCACAGCGAGTGGTCCCCAGGGCGGTTGCTTAACTGGGGGTTGTCCATCGGGCTAGCGACCCGCGACGTGGTGAAGTGGCAGCTTGAGAACCGCCCGCATCCGGAGCAGGGTTACCGCGCTTGTCTGGGCCTCTTAAATCTTGCCAAGGGCTACGGTCCAGAGCGCCTGGAGGCGGCCTGCCGGCGCGCATTGGCCCTCGGCTCGCCCACCCGCAAGCGCATCAAGTCGATCCTGGATGCCAAACTCGATCAACACCCGGAGCTGTTCGCAACGCCCGGCTCTGAGAACCCTGCTACGCCC
>JANMXV010000190.1:0-2085 GCA_031381325.1 Betaproteobacteria bacterium | reverse complement strand
GGCTTCTTCGAGATGGAATGCTGAGTCTGACATGACGGATTTTCTTTCAGGGTGCCGGCGCGCCTGCCGCCTTCGACGCGGCTTGCGCAAATTGTTCATATAGCGTCCAGTCGAGCGCGTGTTCTTCCAGCGTTTGCGGGTTCCACATACGGCGCGGCAGATCGAGTATATCGCCACCGTAGACGTGCAGTCCTATGGCCGGCGCGTTGCCGATGCATTCGGCGACATGCGCCGTGTCGGCAAGCATCGGCAAAATGGCGCCGCGTGTGAGCGTGACCTCGCTCGCTTTGCGCAGTTTGCCGTTGTCGTGGCGATAGAGCGTGTTTTTTTCTGCGCCCGACAAAAGCAAAATTGTCGCCCAGGCGCCGTGATCGTGAGGTGGCGTGCGCCGGCCAGCGGGGAAACAAACCTTCAACAGCGTGAGTGCCGGCGAACGGTAAAACACTTGCCGCGCGTTGCCGCCGGTGCCGGAGACAAAACTCAGCGCTTGCTCAACTGCGTCAAGGTCGTTACGCAAGGCTTCGAGTCCCTCGCGTGCGGCGTTCATCGGGTCGAAGCTTTCGCCTGCGTTGGCAAATCTTGCAACGAGTTCGTGTACTTTCATGGGGTTCTCCGGGTATTGATGGGGATGAGGCAATTTAATACACCGAGCGTGATATCAATATCGCGAGTGAGGCGGGGTTCGCCATGTACCAGAACCGCTTGCCCCCCGCTCACCATGTAAGGCAGGCCGCGCGCTTCCAGCTCAAGCGCGAGGCGTGCGAGCAGGGACTGGAACATGGGGAATATTCAACGCTTTCGCGAGTTGAATTTTGTGTTGAATGCTTGCCATCGTGAAAGGCGTGTTCCACACGCCCAATGTCCGCGCTTCGAGATACAGCGCGTGCGCCATGGCAAAGGCGCGTACCGGATCAGGCGGCTGCTGCGCAATGTGCGCGTCTTCCCATGCCTGCCAGCGTTTCAGGTTGCGGATCATAAGGTATATTGGAGCATATCGCGGGATGGCGGTAAAGGTTGTATGATCTTATTTTATCATTTAAAAACAAATGGTTACATAAATTATCATGCATGCTCTTGAAACCCCGGCACTAATTCTCGATCGAGCCAAGCTGGATCGCAATCTCACTCGTATGAGCGAGCATGTGACGCGTTTGGGCGCGCACTTGCGGCCCCATGTAAAGACATCGAAGTCCATCGACGTGGTGCGGCGTGCCGTGAAGCCCGATGCGGGCGGCATCACGGTTTCAACGCTGAAAGAAGCCGAGCAGTTTTTTGCTGCTGGCTATCGCGACATTTTGTACGCGGTGGGCATCGCGCCGAACAAGCTCGATCATGTGGCGGCGTTGCGCGCGCAAGGGTGCGATCTTGTGATAATTCTGGATAACATCGAGGCCGCGCGCGCGGTCGCCGACAAGAGCCGTATCACCGGGGCTGCATTTCCTGCATTGATTGAAATCGACAGCGACGGTCATCGCGCCGGTGTCAAACCCGGCGATGCGTGCTTGATCGAGATCGGCCGTGTGCTAGGGACAAATCTGCGCGGGGTGATGACGCACGCGGGCGGCTCGTATGACTGCAAGTCGGTAGATGATATTCGCGGCTATGCGCAGCGCGAGCGTACTGCGGCCGTGCGCTGCGCCGAGCAACTGCGCGGTGCGGGATTGGCGTGTGCGGTAGTCAGCATCGGCTCCACGCCGACAGTCACCTATGCCGACAATCTCGCGGGGGTTACCGAAGTTCGCGTCGGCGTCTATATGTTTTTTGATCTGTTCATGAGTGGGCTGGGCGTGTGCCTGCTCGACGACATTGCGTTGTCCGTGCTGTGTTCCGTCATCGGTCATCAGTCCGCGAAAGGCTGGATCATCACCGATGCCGGCTGGATGGCGCTGTCGCGCGATCGCGGCACCGCAAGCCAGAAAATCGATCAGGGCTATGGTGTAGTGTGCGATGTGGCCGGCAAGCCGGTCGACGATCTGATCGTGGCCGGCGCGAATCAGGAACACGGGATCATCGCCCGGCGCAACGGTGGCGCCATCGATCCTGCGCAGTTTCCCGTTGGCACGCTGCTGCGTGTGCTCCCCAATC
>JANMXV010000177.1:0-11228 GCA_031381325.1 Betaproteobacteria bacterium | reverse complement strand
GCGCTTCTTGAGAGCGCGCAGGGTTTCATCCGGTAAATTTCTGATGGTCACGGCTGCCATGGCTATCACCCCGTCGAATGGATACTTATATGATATCATTTTTGTCGAATGATAGCATCCCCGCATTTCAAGCATGTCACTTTGGCTGCGAACATCTCAAAGTGTTGTTGCACTTGGCGATGCAGCAGGGTTTGTTCGGGAAGGTGGCGTTCGTAACGACCGGTATTGGGCAGGCATTTCAACATTTACGCAAGGCGCATGAGCTGACCCGGTTCTCTCGCGTCATATGATGGGTTGGCTTGAAACGGTGGCGCTGGCCGCGTTTATGGCGGGCTTGATGGGCGGTGTGCATTGCGCCGCGATGTGCGGCGGTATCGTGTGCCTGCTGAATGGGCGTAAACAAGACAAGCAAGACACACAAGACACACAAAAGGGCGTTGCGCGCTGGCAATTTCCCCTGGCCTATAACGCCGGGCGCATCCTGAGCTACACCGTAGCCGGCGTGCTGGCCGGATCGGCAGGGCAGGCCGGATTGCTGTTGCGCGGATCGGTACCGGTGCAGCAGGTATTCATGCTCGCCGCCGGACTGACCCTCATTTTGATGGCGCTGTATCTGGCAGGTCTGTCGTCAATCATGCGCGGACTGGAAACGGCAGGCGCGGTGCTATGGCGTCAGGTACAACCGTTGACCAGGCGTATGCTGCCGGTCAATACGGTATCCCAGGCGTTAGGCCTCGGCATGGTGTGGGGCTGGCTGCCGTGCGGCATGGTGTACGCCGTCTTGTTGTTGGCAATGAGTACCGGCCAGCCACTTCAGGGCGGAGTGGTGATGCTTGCCTTTGGTCTGGGTACGCTGCCGAACATGCTGTTGATGAGTGGCTTGGTAAGCCGCCTGCGGCTGGCGTTAAAGATGCGGGGTGCGCGGCTGGCCGTTGCCGGGGTGCTCGCCGCGACCGGGTTGTATGGCGTGTTTCATGGTGTGCATCCGGCTGCAAATGCTGGCGATGGATTTTTCTGTCGCGTTGCGCCCGAATGGTTTGGGCGGTGAAAAAAAGTCAAAAAGAGGATCTCCCATATTGCATTTCTGATTGTATTGAAATGGGAAATGGGAGACACCTTGATACTCCGAGATCACCGGGCCGATTGTGCTCAACGTCTGGGTATCGAGCACGGCGGACGACATGGACATCATGGCGACCCTGCGCAACATCGACGACCGCGGCCGCGACGTGCCTGAACTCGGTCAGCGCGGCGAACCCACCGAGTGCATCACCAAGGGCTGGCTGCGCGCCTCGCAAGCTGGACAAACAAAAGTCGCGGCCTTACCGCCCGTATCACGCGCACAACGAACGCTGGTTGCTGAAAAAAGGCGAGATCGTCGAGTGCCAGGTGGAAATTATTTCGACATCCATCGTCATCAAAAAAGGCTACAAACTGCGCCTCGATATTTCAACCCGCGACGGCCACGCCTCGGCACACTTCACACACTACCACGCCGACTATAACGCCGAAGCGTTCAATACCATCCACTCCAGCAAGGCGAAGCCGGCGTATTTGGTGCTGCCGATTATTCCGCCGAAGGAAGGTGCGAAGCTGGTGGCCGCAACGAAAAAAAACCAATCCGGCGCGCAGGAGTAAGGCAAAGCGGCGTTAGGCGGATCGTGTGGGCACGCTACGCTTTGCGTGCCCTCCCTTTGCTCCGTCAAACAGGTGTACTCGCTTTAACGCTTGAGGTCGCCCCACGCGCGATGGTCAACGGGAGCCCGGCCGGGCTCCAGCATCGTTACCGCGCTTTCGAGCCGTTCGCCTTTCACGACGCCTTTCCACACCAGCTTGCCATAGCGCGGGCTTTCCGTTTCAGCCTCGAAACGAATCGTGTTGCCCTCGGACGTGGCTTTATAGGCCGCATCGCCATAGCCATGGCGATCACACGCCGTCGACCGGAAGCGTCCGTTGGCGAAGAACATAGTGTCCTTATCGCCCGAGGTCTGGCCTTTATGCACAAACTCGCCAACGAACGACTTGCCATCGAGTAGCGTGGTCTCTGCACCGAGCGCGTGGGCCGCAAACACCAGTGCAAGCACAGTCGCGGCAGCGATCAGAATATTCCGCATCGAGTTCAAGTTCATAACCATAGTTTTTTCCTTTACAAGTGGGCGTTGCAAATACGGACACTATTCTAGCGCTGCCAAGACGCTCGCGGATATACGCCGATTTGCGTATTGCTGACCGGCGTTGACGGAAGGAGGATACGCATCGTCCCCTCTTGACTAAAGGATGCACCATGGCGATCGACGAAGCGAGGCTCAACGCCTTCATGGGAAATTTTGTGCATGACATGGGTGCGGTCATGCATGCCGCGACCATTGTGGTGGGCGACCAATGGAAGTTGCGCAATGATATTAGACCGATTCTCCCGGCCAACGATCCAGCAAGAGAGCGCCCGTCGTAACACCGAGGACAGAAGCTAAGCCGAACTAGCGGCTCCAGCGGACGCGAAAACTCGCCGCTGAGCCGGAGCGTTGGGCGTCAGGAAGCGGCCCTCAATTGCTTCCACTTCAAGGAGAAAACAAATGACATTCAAGCACGCAATAGCCATTTCGATTTCAGTGGCGCTGATGGCAGGGGCGCCGCTGCTGGCCGCCGGCGCTAGCTCGGCGGTAGTGGTGGCGAAGGCCGATCTCAAATGGAAGGACATGGGCAATGGCGTAACAGCCGCTCCAGTTTCGGGCAACATGGAGAAGGGCGCGAGCCGATTCTTTTTGAAGTATCCAGTCGGCCTGGTGACGCCGAAGCATCATCACAACACGGATCATTACGTCACGGTGGTTTCAGGCACGATCACGCTTACCGTGGAGGGCAAGAATCACAAGCTGGGGCCCGGAGCGTATTTCGCCCTGACCAACAAGGCATCGCACACGGCGAAGGTCGAAGGCAACGAGGACGCAGTGTTCTTCATCCAAGCGGATGGACCGTGGAACGTCGTGATGGAGAAATAGAATCGGGGAAAGTGTGAACCAAGTCTACCCGACGCGATGGTCAGCCAAGGTCAGCACCTACATTTCTGTATCGCAAGTCCCACGATACATGAAAATGCTTGGTGCCCAACAAGGCACTCCAGCCGACGCCCCCGCCTCAAGCGCACAGGAAGTGAGTATGTGTCTGGGTGCGCAAGCCGGCGAGGCGCGGATACGGGAGGTGGTGACAAAAGCGGATTCCATCGTTTCCGCCGTGTCGCTGAAACCCCGTTCAACCTGATTTACGAGGCCAAACCGTGAGGACGCCAAGTTACGACAGGAGGGCATCATGAAGCAGCGCAAGCATATCGATTGCCGCAGCTACCCAAGCGACATGAACTGCACTATCGCCATTTCGGCTGACAGCGAGCAGGAACTGGTCGAAGCCGCGGTACAGCACGCAGTGTCGGTGCACGGGCATCAAGACACGCCCGAACTACGCACGACGTTGAAGACCCTGCTCAAGGACGGCGCGGCGCCGGCATAGAAACGGCTGCGAATCACCCGAGTTGGCTCTGTCATCCCGGTTGCGCTATGCTGTTCAATCGATCGGGCGTTACGCAAGACGGGACAGCCTGGCCCCGCAGCAGAGGATCGGATCATGCGAATCACGCGGCAAGATTTCGAAGGTGTCCTCAATTTCGTGCACGAGCTTTACGATCGGCGCGCGCTGGAGGATTTCGCCGGTCGCACGATGGGCGCACTGGCGCGCATCATTGCGGCAGAGCGCGTCGTCTACGGCGATTTCGACATCGAGCGCCAGACCGCGCGGCTGGTCATGCAGCCTGCGGTGGTCAAGGATCATGACGGCACGGTGGACGGCGCCCTGAATGGCGCACTGGCTGGCCTCGAGCAGGACTTCGGGAATCATCCGCTGTTCCGCTATTACCTGCAGACCGGCGACGGGCGCGCGCAGAAGACCTCGCAGGTGATGACAAAATCGCAGTTCCAGCGCTACGGTGAACGCGACGCCTTCACGCGGCAATTCGGCGCCCGATACCAGATGGGCATCTTTTTTCCCGCCGGCCCCACGGTCGTCACTGCCGTATTGTTGACGCGCCTCCAGCGCGATTTTACCGAGCGGGAGCGCGGGCTGCTGAACCGGCTGCATCCACATCTGGTGCAGGCCTTTCGCAATACCGCTTCCTTGAATCGCCTGAGCCGGGACGTGGACGCGCTATTTGAATTACTCGAAGGCCCGACCAGCAGCGTTATTGTGCTGTCGGAAACCGGCTGTGTAAAACGCTGGACGCCACAGGCAAAGGCGTGGATTGCGCAGTACTGCCGCACCCTGTTTCCGGCGAGCGGTGACCGTCTGCCGGACTGCTTCGCGGAGTGGTACCGGCGTCAGCTAGCGCTGGTTGCGCAGGAAACGCTCGCACCATTACCGCGCGAGCCGCTGGTCGTGGAGAAGAACGGCAGGCAATTGACCGTGCAGCTCATTCCCGACCACTTTCACGACGAGCATCTGTTGCTACTCAACGAAAAACGCGGCGACGCCGCGTGGAGCGCGTTGGGTGCGCACGGCCTGACGCCGAGGGAATCCGAAGTGTTGGCGTGGGTGGCCAAAGGCAAGACCAATGCCGACGTCGGCGTGATTCTCGGGCTCAGCGACCGCACGGTGCAGAAGCATCTGGAACATATCTACCAGAAACTTGGGGTCGAGACCCGCACCACCGCGACGGTGCGGGCGCTGAAGTTGCTGGGTGTTGCGCCTGAATAACCTATGTACAACGAAGAAAAAACCATAGTATCTACAAACTCAGCGAGCCACCCGTTGTCATCAGCCCGGCGGCTCCAGGCCATTCGCCTTCATCACTCTCACGGCGTCGGGCGCAGCGAGGTACTTGAGCAAGAATAAAATAGGGTCAGACACGATTTTGTAATTGTCCTAGCGGCAGCTTTCGGGCTGCAAAAATTGAAAACTCTACTTCCGCAAATGGCTGCGAGTTGCTGGTCGCCCAACGCCTGTTTTGACAGCCAGTGGCAGATCAAATTGTAAATTTTACAGCCCAGCAAGGGCCCTCAAAGCGCTCTCGGCGCGCATGGCGTCCGTCCGATTTCATTAGGGTGCGTTCCAAGGGTTAATCAGTTCAATGCCTGCGCCCTTGTAGTCCCGCACATTTCGGGTCGCCAGCACGAAACCGCGCCTGATGGTGATTGCGGCGATCGCGCAATCGCCAAAGTGAATCGGATTGCCCGCTGCTTGCGTGCTCGCGAACACGCGCCCAAACGCGTGTGCGCTGTCCTGATCGAACGACAGGACGCGCCCCTCAAACTGGGCGGCCAATTCTGTCGTCGCCTCCAGCAACGCCGTGCGACGTTTCCCCACGGGTGATATCTCGATGCCCGCCCGTAGCTCGGCCAACGTAATCGTGGTGAGGTAGAGCGTTTCCGGCGCTTGCCGATTCAACCAAGCCAACACCGCCGCATTAGGCTTCGGTTTGAGGGGTTCGGAGACAAGATTCGTATCCAGAATAATCACGATTCAAAGTTCACCGGCCGCACCGGGCTACGCCTGCGTGTCTTCGGAAATTCAACGCCCCCATGTTTTCGGCCGATTTCCGCCAACACCGTTCCCATGCCGCGGTGCGGGCGTACCGCATTCTGCAAGATCATGCGCATTTCGGCCTCCGTGCTGCGCCCACGCTGTTCGGCGCGCTTCTTGAGAGCGCGCAGGGTTTCATCCGGTAAATTTCTGATGGTCACGGCTGCCATGGCTATCACCCCGTCGAATGGATACTTATATGATATCATTTTTGTCGAATGATAGCATCCCCGTATTTCACGCATGTCACTTTGACTGCGAACATCTCGGCATGGTGTGGGGCTGGCTGCCGTGCGGCATGGTGTACGCCGTCTTGTTGTTGGCAATGAGTACCGGCCAGCCGCTTCAGGGCGGAGTGGTGATGCTTGCCTTTGGTCTGGGCACGCTGCCGAATATGCTGCTGATGAGCGGCTTGGCAAGCCGCCTGCGGCTGGCGTTAAAGATGTGGGGTGCGCGGCTGGCCGTTGCAGGGGTGCTCGCCGTGGTTGGCCTCTATGGAATGATTCACGGATTGCAGCCTGGCCCATTAGCTGTCGATGGATTTTTCTGCCGCGTTGCGCCCGAATGGTTTGGGCGGTGACGGCGTGCGTGGATGCGTGCCGCTGAAATGGGCCGCAGCGACAGGGTGTTCACGAAACGTTTTACGGCGGCATGCCGACATCAACAATTTCCGCCCGCTCGAGCAGCCCGCACGTCCGCTCGGTTGCCCTTAGCGCGAATCATGCGGGAGTTGTTGCGAATAGAAAAAAGCGCGAGTGGAATTATGTACGTTACCGTACAAACAAGGACTTGGAGGATATGGTTTCATGACGAGTCTTCGCCTTGGGTAATTTTTCCGTTGGCAAAACTGCATTTTCATGTCGAATTCCGACCGGCCGGATGATCCTTAACTTGATCCATAACCCGTCAAAACAATACAGATCGACACTACGCACAAGATGGTCGAAATCGTGCCGGACCAAAGTCATCAGTTTGATGGTCGCAGTAAATCAAGTTTGAATTGATTTGGATCAAGAGGAGGCTGGTGTCTCCCGCTTAAACTTTGCTCCGGCGTATCAAGCGCGAAAGGGCAACAGATGGCTTCAGAAAAGTACAAGCAATGGTCCGTGGTTACGGCGAGCACGATAGCGTTCACGGTATGTTTCATGGTGTGGATGATGTTTGCCGTGATTGGCATTCCCATCAAAAAGTCGCTCGGCCTCAACGAAACGCAATTCGGCATTCTCGTGGCGATGCCAGTCCTTACCGGCTCGCTGATCCGTCTGCCGCTGGGCATGTGGACGGACCGCTTGGGCGGGCGCATCGTGTTCTTCATCCTGATGCTGTCCACGGTGATTCCCATCTGGATGATTTCCTGGGCCACCGAATACTGGCATTTCCTGGTGACTGGCCTGTTCGTGGGCGTGGCCGGCGGCTCTTTCACTGTCGGCATCGCCTACTGCGCGCGCTGGTTCCCAAGAAACCGCCAGGGGTTTGCCATGGGTATCTTCGGGATGGGCAATACCGGGGCGGCGGTGACCAAGCTGGTTGCACCGACCCTAGTTGTCGCTTACGGCTGGGCTATGGTTCCGAAAGTCTATGCCGTGCTGATGCTGGCCACAGCGCTACTGTTCTGGTTTTTCACCTTTACCGATAAATCACACACCGCTGACGCCGCACAAGTAACGGTCAAAGAGCAGTTGATGGCGCTAAAAGACCCGAAGGTATGGCGTTACAGCCAGTATTACTCCATCGTCTTTGGCGGCTACGTAGCACTGTCGTTGTGGATGACCAAATACTACATAACCGAGTACGGATTCGACATCCAGATTGCGGCCCTGCTTGCCGCAGCATTCAGCATTCCCGGAGGCATTCTGCGTGCGATTGGCGGCTGGTTCTCGGATAAATACGGCGCCCATACGATCACTTGGTGGGTGTTGTGGGTGGGGCTTGTGTGCCTGTTCTTTTTATCCTATCCGCAAACCGAATTCACAATTCACACTGTGTCCGGCCCCAAAAATTTTCATATCGGTCTGAATGCGGCCCTGTTCACCGTCATCATGTTCACCATGGGCATCGCTTTTGCGATCGGCAAGGCCTCGGTGTTCAAATACATCTCGGACGACTATCCGCAAAACATTGGCGTGGTGTCCGGCGTCGTCGGGCTGGCGGGCGGTATGGGTGGATTTATTCTGCCCATCATGTTCGGCGCGCTGGTGGACCTGACCGGCGTGCGTTCATCCGCCTTCATGTTGATGTTTGGCATCGTCTGGGTGTCGTTGATGTGGATGTATTTCTCTGAAGTGCGCCCGATGGGTCTGGCGGAAGGCAGAAAGCATCCCGACCCCGCGCACTTCTCCTGAGTCACCAAAAATGAGAACAACCATGACCAATAAAGCAGGCCCAACGGGCGCCGATGTCGCGAAGTGGGATGTTGAAGACCCTGTCTTCTGGGAATCGCAGGGCAAGCGCATCGCCTACCGCAACCTGTGGATTTCGGTGCCGAGCCTGCTGTGCGGCTTCGCGATCTGGGGCATGTGGGGCATCATCACCGTGCAGATGCTGAATCTTGGTTTTCCGTTCACGCAAGCTGAATTGTTTACCTTGACTGCGATTTCGGGACTGGCCGGCG
Source organism: Betaproteobacteria bacterium (assembly GCA_031381325.1). GTDB lineage: Bacteria > Pseudomonadota > Gammaproteobacteria > Burkholderiales > SG8-41 > UBA5216. Next base: position 3,052 of record JANMXV010000177.1, on the reverse strand, counting down.
CCACCATGCGCATTCCGGCTTCGTTCCTGATTCGCCTTGCGGGTGGACGTAACACGATCTTTCTGACGACCGCGATGTTGCTGGCCCCGGCGATCGGAACAGGGATTGCCCTGCAACACAAGGACTGGCCGCTGTGGGCATTCCAGTTGATGGCGCTGTGGTCGGGCGTGGGCGGCGGCAACTTTGCCAGTTCAATGTCGAATATCAGCACCTTCTTTCCCAAGCGGCTGCAGGGCACGGCGCTGGGTATCAACGCCGGGCTGGGCAACTTTGGCGTGACCAGCATGCAGGTCATCATTCCTATGGTGATGACCGTGAGCCTCTTTGGCGCCTTCGGTACATTCGGCGGCGAGCCGATGACGCTGGTGAAAGACAGCGGCTGGATTTTCGGCAAGATTGCTGCCGGCACGCCCACCTATATCCAGAACGCCGGCTTCGCGTGGCTGCTGTCGCTGGTGCCGCTGTCGATCCTGTGCTGGTTCGGCATGAACAACCTGCTGACGGTGTCGCCCAATATCGGCGGCACGATTGCCGCCTTTATCAAGATCACCTGGCTGTACACCTTGTCTTTCCTGCCGGCCGGCCTCGGTTTGTATCTGTACCTACCCGCGCCCACGGGCCTCGGCTTGCTGAATATGTGGGTTGCCATGCCGCTGATTATTATCAGCACGCTGCTGGTGATGAAGCTCGCCGCCTTCGGTGAAATGAAGGCCAATATTGCCAAGCAGTTCGAAATCTTCAAGAACAAACACACGTGGTCGATGACAGCGCTTTACATCGTCACTTTCGGTTCATTCATCGGCTTCTCGATGGCGCTGCCGCTGTCGATCAAGGTGATCTTCGGCGTCAGCCATGTGCCCGATGCGGCCGGCGTGATGCAGCACACGCTGAACAACCCGAACGCGCCTCCGGCACTGACCTACGCCTGGATCGGTCCGTTCGTCGGCGCGCTGATCCGACCGGTGGGCGGCTGGATCGCCGACAAGGTCGGCGGCTCGATCGTCACCCAGATCATCTCAGTGGTGATGGTGCTGGCCTCGGTCGCGGTGGGGTACGTGATGCTGCTTGCCTACAAGTCACCGACGCCGGAACAGTATTTTCTGTTGTTCATGGTGCTGTTTGTGCTGCTGTTTGCCGCCACCGGCATCGGCAACGGTTCGACGTTCCGTACCATCGGCGTGATTTTCGACCGCACTCAGGCCGGCCCGGTGCTGGGCTGGACATCGGCGGTAGCGGCCTACGGCGCCTTCATTGCACCAGTGGTGATCGGCGGGCAGATCAAGGCGGGCACGCCGGAGATTGCGATGTACGGCTTCGCTGTTTTCTATGCCCTCTGTCTGATTCTCAATTGGTGGTTCTATCTGCGCACCAATGCGTACGTAAAGAACCCTTGATCTTTGCCTCACTTGTGTTTCGACACAAACTTTCCGGGAAATCTGTATGAGCCACTTTCTTGATCGATTGACTTATTTCTCGCAACCGCGGGAATCCTTCTCCGACGGCCACGGCGTAGTCACGGGCGAAGACCGCACCTGGGAGGACGCCTACCGCAATCGCTGGGCGCACGACAAGATCGTGCGCTCCACTCACGGCGTGAATTGCACGGGGTCATGCTCGTGGAAGATTTATGTCAAAGGCGGCATCGTGACGTGGGAAACCCAGCAGACCGACTACCCGCGCACGCGCTGGGACATGCCCAATCACGAACCACGCGGCTGCTCGCGAGGCGCGTCGTACTCGTGGTACCTGTACAGCGCTAATCGCGTGAAGTATCCCTTGGTGCGTGGCCGCTTGCTCAAGAGTTGGCGCGAGGCGCGCCTGGATAAAGACCCGGTGGAGGCGTGGGCTTCCATCGTCGAAAGCGACGTCAAGCGGCGCGACTATCAAAGCATTCGCGGTCTCGGCGGCTTCGTGCGCTCGGGTTGGGACGAGGTCAATGAGATTGTCGCCGCGGCCAACGTCTACACCATCAAGAAGCACGGCCCCGATCGCGTGATCGGCTTCTCGCCCATTCCCGCCATGTCGATGGTGAGTTACGCCGCCGGCAGCCGTTACCTGAGTCTGATTGGCGGCGTGTCTATGAGTTTCTACGATTGGTACTGCGATCTGCCGCCGTCCAGTCCGCAGGTCTGGGGCGAGCAGACCGACGTGCCCGAGTCGGCCGACTGGTTTAACTCCAGCTTCATCATCGCCTGGGGTTCCAACGTGCCGCAGACGCGCACACCGGACGCGCACTTCTTCACCGAGGTTCGCTACAAGGGCACCAAGACGGTAGCCGTTACGCCCGACTATTCCGAGGTCGCCAAGCTCGCCGACATCTGGATGCATCCGAAGCAGGGCACCGACGCGGCGGTAGCGATGGCAATGGGTCATGTGATCCTGAAGGAGTTTTATTTCCCCGATGGCGGCGGGGAGCGTAGCGCTTACTTCGACGATTACGTGCGCCGCTACACCGACATGCCGATGCTGGTGATGCTGAAAGAACATTCCCTGCCGAGCGGCGAAGTCATTATGGTGCCTGACCGCTATGTGCGTGCATCGGATTTCAGCGACAAGCTCGGCCAGGCCAACAATCCGGAGTGGAAAACGGTCGCCTTCGATGAGGCTGGCAATGTGGTGCTGCCCAATGGCGCCATCGGTTTCCGCTGGGGGCCGGATGGCCGTGCCGACCAGGGCCAGTGGAACCTCGAAGCCAAAGAGGCGTGCCGCGGTAACGACGTGAAGCTCAAACTGTCGTTGCTTGAAGGCGGCGCGCCGAGCCAGGAAACCGCAAAAGTTGGCTTCCCGTACTTCGGCGGCATTGAGAGCGAGCACTTTCCCAACAACATGCTCAAGGGCCAAGGTGACGGCGGCAGTGGCGATGTGCTGGTGCGTACCGTGCCGGTGCAGCGCATCGCGCTGGGCAAGGAAGGCGACAAGCGCGAAGCACTGGTGGCCACTGTGTTCGATCTGCAGGTGGCGAACTACGGCGTGGCACGCGGGCTGGCCAATGAGCTGGCCGCCAGGGACTTCGACGATGACACGCCATACACACCGGCTTGGCAGGAGCGCA
>JANMXV010000173.1:0-2781 GCA_031381325.1 Betaproteobacteria bacterium | reverse complement strand
CGCCTTGTCGAGCTTGTGAAACTGCATGCCGGGGCTGGCCGGATTGATCTGCAAATCAAAGGCGGTCGTCTTGACGGCCTTCTGCTCGTCACCCGTTAGACGTGCGAGGCTATCGGTAAAGGTGTCGGCGATACGGAAGTCCATCAGCCTGCGACTCTCAGAGTTTGATCATGATGGCATCAATACCATGATTATCGAGTTTCTAATGATCGATTTTCATGGTGAAGAGATACCAAGGAATCGAATCTCGACTTAGCAAATTATATTATAACCTATTGATTTTAATATAATTTTATGAATTTACTAGGGCGTAGCCGTTTCTGCGCTGCAACCTCTCCAGGCATCAGCGATGACTCTCCCATCGTTGAACAATTAGGTAGCCTTGATGTTCGCTTGCCGCAACCTGTGGATCAACTCTTCAAACCCGTCATTCACCTCGCCCGGCCACGTTCCGACAAGCGCGTCAATATTTGTTATTGGACCTACGCCTTGCGCCGCCGCGAGTTCGTCAAAGCTCATTGCCTGCCAGAAGTCGTCGGGAAGGGATGCGTTGCTAGCAAGCACTTCGGTCGCCTGATCTTTTTTGCTTTCAATTCGCTCAAAATCGGAAATCCGCTGCTGTGACGTTTTAGAACCTATGGCCATGCCAACCTTATGCGCTCATCGATTAACAACCATGTACCAACCTTGAACACCTTCATCACTTCATCCCCCAGATGATTGATAACCTTCACCGCAATGCGCCCCTATTTCAGCTTGTCAAAAACCCGTGATGTGTCACTGTCCAGCGTGGCCCAAGCCTCCGGGTCGACTCAGCCTTAAGCGTAGTCTTGAGCGCGTTGTAGGGGTCGTTGGCGCCGAGGAAGTGGGCGTCGCACCGACAATTCCATCCGTTACCGTCGAAGCAGCTCGGCGTGCTGAGCAATAACAATAGCTCGCTCTTTTTGTTCGGCCTTTCCCATCTCTGGATCGGATTGCGACCACGGCCAATCGATTATGTTGGCATGCCGTGGCGGGGGCTCCTCGGCTATTACGTTCAATCCCGTAGACCTGACGTGCATTGTCTTAACAATAGCGGCTCCATGAAGCGTTCGGACTCCAGCCAGATGTTCTTCCCCGATTTGCCACAGAGATTCCTCGGGTTGACTTCCATGACGGAATACAGATGTCTCTCCGTTCTTGGGATTCGGCAGAAAAGCCGACGGCTTTACGCCGACAGCATTGAATTGACTGGTCGATGTGAGAAATCTGGCGAGGCTTTCCTCGTCATCAACAATTTCAGCGAGACCAGACGAGAGCACTTCCGCCATTTAAGATTGCCCTAACGCCTTCCAGAATCCTGGCCGGAACACTTACTCCATCGAAGCGGGCGACTGCGTGCCCCTTATCGGTCCCGTCCAACCACGCGTAAGGTAGGCGATCGCCAATGCCCACGCTCAATGAAAACAGACGATTGCGGGACGATATCCAATCAAGAGAAATTGAACCGTCGGGTTCAGGCGCAAATTCTGGCAACGGCACGCCTTCCGGCAAAGTCCGTATGACAGCAACAGCTCTGAAGACCGCTCTATGATCCAACGGTAGCGCATCATCGCCATCCCAGCCGGGTTCGCCACATTCGTTCGCAAGCGCCCATAGCTGCGAGATTGCAGTCGCTTTGTCACCGAACAACGCTTGCGAGCGTTCTACAGAGTCCACCACACTGGTAGCGGCTAGTAGCACCACTTGCGCTTCAGCCGAAATAGCGCTTCCGGGGCGCGCAAGCGAATAAAGGGAGCTAAATCCCTGCTGGACGCTTACTGCTGAAACAGCTTCAAACATTGGTCTGTAAGAGAATTCTCAAAAACAAGGTTCTTCAAGCGCCGCAAAGATTGAACTATCGAGAGGGTACCTATCCAGTCATGCGGCTCTGCATTACCCAATCGATAGGCTTCAATATCAAATATTATAGGAAGCTTATCATTTTCTGGTGGCTGCGCTGTAAGTATAATATTTACTCGATTACCCGTATTTGATTCCACTGCAGAATGTTTAGTAAGAAATCCTTCGAATGTCAGTATGTCTTCATTCGGAAGTCGTGGACCGAGCTTCAGGTAATCATCCAATTCGACCCGGCCAGCCGTCATCGGTAGGAGAATGCGATTGATATACCGTAATCGGATGAGCCGAATTTGCACTGGCGCAGCAAGATCGACAAATAGTCGCCACGTCCGTTCTATTTCAGGCAAGTAGTCATCCAGCCTCTTATATGGGGCCAATCGATTAAAAGAAAAACCTTGTGCCCGCACTTGCACAAGCTGTTTCTCGTCTTCTTGCAAAAATTGGAGCGCCTGTATCCCTTGTCCGGTCGTCACATTCGGTGCGCGACCCGCTGCTGCTTCAAATTGTAAGGCCTGAATAAATTGTGTTCGAAATTTCGGGTAATGCTCGCGGAACACGTCGTGGGCGGATTCTATTAACTTACCCGATGCGAACGCAGGCGGCATATCGCAATCAATATCGAGTACTGCCTCGACAATGGGGGGAGACTTAAGATGGGTTAGTCGGTCTCTCATATTGAGCCCAATACTACGCTATCCGAAACACCTTCATCACCTCATCCCCCAAGTGATTGATGACCTTCACCGCGATGCGCCCAGATTTCGGTTTGTCAAAGGCTCGCGAAGTATCACTGTTCAGCGTAGCCCAAGCCTCCGCATCGATCTCAGCTTTCAGAGTGGTCTTGAGTGCGTTGTAAGGGTCGTTGGCGCCGAGGAAGTAGGCGTGGCGGACGAAGAAGCT
>JANMXV010000171.1:0-9020 GCA_031381325.1 Betaproteobacteria bacterium | reverse complement strand
GATGAACACAGATAACTTCAAAAAGAAAATCGGCCACAGAGGACACAGAGGACACAGAGACCACAGAGAAGAACTCTTGCTATTTACTCGGTGACACTCTGTGTCCTCTGTGGCTCATGCTTTTGACTTTGCACTTATCCGTGTTCATCCGTGTTTATCTGTGGTTAAAAAGTTTTTGACCTTCAGTCGTTGACCTTAATGTTACTTTCCCAACCCGGCCAGATAGGCCCGCTCAAGCTGCGCAATCGCGTGGTGATGGCGCCTATGGGTACCAACTACAGCACCACCGACGGCTTGTCGACCGAGCGTGACCGCATGTATTACGCCGAGCGTGCGCGCGGCGGTGTGGGCATGATCATGACCGAGGCGATGGTGGTGACTGAATTCGCGCGACCGCATCACAACTCGCTGTGCGTGTATCACGACCGATTTATTCCCGGCTTGGCAAGCATCGTCGAAGCGATCAAGTCGCACGGCGCGCTGGTGTGCGCGCAACTGAATCACCGTGGCGCCTTGCTGCGGCGGCATGTGCTGAATATGGAGCCGGTGGGGCCATCGCCATGGAAGAACCCGAATACCGGCGATGATGTGCGCCCCCTTGTGGTGGCGGAAATTATTGAAATACAAAAATTGTTTGTCGCAGCTACGCGGCGGCTGTATCAGGCCGGCTACGATGGCGTTGAAATTCACGCGGGCAACGGCTATCTGCTTCAGCAGTTTTTCACACCGCGATTGAATCACCGCAACGATGCCTATGGCGGATCGTTCGAGAATCGCGCGCGATTTTTGTTGGAGACGCTGGATCGCGTGAAGCAGACGCTGCCGGATTTTCCGTTGATCGTGCGCCTGTCTGCAACCGAATTCACCGCTGGCGGCTACAGCGAAGCCGATATCATAGAGTTGTCAAAACATCTTCAAAAACAAGGGGTTGCTGCGCTTGATCTCTCTGGAGGCAGCAATGAAAGTCCGCAGTTGTCGAAATACTGCATACAGCCGCCATCGTTTGCGCGTGGCTGCCTTGGCCCTTACGCGAAACCGATCAGGCAGGCGGTGAATATTCCCGTGCTGGTGGCTGGTCGTGTGGTTGACCCGGCGGACGCGGAGAAATTGCTCACCGACGGATGCGCCGATTTCATCTCGGTGGGCCGCGCACTGTATGCCGATCCGCACTGGTGCCTGAAAGCGTTTGGCGCGGTGAAGGCACCCATCCGCAAGTGCATTGCGTGCAATGTGTGCTTTGAGCGGCTGACACTGGAGAAGGATGTCGCCTGCGTGCATAACCCGGTGATCGGCACCGAGTTTGAAGCACTGGAACACGCTGAGCCGCAGTTGTTTCCTGAGCGGAAAACGAAATCGCCCGGGCGCGTGCTGGTGATCGGAGCAGGCATTACCGGTCTTGAAGCCGCGCGCGCTTCCGCCGCGCGGGGACATGTTGTTGAAGTGTGGGAGAAATCTGCACGGATCGGCGGACAAATGCCGCTGGCGATGGCCGCGCCGGACAAGGTGGAAGTGGAGCCCGTGTTGAGTTACCGCCTGAATCTCGTGCGCGAACTGGGCGTGCGCATTCGCACTTCGATGACTGCAACCGTCACGGCGCTACGCGCGTATGCGCCGGATTTCGTGATCGTCGCCACCGGCGTACTGCCGCGCGCGCACCCGTTCGATGTGTCGCAACTCGACAGCGCGGTGCGTGTATTGCATGCGTGGGACGTGCTGCATGACCCATTGCTGCTTGCAGCGGCCAAGCGCGTGACTATCATCGGCGGCGGCATGGTCGGCGCGGAAAGCGCCGATCTGCTGACGGCGCAGGGCAAGCAATGCACGCTGATCGAAATGCTGGACACGATTGCGTCCGGTATGGCGCGCAATAACCGCATGGAACTGGTCGAGCGGCTGGCGGCGCGCGGCACGCAGATGCTGACGCGTGTCAAAGTCGAGCGTGCTGTGGGCGCCACACTAACACTGCGCGCTGATGACGGCGCCGTGCGTGACATTGACGCAGGCGATGCGCTGATCTTTGCCACCGGTCCCGCACCCGTGCGTGATGTAGTGCCGCTGCTGCAAGAAGCCGGCGTCGAATACGCACTGGCCGGCGACTGCTACCGGCCGGGAGATTTTCTGTCATGCCTGCGCGACGGCTGGCTCGCAGCACTAAGCGTGGATCATCGCTTTCGTGGTGTAGCTTCTGTAAAAGACAAAATATTTAAACATGGATGAACAGGATTTGCAGGATAAACAACCAACCCTGTCGTTCCCGCCCCCGACTAAGGCATTCGAGGGCAGGAACGACAGTGGAGGGGATTAATCTGTGTTCATCTGCGTTAATCTGTGGCAAAAAAGCTTTTGCAGTTAATTTTTGAAGGAACTCCATGACACTGCCTGACTACGAAATTTACGCCATCAAATACGCCACCCGCGATGCCATGCGACCCGTGCATTTTGTTGGCGGCGATCCGCACAACACGCCGATGCCGATGGATTACTTTGTGTGGCTGGTGCGCAATGCCGAGCGTACGCTCGTGATCGATACCGGCTTTACGCAAGCGATGGCCGAACAGCGCAAGCGCGTGTTCCTGCGCTCGCCCGCCGACGGCCTTGCGTTGCTGGGCGTGAAGGCCGCAGAAGTGAAAAACGTGGTGATCACGCATCTGCACTACGATCACGCCGGCACCTTTCAGGATTTTCCCGTGGCCCAGTTTCATTTGCAGGATGACGAAATGGCTTATGCCACGGGCCGTCACATGCGTCACCGGCAGTTTAATCACGGCTACGAAGTCGAAGAAGTCATCGGCATGGTGCGCCTCGTTTACAAAGATCGCGTTACATTCTACAAAGGCGACGCGGAACTCGCGCCCGGCATCAGCCTGCATCATATTGGCGGGCACACCGCAGGCTTGCAATGCGTGCGTGTACACACCGCGCGCGGCTGGGTGGTGGTGGCCTCCGACACCAGCCATTACTACGAGCATTTCGAGAAGGGCCGCGTGTTCACGACCACGTATCATCTGGGTGAAACGCTGGACGGTTACGCCAAGCTGCTGGCGCTGGCCGATTCGCCCAAGCATGTGGTGCCGGGGCATGATCCGCTGGTGATGCAGCGTTATCCGGCGGCTTCAAACGAATTGAAAGACATCGTGGTACGGCTGGATGCAGTGCCAACTTATTGAATATTGAGATTTGAGATATGAGCAGTTCCAAACCCCCATTACTCGAACACGCGACGCGCGACCTTGCGCGTTTCGCATCCGCCATTCAGTTCAGCGATCTGCCCAAAGAAGTGATCGAGCGCATCAAGCTCTCGGTGCTCGATCACATCGGCTGCGCGCTCTATGGCGCAACGCTGCCGTGGACACAGAAAGTTGCCGTGCTCGCGATGGCCGAGGGCGCCAAGCCCGTGGCATCGTTGTTCGGCATGGGCAAGAAAACCTCCGTGTCGCTGGCGGCACTGGTGAACGGCACCTCCGGCCACGCGTTTGAGCTCGACGACATACACAAAGAATCCATCCTCCATATCGGCTCCCTCGCGCCACCCGTGGTTTTTGGATTTGCGGAAGCAGCAGGCGGTTCGTCGGGCCGCGATGTAATTACAGCGATGGTCGCGGGTTATGAAATCGGCGCGCGCGTAGGCAATGCCGCGACCATGGGCTTGTTTTTTCGCGGCTTTCATCCGCAGGGCACCTCCGGTGTATTTGCTGCCAGCGCGGCGGCGTCGCGCATGTTGAATCTTAATGCCGAGCAGTTCCAGCACGCGCTCGGCATGTCCGGTTCACAGGCGGGCGGCTTGATGGCGGCGCAGGAAGGCGCGATGGTAAAACGCTTTCATTCGGGACGTGCAGCGCAGAGCGGCGTGTACTCCGCGTTGCTGGCGCAGCAGGGCTTTACCGGCATTACCGACGTGCTTGAAGCGGCGTATGGCGGCTATCTCTCGGTCTATTCCGATACACCGAATGCGGCGCGCCTCACCGACGGGCTGGGTAAAGAATGGGAAACATTGAACGTCGGTTACAAGCCGCACGCCAGCGTGACCAGCATACATACCGCGCTCGATGGCCTTGCGGAAATCATGCGCGAAAATAATCTTAAAGCCGGTGATATCACCAAAGTAGAAACGGGATTGAGCCCGATGACGCACGTACACTGCGCGTGGGAATACAAGGCGCAGGGCGTTACCGCGGCGCAGATGAATCTATATTACGGTCTCGCGGTGACAGCGCTCGACGGCATGGCGTTTACCGAGCAATACAAGGCGTCACGTCTGCGTGATCCGGCGATTTTCGATTTTATTTCGCGCATCACGGCGACAGTAGACCCGGAAATCGAAAAAATGGGCGCACCGTTTCGTCATGCCGCGCGTGTGAGGGTCACGGCGAAGGGCGGGCGCGTGATCGAGAAGCTTTTGCATCACCGCCGCGGCAGTCCGGAAAATCCGTTGAAGCCGGAGGACATCGAATACAAGTTCCGCCACGTGGTGAGCGCCTGTCTGGCGAAGGCGAATATCGACAAGGTGGTGAAGCTCGTTGCGGGCCTCGACACCATGGACAATACGTCTGAACTCCTGGCGCTGATTGCAGCACCGGTTATCACTTAGGAAACAAGCGCTTGTTGTAAGCTCGATACGGCCCTCATTCGCATAATTTCCAACCTCACCTCAAAAATCATGACCCAACAAACCCACGCCCGGCAACTTGCAACCCGCTTCTCCAAACAAACTTACAACGACATAGCCCCCGCATCCCGCCATGCGGTTAAACGTCTGTTACTCGATTATCTCGGAGTCGCACTCGCCGGCAGCCAAAGCGAAAGCGGGCGCATCGCGCGGCGCTTTGCGCGCGAGCAAGGGGGCAAAAGCGGTGCGCGGCTCATCGGCGACAATGCGAAGTCATCAATGGCGACCACGGCGTTCGCCAATGCAATTTCCTCGCACAGTATCGAGCTGGATGACATCGACGTGTTGGCGTTGTTTCATTTCAGCCCGCCGGTGTATTCGTCGGCGCTGGCGGTGGCTGATGCCCACAAAGCCAGCGGCAGGCAATTGGTGGTTGCACTTGCCGCCGGCTGCGAGATGATGGAGCGCGTTAGCCGTGCCGCGAATAACTCGTTGCGCAATCGCGCGTTTCATACCACGCCGACTTGCGGCGTATTCGGCGCGACCATTGCCGCCGCGAAAATTCTTAAACTCTCGCCGGAGAAAATCACCAACGCACTGGGCATGGCCGGCGCGCAGGCATCCGGCCTGATGGAAATGTACGGCCCGTCGATGCAAAAGCGTTTCAATCCGGGACCGACGGCGCGCAATGGCGTGACTGCCGCGCTGATGGCGCAACTGGGTTTCACGGGGGCCGATACCATATTCGAGGGCGAGCGCGGATTCCTTAAAGCGTTCACCGACAAGAATTTCCCCGAGGCGTTGATCGAAGGCATCAACCAGCCCTACGAATTGTTGATCGAGTTCAAGCCGTATTCATGCGCGCGACCGATACACAATGCCATCGATTGCGCATTGGATGTGCGCACGCAGCCGGGCTTTGATGTGGCCGCGGTGAAGGCTATCCACTTCACGCGCCATCCAGATTGGGCGCTTTACCACCAGAATAGAACGCCGCGCACCTATCATGAGGCGCAGGTGTCGCTGCCGTTTTCGGTGGCAGTGGCGTTGCTGGAAGGTCAGGCGCTGCTCAAGCAATACAGTGACCGCAACATACGCAATGCCAGGGTCAAGCAGTTGAGCGACGCGACAAGCATCGCCGTAGATGCCTCGCTGCCGCGCGGCGTGTCGTGCAAAATGGTCGCGACGCTGAACGACGGACGCACCTTCACATCGCAAGTCGATTACCCCAAAGGCTCGATCCAGAATTCGATGAGCGACCAGGAACTGCTGGTCAAATTTGAAAGTCTTGCCGCGCCGGTCATCGGTACGAAGCGCGCGGGTTCATTGGCTGATGCGGTGATGGATGTCGAAAAATCGCGCGATGTGTCTGCGCTGCTCAAGCTCACAGAGAAACCGTAAATTCTCAATAAAAACAAATACTTAACTTCGTTCTTGGCATAGAGAAATGCGAGAACCGCAATGCGCCTAACTCTACAAGGCGATTGAACTTGCCGCGACAAGCTCGACCGATGCGGTTCCTTCGTCACCAGCATCCTACGGGCTGACGGAACAAGGGCGCGCATATCGGAATGCGCACCCTTGTTTCGAGCAGGCTGCATCAAGCTACGCCAAAAGGAAAAATGAATCCCTTTCACTTTGCCGGCGTGGCGAGCGGCTTGCCCTTTTCAACAATATAGGTAACCAGCACCTTTGCTTTTCCGCTGCCGGCATTCTTACCCTCATGTTTCATATTAACCCCTTCAGTGAGTGTTCCGCGTAGGAAATGTGTTACCGGCTGCCAAACGACGCGGGTGGCATTTGGCATCGTTCAAATTGTATACCCCACCCCTCGCAACAGGCAACGCAAATTGCCGTGCAAACGATGCACCACCGCGTACCTGCGCCCGCGCTATAAAGCGTCAACTGAGCGGGGATGACAGTTCAATGGCGCTATCTAAAGCGAGGCCCGTAGGATGCCGGTGACGAAGGAACCGCATCAATGATGCCGGTGACGAAGGAACCGCATCGGTCGAGTGACGCACCCTGCGCGACCGTGACCCTGCTTGATGCGGTGATTGATGCGGTTCGCTACGCTCACCAGCATCCTACGCTCACCGGCATCCTACATTCTTTAATGCGCATTGCACCGCGCACGTGACGCTTGCCGTGGCGCTATGATGGAAAAGTGGAGCAAGACTATTCGCAATGCCGGGATCAAGGAGGCGCTGATGGCGTTTAATCCCGAGCTGACTTGCGAAGAACCCCAAGCGCCTGCGACAGGATTTCTGGCGCAAGCCTTCAGCGAATCCCCGCCCAAATGCAGATACCTGACCGTTTATCTGACGACACGAGGTGAGCTGTCCAGCTTTGACATTTACGATCAGGCGATCGAGATCGATCTGGCATGGGAGGCAAAGGCAGATCAGGTTGAGGACGTTGTGCGCGATGTGTGGCGGCACCTCGAACAACTTTCACAGTTGGGCTTCAGCACGTTGTACGACACAGAGCGCGAGGTGCTGCTCAACCTCGAAACCGATTTCGATGTGGTGATGCAGGGCTACATCAAGAATCTCGATTTTGATGATAAGGACAAATCTTCCGGTGCAAGCGCGCCAAGCGTTGCGGTAACTGAGGATGCCGGACCTTCAGTGCTATGGGAACAGAAGCCGCAGAGTTCAGACACGCCGTTTGCGGGCAATGTTGAGGCAGCCAAACCGTGGTGGAAGCTGTGGTAATTCAGGTAGTTACCCGTTGTAAGCATGTTACACAAAACTAATACTTATAGTCTGCCGCGCCCCGTGCTGCGCGGCTATAATGCGCGCCATGAATCCCGCCCGAAACAGCGCCAGCAGCATGTCCGCCAGCGCCACAGACAATCCCAAAGACATCTTCAGCCACCGCAAGTATTGGGCGGCGCGTTTCGGCACGGCGCCATTCCTGCCGATGTCGCGCGCGGAGATGGAAGTGCTGGGCTGGGACGAGTGCGACATCATCATCGTTACTGGTGACGCCTATGTCGATCATCCGAGTTTCGGCATGGCGATTGTCGGGCGTTTGCTCGAAGCGCAGGGCTTTCGCGTCGGCATTATCGCGCAGCCCGATTGGCAGAGTGCTGATGCATTCCGTGCGTTAGGGCGGCCGAAACTATTTTTCGGTATCACCGCCGGCAATATGGATTCGATGGTCAATCGTTACACTGCCGACCGGCGCTTGCGCAGCGATGATGCTTACACGCCGGCAGCCGAGGGCGGCAAACGCCCCGACCGTTCGGTGATCGTCTACAGCCAGCGCGCGCGTGAAGCGTTCAACGATGTGCCGATCATTATCGGCGGCATTGAAGCGAGCCTGCGGCGCATCGCGCATTTCGACTACTGGTCGGAGAAAGTGCGGCGCTCGGTGCTGATCGATGCCAAGGCGGATATGCTGGTGTACGGCAACGCCGAGCGCGCGATTGTAGATATCGCGCATCGCCTCGCGGCGGGCAAAAAACCCGCGGAAATTACCGATATACGCGGCACCTCGTTTGTGCGTGCGGCGGTGCCTGCGGATTGGATCGAAATTGATTCCACGCGCATTGATTTGCCGGGGGCGTTGAATCCGCCGGTGGATCCGTATGCGATGGACAACAAACCGGTTGCGCGGACAGGCACATCTGGCGGTGCTGCGAACCCCTTTCCCTCACCCGGCGCTGCGCGCCACCCTCTCCCGATGGGAGAGGGGCAGGTCTTCCCTCCCCCTCCGGGGCAAGGGAACACTTGGAGCGGAGCAGAGGGGCCGGGGGTGAGGGAGGCGGGGTTGAGTGCAACGCCAGTGGTGAAAAGCGAAAAGGCTGTCGCGCAGGTCGTCCGCTTCATCCGCGAAGTCAAAAACGTCGACCGCGCACGCAGCGTAATCCGCATGCCGTCGTTTGATGCGGTGGCCGGCGATCCGGTGCTTTACGCGCACGCCTCGCGCATCCTGCACGTGGAATCCAATCCCGGCAACGCACGCGCGCTGGTGCAGCGCCACGGCGAACGCGAAGTGTGGATCAATCCGCCGCCGATTCCGCTGACTATGCGCGAGATGGATGGCGTGTACGAGTTGCCGTATGCGCGCACGCCGCATCCCGCGTATGGGCAGGCGAAGATACCCGCCTACGAAATGATCCGCTTCTCGGTGACCATACAGCGCGGCTGCTTCGGCGGCTGCACCTTTTGTTCGATCACCGAACACGAAGGCCGCATTATTCAAAACCGCTCCACGGATTCAATCATTCACGAAATCGAAACCATACGCGATACCGTGCCGGGCTTTACCGGCGTGATCTCCGATCTCGGCGGCCCTACGGCCAACATGTATCGCCTTGCCTGCAAAAGCAAAACCATCGAATCGGCGTGCCGCCGGCCGTCGTGTGTGTTTCCCGGCATCTGCCCCAATCTCAACACCGATCACG
>JANMXV010000154.1:0-2082 GCA_031381325.1 Betaproteobacteria bacterium | reverse complement strand
CTCACCCAATTCAAAAACAACAATCTCGTGGTCTGCCAGATTCGGCACGGTAACCTTAACTGCGCCGCCAAGCATCGATAGCGATAGCGGCGTTTCACTGGTAGCAAGCCGCGCCGACTTAACGCGCTGCCCATCCCGTGGCCGCAATCGAACAACGATATCGCGCACGTCAACCAGATTGCGTCCCGGATGCCGCCAGCCGGTATTTAGCGGCTTATCCAACGGCAGGTTGATCAGATGCACCAGCGCGCGCCCCGGCTGGCCCATATGTGTGACATCGACGTAATCGGGCGCTTCGACTTCCAGTGCCAGCGGTTCGCCCAAAGCCCAGCGCACGGCGTTCGCCAGCACGCGACCGAGGTCGGGGAAACCATAGTGGTAGTACAGCCCTTCCATGGTGTTGGCGAAATACACCACGCGGCCAGTGCCGTACGCGCCACGCGTGACCACGGGAATATTCGTGGTCGAACGGATCGCGCTGTATTCCGGGATGCTGATGGTCGCGCCCGAATGCGCGATCACCGGCGGAATCAAGGTTAGCGGCACGGCATGCCCTGCTGCTGCCTTGACTTCAATCAGCGCGCCTTCATTCGGAATCAGGTCGGTGTCGCCGAGGCCTTCGAGCAGTGGATCATCGCGCGCTTCGAGTTTGGCGTACGAGGATTTAAGCCCGTCGCGTTTGCCGGTGCGCGTGACACCGAGCGTGGCCGCAAACGCGGGCGCCACACGCTTAACCCCTTCGGCATCAAACTGCCCGGCCTCGAAACTCGCGATCAAGCCGCCGCCGGCTTGGGTGTATTGCTCCAACGCCGCCGCCGCCACATCCGACACACAAGCGAGATTCGAAATCACTGCCACGCCGTAGCGCGCAAGCCGCTCCGGTGAAATCAGCTTGTCGGAAATCACGTCGAACGGAATATGCGCTTCCTGCAGCGCGCAGTACCAGCCGCGTATGAAATCGAGATAACGCGCCTGCGGCTTTTCGCCGCCATAGTTGTCTTGTGTGTGACGCGACAGCACCAGCACCACACGCGCCTGCGATTGCGCGCCAGTGAGATAACCCTGCCAGCGCTCCAGCCGCTGAAACACTGCTTTCATCGGCGCGAGGCCACGGCGATCAAACAGATCGGAATAGCCGCCGTTGATGTGCAGCCACGGGCTTACCCCATTCGCAACCTGCTGCGCAATCCACGGGCGATTCTCCGCTTCCGGCGCGGCATACAGCCGCCACCACGGATAGAAATAGCTCACCGTCATCCAGCGCGGTTTGTCGGGTGCGAGCGTTGCCAGATACTTGGCCTGTATGCCCGGCCAGAACGGCGCGGTGTGGCGGCGCTGGCATTCGAAGGTGGGAATGTCCTGATGGTCGAGCCAGTAGTCGATGTCCCAGCCGCCCGGGCGTATGGTTTCGAGCGACTCCATCAACTGCACGGCGGCGATAAATACCGCGTCGCGCTTGACCGCGTGTATCTCGCGATGCATCAGCGCCACCCAATCGGCGATGCGCCGGTAGCGCCATTCGTTGTATTGCCGCCAGAGCGGATCATCCCAGTTTTCTTTTTGTGGAATAGCGTGGCCCGACTCGGCTTTGAACATCGACTCGCAGGTGTTGCAGTAACACAGGCCGGTTTCCCATGCCGCGAATTTGCCCTGGTTGTTCCAGATGCCATCGGCGTCGTAGCGGCCCAGAATTTCGCGCACCACTTCGACCATGCGTTCGCGATAGTAGCCCGCATTGGGACAGGTGACATAATGCTCGCTGACTTCGCAGAAGTTGCCGTTGCGGTCGCGTGTGAACCACTCCGGGTATTGTTCGGCAAGTTGTTTCGGCGCGCAACTCGGATCGATGCGCGCGAGTACGCGCATACCCTCGCGATGCGCTACCGGAATTACTTCCGCCAGCAAATCGCGATCCCCAAGCCCGTTGGAGATGCGATGGCCGGCGATGCGCGTTTGATAAAACGCCACGATGCCGCCGCCGCTCAAACAAAACGCCGTGGCACGATATTCCTTGGCCGCCGCGACCAGCGCTTCGGCTTCGACTTTGGGTTCGTCGCCTTCGCGCAGATTGAGCAGCAGCAC
>JANMXV010000145.1:0-3592 GCA_031381325.1 Betaproteobacteria bacterium | reverse complement strand
GGCTCCACCGGCGCCGAAATCGTGGTGCGCGCCAACCCCGACGGCTACACGCTAATCATCGTGGCGACGAGTTACGCCACCAATGCCGCACTCTACAAACTGGCGTACGATCCGGTCAAAGGCATCACACCGGTGGGCCTGTTGCACAGCGGACCGTTTCTGCTGGCCGTGAATAACGGGGTCGGCGCAACCAGCGTGAAAGACTTCATTGAGCTGGTGCGCGCAAAGCCCGCTGCCTTCAACTTCGGCTCGTCCGGCATCGGCGGCGCAACCCATCTCGCCACCGAACTGTTCAAGCAAATGACCAACACCCAATCGACGCACGTGCCGTACAAAGGCGATGCGCCCGCGATTTCCGATCTGATAGGCGGGCAAGTGCAATTTATCATGTCATCCGTGCCGGCGCTGATACAACACGTCAAGGGCGGCAAGGTGCGCGCGCTCGCGGTGACCACCGCGCAGCGCTGGCCGGAATTGTCCGACCTGCCCGCCGTGGCCGAGACCGTACCCGGCTATGAACACACGTCGTGGAACGGCATGTGGGCGCCCGCAGGAACGCCAAAAGAAATCGTCACGAAGCTGAATCAGACGCTGGCGCACCTGCTCAAACTGCCCGACGTGCAGGAAAAGCTGCGCGCTGACGGCAGGGCGCCTGCGCACACCTCGCCGGAGGAATTTGCGCGCATCATCCAACGCGACATCGCCAAGTGGTCGAAGGTGGTTAAGGCCGGCAACATCAAGGTCAATTGACCCACCTACCGCAACCCCGGTATCCGCCCCTTTAACCCGCGCATCATTTTCTGCATGCCGCCCTTGGCCATCATCTTCATCATCTTTTGCGTCTGCTCGAACTGTTTGAGCAGTTGGTTCACTTCCTGCACGGTGGCCCCCGCACCGGCAGCGATGCGGCGCTTGCGTGAGGCCTTGAGCAGATCGGGATAGGTGCGCTCCTTGGTCGTCATCGAGTTGATGATGCCTTCGATGCGGCGCATGGCCTTGTCGTCCATCTGCGGTGCGCCCTGCGCGGCTTGCGCCAGATTACCCGGCAGTTTGTCCATCAGCGCCGACACGCCGCCCATTTTTTTCATCTGCCCGATTTGCTGCTTGAAATCCTCGAGATCGAAACCTTTGCCCGATTTGAATTTTTTCGCAAACTTTTCAGCTTCGGCGACATCGACGTTTTTTTGTACGTCCTCGATCAGCGACAGCACGTCGCCCATGCCGAGGATGCGCGAAGCCATGCGGTCGGGGTGGAACGCTTCCAGCCCGGTAAGCTTTTCGCCCACGCCGGCGAACTTGATCGGCTTGCCGGTGACGTGGCGCACGGAGAGCGCAGCACCGCCGCGCGCGTCGCCGTCGAGCTTGGTCAGCACCACGCCGGTCAGCGGCAGCGCTTCCGAAAATGCTTTGGCGACGTTTACTGCATCCTGCCCCTGCATCGCGTCCACCACAAACAGCGTTTCGATGGGTTTGAGCGCCGCATGCAGTTCGCGAATTTCGTTCATCATCAGTTCGTCGATGGCGAGCCGGCCCGCCGTATCGACAATCAACACGTCGTGATAGTGCTTGCGCGCGTAATCGAGCGCGGCTTCGGCTATTGCCACCGGCTTTTGATCGCCGCTGGACGGAAAGAAATCGGCGCCGATCTGCGCAGCAACGGTTTTCAACTGCTCGATAGCCGCCGGGCGATACACGTCGCAGCTCACCAGCAATACTTTTTTCTTGCGATTTTCGGCCAGCCACTTGGCGAGTTTGCCGCTGGTAGTGGTCTTGCCGGAGCCTTGCAGGCCCGCCATCAAAATCACCGCAGGCGGCGTGGTGGCAAGATTGAGATCGTCATTCTTCTCGCCCATTAGCGCGACCAGCTCGCGGTGTACCACACCCACCACCGCCTGCCCCGGCGTGAGACTGCCGATCACGTCCTGTCCCAGCGCTTTTTCGCGGATGCGAGCGATGAAGTCGCGCACCACCGGCAACGCGACGTCCGCTTCGAGCAGCGCCATGCGCACTTCACGCAGGGCCTCGCTAATGTTTTCTTCGCTCAGACGCGCTTCGCCGCGCAGCGTCTTCAAAACTTTGGACAGGCGTCCGGTCAGGTTGTCGAACATGGGAGATAAATACCGGGTTGGTGTAGACTCGAATTATGTCAGGGACTCAAGGCATTCTACCGCATCTTATCTGCGCGATTCTCTATGCAGCGCTCGCGTTTTACTTCTGGCGCAGGCATTGGTCGGGCGCAGAAACCGTGGGTACAGAAACGGAATCACGCCGTGGCGCCGAACACGCTGCGCTACTGGCGCCGTTCGCGCTGCACACTTGGTTGCTGACCGGATCGATGTTCGGCGGCGAAGGCATTTATCTGGGCGTAGGCAACGCGCTATCGCTGATCCTGTGGCTCACCGTGTTGATTTACGGCTTGGGCAGCCTGTTCTATCGCCTCGATGGCCTGCATGCACTGGTGATGCCCGCCGCCGCAGTGGCCGTGTTGCTGCCGGTGGTGTTTCCGGCGACCCACGCGCTGGCGAATACCGAAACCCTGGCCTTCAAAGCGCATCTGCTGATTGCCATGCTCGCCTACAGTCTGTTTACGATTGCATCGCTGCATGTGATGCTGATGGCGATCATCGAACGGCGCTTACACGCGGGCACCGTGCCGCCGTCACTGCGCAATATGCCGCCGCTGCTGACCATGGAAACGCTGCTGTTTCGCATTATCGCCGCGGGCTTTGTGCTGCTCACGCTCACTATCGCCAGCGGCGTGCTGTTTTCCGAAGAATTGTTCGGCAAGCCTGCACGCTTTTCCCACAAGACGGTTTTCGGCGTGCTGTCGTGGCTGATTTTCGGCGCACTGCTCGGCGGGCGCTGGTTTTACGGCTGGCGCGGACGCACCGCAGTGCGCTGGACGCTGGCCGGGTTTCTCACGCTGGTGCTGGCTTACATCGGCAGCAAGTTTGTGCTGGAAGTGATTTTGGGCCGGTAGTAATTATTGTTTGAAATCAAATAGTTATGGTATTACTTCGTTGCGGATCGCACAACTCGCCTGGCTGATCGCGCTGGGCGCGATCTGGGGATCATCGTTCCTGTTCATGAAAATTGCGGTGCCCGCTATGGGGCCATCGGTAATGATGGGCGCGCGCATCGGCATCGCTGCCATCACGCTAACCATCGTTGCATGGTTCATCAAAAAATCACTGCCGCGCGGCAAGCAATGGACGCCCGCCATCGTCACCGGTATTTTTTACTCCGCCATCCCCTTGTTCTTGTGGGGCTACGCGGCACAGCAACTCAGCGCCTCGCTGCTGTCGATTATCAATGCCACCGCGCCGTTGTTCGCTGCCTTAGTGTCGCTGCTGTGGCGGCCGGGGCAGACCAGTAAGCGCATAGGCGCGAACGGACTGGCCGGACTGGCGCTGGGATTCGCGGGTGTAGCCGTGCTGGTGGGCGGCGAAGGCCTCAGCGACAGCAAACCGCCCGTGCTGTCCATTGCCGCGGCGTTTCTCGCCAGCCTGCTGTATGGCGTGATTTCCAATTACTGGCAAACGGCCAAGGGCATGGACGCTTATTCCAATGTACTCGGCGGTTTGTGGGTTGC
>JANMXV010000135.1:0-1787 GCA_031381325.1 Betaproteobacteria bacterium | reverse complement strand
CACCGATATCGTCGGCCGCCACTTCCGCCAGCCGGAAGAAGGCCTGGGCTTCGATCAAAGTCCATCGGCGCACATGTGGCGCACGATTAACTGGCCGACGCGGTACTTGTAAATCGCCGCGTCAGTTCTTCGGTTCACCGGCAACAACATACGCCCACAGCGCCTGGATATCGTCGGGTTTTAGCACGTCGCCCCACGGCGGCATGGTGTTTTTGCCGTTGGTCACCGAGTCAACGAAACGCTCGGGCCTGTCGCGGGGAAAAGTCGCAAGATCAATCGCCCACGGCGGGCCGATCATGCGCACGCCATGGCAGGATTCACAGTTGCTTGCATAGAGCGCGGCGCCTTGCTTGATTTGCTCCGGGGGAAATGATTTCCCCCCGGGCGATTGAGCGAGGCTGCTCGCGCAGACCAGTAACAACGGTAGTCCAAAAAATTTAGCGAACGCGTGCGCCATCCGTTCGACCCTTCGGTTATTGCGGCATCAGCGCAAAAGTCCAGACCGAACTGCCGCTCGACACCGTGGCGGCCGCTTGTCCGCGCGCGAGGCTGCCGCCGAGGCCGGATGCAACGGTCACGTATTGCACGCCCTTGTGGGTGTAGGTGATAGGCGGCGCGTTGACGCTTGAACTGGTTTTGAACTGCCACAGTGTTTTACCGGTTTCTTCATCCAGCGCCATGAATTCGCCGCTGGGTTTGCCGGTGAATATCAAGCCGCCGTCAGTTGCCAGCAGACTCGCGGAATTTGCCACGTCGGTGATGGGGATTTTCCACTTGAATTTGCCCGTCAGCGGATCCATGGCAACGTGGTAGCCCACCACGTCACCCGGCTTAACCACCGGATTGCGGCCTGCGACTGCGGTGGAAGGCTCACCCAGCTTCTGGAACTTATAGGGCACAAACTTTTGAATGCGCGGCAGATCCCAGGTGTTGATGTAGGCCAGATTAGTCTTCGGATTGAACGCGAACATGATGGCGTTGGTGCCGCGCTGCGGGTAGAGCTCGACTTCTTCGCCGGCCAGCAAGCGCGAGGCGACATCGGTCAGCACCGGTCGTCCGGTGTTGAGATCGACGTGTGTTGCCCAAGTGACGCGGGTCATGGGATTCGCCGCGATCAGCTTGCCGTTGGTGCGGTCGATCACGTACAGAAAACCGTTTTTGTTGGCGTTGATGATGACCTTGCGCATCTGGCCGCCGACCGGCAAATCCGCGATTACGTTTTCATTGGTGCCATCCACGTCATACATGTCGTTGGGCGTGAACTGGTAGTGCCATTCCATCTTGCCCGTCTTCGGACGAATCGCGATAACGCTGTTGCTATACAGAGCATCGCCGCCGCCGCGATGTCTCGGATCGTAAGGCGCGGCATTACCCACGCCCCAGTAAACGAGATCCAGCTCGGCATCGTACGAACCGTTTTGCCAGGTCGAACCGCCGCCGGTCTTCCATGCATCCGGCGTGGATTCAGCCGTCTTCGGCCAGGTTTCGGAACCGGGTTCGCCCGGCGCGGGTATGGTGTAAGTGCGCCACAGTTCTTTGCCGGTCTCCGGGTCCCAGCCGACGAGAAAACCGCGCGTGGCGTTTTCACCACCGGTCGTTCCCGAGATCAGCACGCCATTGGCGATCAGCGGCGCGACCACACCCTTGTAGCCTTCTTTGTGATCGGCGAACGTTTTGTTCCAAACCTCTTTGCCGGTTTTCATGTCGAGTGCGAGTATGTGCGCGTCCAGCGTTACGCGGTAGAGCTTGCCGTTATAAATCGTCGGCGAGCCGCGCATGATCGCGCC
>JANMXV010000089.1:0-8657 GCA_031381325.1 Betaproteobacteria bacterium | reverse complement strand
AAGATTGCGGCAAATGCAAACAAACATTTACCACAGATGAACACAGATAAGCTCTGTTACCGGCATTGTCCAGCGCCTAACAGCCCTTTCGCGCGCGTTCAAGCAACCCCACAATCTCCGCTGGCGAGATCGGCGTCTGCGTGATGCGCACGCCGAACGATTCCAGCGCGTTTTCTACCGCCGAGATGATTGCGGCGGGCGCGGGTATCACGCCGCATTCGCCGACGCCTTTGACGCCGAGCGGATTGAGCGGCGAGGGCGATTCGTGGTGGATGAGTTCAATCTCCGGCAACTCGGTAGCGGTCACCAACAGGTATTCGCCGAGATTGGTGGTAAGCGGCTGCGCATTCTCGTCGTAGATCATGCGTTCATAAAGCGCGTTGCCGACGCCGTGCGCCACGCCGCCGCATAACTGCCCCTCGACGATCATCGGGTTGATGACTCTGCCGCTGTCGTGCGCGAACACGTAACGCGCGAGACGCACGCCGCCGGTTTCCACATCGACCTCGACCTCGGCCACGGCCGTGCCGTTGGGGTAAGCCATGTCGTCGATCACCAGATGCGCCGTGGCCTCCATGCCCGGTGCGACGCCGCCGGGCAGCAGATAACCCGCGACACCGCCCACCGCGCGCGCGATCTGCGCCAGACTTACGGTCTTGTCGGGAGACGACTTGATGTGAACATTGCCGCCGTGGATTTCAAGATCGGCGGGGTCGGTCTTGAGCAAATGGCCGGCGACGGTTAACGCCTTTTCGCGCACGCTCAGCGCCGCCACATGCGCCGACGAACCCGCCATTACCGTCACACGGCTATTGGAACTGCCGATGCCGATGGCTATGGTTGCGGTGTCGCCGGCGGTGACGGTTATGTTGCCCAGCTCCGCGCCGAGTTGTTCGGCCACCACCTGCGCCAGCATGGTGCGCGTGCCCTGGCCCATCGCGGCCGCGCCGGTGTAGACATGCACGCGGCCCGAGGGCGCGATGCGCACGGTTACTGCCTCGAACGGACCGCGCCCCGTGCCTTTGACGAAGTTGGCGAGGCCGATGCCCAAATACTTGCCCTCCCTGCGCGCGCGCGCCTGCCGCGCGGGAAAATCCGCCCAGCCGGCCGCGTCGAGCGCCGATTGCTGGCATTTAAGATAGTCGCCGCTGTCGAGTATCACCGGCGTGCCACCGCGCGTTTTGAGTTTTTTCGTGTACGGCATTTTGGCGGCGGGGATCAGATTGCGGCGGCGCACTTCTGATCGGTCGAACTTCAGCTCACGCGCCACGCGGTCGAGCAAGCGCTCCATCGCAAACGTGCCTTCCGGGTGTCCGGCGCCGCGCACCGGCGTCACCGGCACCTTGTTGGTGAGCGCCACGCGCACGCTCATGTGAAACGCGGGCACTTCGTATGGCAGTGTCACCGTTTCCGCCGAGTTGTGCGCGAGGTTGATGCCGCGCGCGGTGTACGCGCCATGATCGTGGATCATCGCCCCGCGCACGCCGAGGATGTGCGCCTCACCGTCAACCGCGATTTCCACATCCCAGTACTGGTCACGCTCCTGCGTGGAGGCGACAAAATGCTCGCGCCGGTCTTCGATCCATTTCACCGGGCGGCCAAGTATCAGTGCGGCCACCGCTGTTGTAATGTCTTCGGGGTAGAACACCAGCTTGGGGCCGAATCCGCCGCCGACATCGGGCGTCACCACACGCACTTGATTTTCGTCGCGGCCCAGCATTTCGCACAGCAGGCGCTGCGCGGCATGCGGCATCTGCGTCGAGCTCCATAGCGTCAGCCGGTCCTCGGTTTTGTCGTATACGGCGACGCAGCCGCGGCACTCGATGGAATGACTGCCGCCGCGATGCGTCCACAGCGCTTCGCGAAACACGTGCGGCGCGCTGGCGAACGCGGCATCGGCATCACCGAAACCCATGCTGAATTCAGCCAGCAGATTGTGCGGCGAGCGGCGATGCACGCGCGGCGCATCCGGCGCCAGCGCGTCGCGGCAATCGGACGCGGCGGGCAGCGGCTCGAAATCGATATCCACCAGCATCGCCGCGTCCTCGGCGAGGTAGCGGTCATCGGCTACCACAATGGCGATGGCTTCACCCACATGCACGGTCTCGCCGCCGGCGAGTGCGGGACGATTCAGATCCTGTTGGTAGCTCGAACTGGGCAGCCCGACCACCAACTCTTCGGTTTGCAGATACGGACGAATATCGTCGCGTGTGAATACCGCATATACGCCGGGCAAGGCGAGCGCCGCCGCCTTGTCGATGCCGCGTATCGCCGCATGCCCATGCGGGCTGCGCACATAGGCTGCGTGCAGCATGCCGGGCAGTTGAATGTCATCCACAAAGCGCCCCTGTCCTCGCAGCAGCGCGTTGTCTTCGAGGCGCTCAACACGGCGACCGATAACCTTGCCCAGCGTTGGCGTAAAGGTCATGGGAGCGTTGCGCGCATGCGCCTGGCGGCTTCCAGCGCGGCTTCGACGATGCCCTGATAGCCGGTGCAGCGGCACAGGTTGCCGGAGATCGCCACACGCACTTCATCCGCGCCTGGATTCGGATTGTCGCGCAAAAATTCCAGCAGCGTGATGAGCATGCCTGGTGTGCAAAAACCGCATTGCAAACCGTGCTTGTCGCGAAACGCTTCCTGCAGCGGATGCAGCCGGTCAGAACCGGGTGCTATGCCTTCGACCGTGGTGATCTGGTGACCGTCAGCCTGTACCGCGAGTGTGAGACAAGATCGTATCGAGCGTCCGTCCATCAGCACGGTGCAGGCGCCGCACACGCCGTGTTCGCAGCCCAGATGCGTGCCGGTAAGACCGAGTTCCTGGCGCAGAAAATCGGCCAGCGTGTAGCGCACCGCGGCCTCGCGCGTATAAGTAACGCCGTTGACCTCGATGACGATGGTGCGTGTTTCAGACATGGCGTTCCCGCGCGTGTGCCTGCAGTAATGCGCGGCGTGCGAGTGTGACGGCCAGTTGTTGCCGATACGAGCGCGGCGCATGCACGTCGTCCATCGCATCGATGGCGCGGCAGGCTTCACACAGATCGCGAAACAGCGCCTCCGACGGCGGCCGGCCCGACAGCGCCTGCTCGATCTCGCGCATGCGCAGCGGCGC
Source organism: Betaproteobacteria bacterium (assembly GCA_031381325.1). Taxonomy (GTDB): domain Bacteria; phylum Pseudomonadota; class Gammaproteobacteria; order Burkholderiales; family SG8-41; genus UBA5216. The sequence goes on along the minus strand of JANMXV010000089.1, from coordinate 5,548 downwards.
GGGTCCGACGCCGCCCAGCGTGAGAGAAACGCGTTCGATCCTGGAGCCATCGGTTTCAATCAGCGCGGCCGCGGAGACCACCGCAAAATCGCCGTGGCGGCGCGCGAATTCAACGAACGCATGGCCGTGTCCCGCGCGCCACAGCGGAAACCGCACGCCGGTCAGCAGTTCGCCCGGCGTCAGCGCGGTGGTCATATAGCCCTGCGGAAAATCGGCAAAAGCCACCTCGCGCTCGCCCTTGGCGCCGGCGAGCGTCACCACCGCATCGAGTGCCGCAGCAACCGCGACCAGTTCCGCCGATGGATCAAGATGACACAACGAGCCGCCGAGCGTGCCGCGATTGCGTGTCTGGCGGTGCCCGACTTGCAGAATCGCCTCATGCAGCAATGGACAGCGGCTGCGCACCACGCCGGAAAATTCGATGTCGCGCTGGCGCGTCATCGCGCCGATTTCAAGCGTGTCGCCGTCCTCACGTAGGGTGGCAAGGCCATCGATGCGATTCAGATCGATCACATGATCGGGCAGCACATAGCGCATGTTGAGCATGGGCATCAGCGACTGCCCGCCTGCCAGCAGCTTGGCGTTGTCCAGTGTGCCGAGCAACGCGATGGCGTCCGCGACGCTGCGTGGATCGTGATAGCCGAATGCGGGAGGTTTCATAAAAACTTCAATAAAAACAGATACTTATTGAACTCTCAATCTCATCTTTCAATTCGCGCCTTTGAGATTCGCCTCGCGCACCACCTTGGTCCACTTCTCATGTTCGGCGCGCACGAAGCGCGCGCCTTCCTCGAGACTCGTTCCACGCGGCTCGACGCCGACTTTCGCATATTCAGCGCGCAGCGCCGGCAACTCGATTGCCTTGCGGAATTCGCGGTTAAGCCGCGCCACGGCTGCCGCTGGTGTTTGTGCCGGTGCGAATACCGCCAGCCACAGATCGACAAAAAATCCAGCAAATCCGGCTTCCGCCACCGTCGGCAAATCGGGCAGCGCGGCGGAGCGCTTAAGTCCCGTGGTCGCCAGCGCGCGCAAGCGGTTGTCCTTGATAAACGGCAACGCGGCGGTGATGCTGGTGAACGCCATCTGCACCTGACCGCCGACGAGATCGGTCATCGCGGGGCCGCTGCCTTTATACGGCACGTGAATCAGCACGGCGCCGATACGTTGCTTGAACAACTCGCCCGCCATGTGCGGCGTGGTGCCCACACCGGCCGAAGCAAAATTGAGCTTGCCCGCATTCGAGCGGGCGTGCGCGGCAAGCTGGCCGATATCCTTCACCGGCAACGCCGGATGCACTGCCAGTACCAGCGGCGAGGAACTCAGCACCGACACCGTCTGCAAATCCTTTAGTGGATCGTACGGAACTGTCGCCTGCAAAATGGGATTGATCACGATCGCCGGATCCATGATGACCAGCGTGTAGCCGTCCGCAGGCGCCTTGGCGGCAATGTCTACGCCGAGGATGCCACCTGCGCCAGGACGATTGTCAATCACCACGGTTTGGCCCACGCTCTCGCCCACACGCAGGCCGGTAACCCGGCCCACATAATCCACCACGCCGCCCGGCGCATACGGTACCAACAAGCGTATCGGCCGCGCCGGATAATCTTGACCCACGGCAGTCTGTGCGCACACGTGCCCTGTCACAGTCATGGCCGATGCCAGTGCCGCAACGTGCGCAATCATACGGTAGTGCCGCATCGCTTACTCCGAACCGCGTTGGCGAAGCGCGTATTCTAGTAGACTAAGCCTGTCGCAACAACACGCAGGCAGACCGTCCAGCTCGTGCGTAACCTTCTCCAACGAATTGCATTCGTGATGTTGTGCGGCACAGCCGCCGCGCACGCCGCAGATGCCGTAACACCAGCATATCCCGCGCGGCCCGTGCGCATCGTCGTAGCTTTCGCGCCCGGCGGCATCGCCGACACCATCGCGCGCAGTGTCGGCCAGAAACTTGCCGAACGTTACGCGCAGACAGTGGTGATCGATAATCGCCCCGGGGCAGGCGGCATACTCGCTTCGCGCATCGTAATCAACGCCACGCCCGATGGACACACGCTGCTGGTACACACATCCGCAGCCGCAATCAACGTCAGCCTGGCAAAAGAGTTTGTACATCCGGTGACCGAGTTGACGCCGCTTGCCAACGCCGCAAGCACACCGACGATCATCGTCGCGCACCGCTCGGCGGCGGCCAAAGGTTTGCTGGATTTCGTGCGCGGGGCCAAAAACGGGCGCTTCACCTACTCCACCGCCGGGGTGGGCACCAGCCAGCATCTTGCGGGCGAGTATCTGTTCAAGGCCGTGCCCGGATTGCAAGCCACGCACGTCGCCTACGCCGGCGGTTCGACGCCGATCACCGCGCTGCTCGGCCAGTAAATCGATTTGTCTGTCACTACCGTGCCCACCGCACTCACGCAGATCAAGGCCGGCAACCTGCGCGCATACGCCACGGTCACTCGCAAACGCCTCGTGCTTTTGCCGGATGTGCCGAACACTGCTGAAGCGGGATTCGCGGATTTCGAAGATCGCTCGTGGATCGCGTTGTTCGCGCCGCACAAGCTTGCGCCGGCGATGGCTACGCGGCTGAACGCGGATATCAACAGCGTGCTCGCCGCGGCGGAAGTCAAAGACCGCCTCGCCGCCATCGGACTCGATGCGCAAATAACTACGCAGCCGGAGTTCGCGGAATACCTGACGAGTGAAGTGGAAAAGTGGGCGCGGGTCGTCAAGACCATCGGGCTTGCGCCGAATTGATGGCGAATTAGTTAATGGCGGGTTAGCGCCGATGCGCGTAGACACTCACACAGCGAGCGTCGCCGAACCCGTTATTGCGCGCCGATTTTCGCGGCCTTAATGATGTCGCTCCAACGCCGGTGTTCATCGGCCATCAATGCCGAAAACGCTTGCGGTGTGCTGGTCATCGGCTCTGCGCCGCCGGTAAGGATGCGCTCGCGGCCTTCGGGCGACTTGATGATGGCGCTGATCGCCTTATTGAGTTTTGCGATCACGGCGGCGGGCACGCCCCTGGGCGCGATAATGCCGTTCCAGCCGCTGGTGGCAAGCCCCGGCAGGGTTTCACTCATCGTAGGCACGTCGGGCAGCAATGCGATGCGTTTGGCATCGGTGCCCGCCAGCAGCCTCAGCCGCCCGGCCTTGATGTGCGCAATCGCCGGCAGTGGATTGACGATCATCACCTGCACTTGCCCGCCAATGGTTTCGGTGAGCGCGGGGCCGGTGCCCTTGTACGGCACAAACGTCATATCGATGCCGGCTTGACGCTTGAGCAATTCGCCGGACAGATGCCCAACATTACCCAACCCGGCGGAGGTAAACGTCAGTGGCGTGGCGCGTGCCTTGGCGTGCGCGATCAACTCCTGCAGATTGCGCGCCGGCACCGAGGGATGCACCACCAGCAAGTAGGATTGTGACGCGGTCTGTCCCACGCCGGCGAAATCCGCGATGGTGTCATAGAGCCGCTGGCGGTAGACCAGCGGCGCGGTGATGAATTCGGTGGACACCATCACCAGCGTGTAGCCGTCGGCGACGGAGCGCGCGACGATCTGCGTGCCGACCATGCCGCTTGCGCCGGGCCGGTTGTCGATGATGATCGGCTGGCCCCAGCGCTCGTTGAGCGGCCCCGCTAACAGCCGCGCCATGAAGTCCAGCCCGCCGCCCGGCGGATAGGGCACGACGATGCGCAGCGGCTTGCCTGGAAAGCCTGCCGCGGCATCCTTCACTTGCGCAACCGCGCCGCCGCATGCGCAGCACGCCACAAACATCAGCACTAAATATCGCCCTGCGGCTGCGATCATTGTTGGCGATCTCATCGGTTGCCCGTGCGGGCTTGTGCTTCTACAATCAACCACAGTATATCAACACGCTTTTTAGAGATCGTGACCACCGCAAATCCCAAACAGACGCACGCCATGCAACTGCTTCAATCCATCACTTTGCAGCCAGAACAACCACATTCCGGATGCGCATAAGCTTATGATGCTAAAGGATAAATACGCATTTTCGAAAAAGGAACTTCAGCCTGGGGACGGCAAATGGCGTAAGATTCAAAAATGGAATTTCAAATCATCGGCCAGATCAGCCATGTTGAAACCATCGCAGAAGGCAATGGCATCAGGGAAATTGCGACGCTCAGAGCCAGATATGGCCTTGGCAACTGGCGCAAGAAAAAGGGAACCGTCCCTGAGGTTTCCCCGCATTTAGAGGGCGATTGTTGCACACGCACGCGCAGCCTGTCTGGTGAGTGGGGGAATCGCCCGCCATGGTACGAGCAGATGAAGATAGCGTGGTGCTGCATCGAGAATCCGCCGGCCCAAGGTCAGCACCGAAATCTCGGGGCGCGTTGATCGTCGTGTTGCCATGAACTGAAGTTCAAGCTGGTGCTGCCTGGCGCTTTCTCCAATCAACCTTTGCACGAGTGAAGCCAAGTGGGAAATCAGCAGCAATACTGCCAACCGTGGTGCGCTGCGAGAGCGCGATACCGCCAGTCCCAGGCCCAGTTGCAGGTTCTTGGTATCGCGAAACGATAGTTCAATGCGCATGCGTTGCGAATACAAACGGACAATCGCATCAGCACTCAAATGGCACAGCCCCAAACTGCTCGCGAGTAGCCACGGCTCGCGGGCGCTGCGTGCGTTCTTTTCGCTGCTGCGGCCCTTGCGTTTTTCACCATAAATGTTTTTCTGGTGGCGGCCCTTTGGGGGACGTTTGCTCAACACCGCACGCACCGCCACTGGGTTGCTGCGAGCATAAGCGCCCACGCCCAGATCGCGTACCTGCGTGCGGGCCTGACTATACAGATCACGCGCCGGAATCCAGGCCCCGTCTTGGCCGAACTGCAAGCGATTGCGTCCGCGAATCCGGCCCACGAACTCCCAGCCCTGTGCATTGACCATCTTGAACCAGGGGGCGTGAAATCCCGCGTCGGTCATCACTATGGGCTTGCATCCAGGTGGCAGTATTTGAGCCAGACGGCGTAGAAATTTCCGATGTACACCAGGATTTGCCAGCCGCTTCTGCGGATGCACTTCCTCATAGAGCGTCACAGAGCGTCCGTCCACCACCACGCTGGCACGTAACAGTTGCCAGCGCTGGTCGAGCGTCAGATCAGACCAGTCAACTACGATCAAGATTTGCGGTAAGTCTTCCAGCCAACGCAGCGCAATACACCGATACAACTCGACCAATGCAAGGTGCAGTCCCGTATTGCCCAGCAACCGGTCCACACTTTTGAGCCGATGTTTCAAGGTGGTGCCGCCGCCAAGACGCAGCGCGATGGCTGACAGGCTGGTGATGCCACCGTGAAGCAGTCCCGCCGTTGCCCGCAGCAACGCCGCCGCTCGCTTGGCGTGCAGGGAAATCAAACACGGCGCCAACACTCGCGCTAAGATCGCTTCTGCATGCATGGCACGCCTCACTTTTTCGCTTCGACAACGAAAAGCGTGGCATCCAGTGCCATGTATGCACCGTTTTACTCGAACATTACGCGTAACTCATTGATTGTACAAGAGCTAATGCGGGGAAACCTCAG
>JANMXV010000039.1:0-9494 GCA_031381325.1 Betaproteobacteria bacterium | reverse complement strand
TGGATCGGTTGCTGCGCTTGTTGCTGCGCTTGCGGTTGAGCTTGCGGTTGAGCTTGCTGTTGAGCTTGCTGTTGAGCTTGCTGTTGAGCTTGCTGTTGAGCTTGCTGTTGAGCTTGCTGTTGAGCTTGCTGTTGAGCCTGTTGTTGGGCTTGCTGTTGAGCCTGTTGTTGGGCTTGCTGTTGAGTCCGTTGCTGAGCTTGCTGTTGGACTTGCTGCTTGTATGCGAGGACTTTCGCTCTCAGGTCGTCGTAACCGGACCAGTTTCCGCCACCGTAATTGGCTGGATTGCATTCCCCGCTTCCGCCGCTGCCATTAGGCCTGCTATAACCCAGCGCCTGTTCCGCATACACCTGCCCTATCCACGGATCATTGCAGGCAAATGCCTGGCGGGCGAGATCGTTGATCTCGCCTTGATTGGTATTTGTAATCCTGCCCTGGCGATAGCGGTTAGGATTGCATAATCCATTCACGCCGAAATCCGCTGCACTCCCCTTTCCCGCCGCGCGCAACGCGATGGTGAGCTGGGGGTTGGCACAGTTGGGACCGCTTACCTGCTGGGCGGACGCGTAATGGGGAAAAACGCATAATGCAGCGAACGCTAATAGCGTAAACGTGATCTGGCGTGTCATGTGGATTCCAAGCGAGTATTAAGGACAGTCAACCACGCGAACATTCGCCGCCTTTTTATTCCAGGTAGCCGCCTTGGTTTCGATGCGATACATGCGATCGCCGCTCGCGGGATCGACCGATTCCGCGGTGATCTTGCCGTACGGAGCGCCGTCGCGCGCGTCCACCGCACATCGGCCGATGGCTGGTTTCTCCGATCCCGCCTTTGCAGATTTGCCGCTCTGGCTGGATTCGCCACCGCCGCAAGCAGAAATTAGCGATGCGGCGAGAATAGTTGCAGGGATAACGTAACGATTCATGAGTATTTACCTTTCCGCCGGATTTCTACTTGCGGCGCGTTTTTCATTTGAGCGTGCGGATACAAGCGTAACGTGCGGCGCACCGTCCGACTCTACTGTGTGCGCGCACTCCCCAACTACAGGCAATACTACTGCATCACCGCACTAACGAGCGTACAATTCTTACCCTTTCAATAATTTAGCGGAAATTTCATGGCCGGCTTTTCCATCTTTCCCAAAGATAATCCGCAGCAGGCGCACCGTCTGAAGCGTTATTTCATTGCGGTACTGACGTCGATGCTGGTGCTCTATTTCATGGGCGCTGTGCATATTCTTGGCTACATGGAACTGCGCGGCCTGCAATGGTGTGCAACCGCAATGATTTTGTGCTTTGCGGTTTTTTACGCGGTATTTCGATCCGGTCTTAATCTCAGATTTCGCGATCCCAGCCTCACCAGCGCCCAAATGCTGTGCGCGTTTATCGTCACAACGATTGCCGCGTACTACACCCAAAACGAAGCGCGGGGGGTATTTCTCCCGGTGCTGCTGATGTGTTTCTATTTCGGCATCTATCGCCTCGATACCTCGCAAATGACGACCCTTGCGCTCGTATCCATCGCCTGCTATGGCATCATGGTCTGGATGCTGTACCTGTTCCGCTCCAGCGCGCTTGACCTGCAACTCGAAATCCTCAGATTGTGGATACTCTCCGTGGTGTTGCTATGGTTTGCGCTGATGAGTGGTCATGTCAGCCGGCTGCGCAAGCAATTGGCCGACAGCAAGTCGGCAATAGAAGCGTTGCTTGAACGCGACGATCTGACAAGTGTGGGCAACCGCCGTTATCTCACGCACAGGCTGGGGCAGGAAAAAAGCCGCAGCGACAGAAGCGGGACAACCTTCTGCCTCGCCATGCTGGACCTCGATTTATTCAAGGAAGTGAACGACTCGTACGGCCATCAGACGGGCGACACCGTATTGAAGGTCTTCGCACAGGTGGCACAGGAGGGCTTGCGCAAGATTGACTATTTCGGGCGTTATGGCGGCGAGGAATTCATGCTGATTATGTCCGAAACCGGGATAGACGGGGCGCAAATCAAGGCAGAGCGCTTGCGCAGCAACGTCGAACTCGCCCGCTTTGCCGGGGTGAGCCCGAATCTGGCGCAAACCGTATCCATCGGCGTTGCCGAATACCGGCGTGGTGAATCTATCGAGCAAATACAGCAACGGGCGGACAGGGCCATGTACAGAGCAAAATCAAACGGGCGCAACCGCGTAGAGATTGAGGCTTAATAGCAGTTCGTGTACTCAGTGGAGACCGAAGTTCGACTTGTACCAGGTCTGTACATCGGGCTGCTTCAGATATCGGACGAATGTCTCGCCACGCCCGCGTACCGGTTCGTCTACGTTTGCTGCATGCACTACAACACGTGGCGGCTCTACGCCCCAACCAGTATTCTTGTTCTGGACCTGCTTGCCAGCAATAGCAGCTTCATTTCCCGGAAAAGCACGACGCAATGCTTCGGTAGATGAGGAGTATTTTCGGTTATAGATCGACCAGGCAGATATGTAGTTCTGTGAACTCCATACCGTATCTTCTGCTACTGCCAGAAGCGGGCCTCCTGTTCCGACAGCCAACAGCGCGAGAAGAAAAAGACTTTTGATTTTTAACATTGAAATGCTCCTTTGATTGACTAGATAAATATTATTTATAAACAAATACCCAACGCTTTCCTCGCACACGTAACACCTAACTGTCCTAAAAACCGCAGGCCTGAATTTCCCAAGGTGCAACTCGTGGGATAGAGGAGGCTCAGTTACATCAGCAGTTCCACCAAGTACGGCCCATTATGCGCCAGCCCGCGCTTGAACTGCACCGCCAGTTCATCCAGCGTCGTCGCCCTGCCCGCTTCAACGCCATACCCTCTCGCGATCATTACCCAATCAACACTCGGCCGATCCAGTGTGAGCATGTCGGTCGCGTTGCGCCCCGGCGTGCCGCCGCCGACGTTGGCAAGTTCGCCGACCAGTATTTTGTAAGCGCGGTTGGCGAAAATCACGACCGTGATGTCGAGGTTTTCGCGCGCCATGGTCCACAGCGCCTGCTGGGTGTACATGGCGCTGCCGTCGCCTTCGAGCGTGATCACCTTGCGGTCAGGCGCAGCAATCGCAGCACCCACTGATGCCGCCAGCCCCCAGCCGATGGAGCCGCCCATGATACTGAGCCAGTCATGCGGGCGCGCGCCCATGGTGGCGCCGCTGAAAGCACGTCCGCTGGTAATGGCTTCGTCCATCACGATGGCGTTTTCAGGAATCATTGCGTTGAACAATGCGCCGAGTCCTTCGAGTGTGATGTTGCCGGTGGGCAGCGCACTGCTGTATGTTGGGGCATTTTTCAGAGGTGTCGCGTCGCGCGCGCCGAGTTCGCCTGCCAGCGCTTCCAGTGCGCCTTCTAGATCGGCTTCCGCGCCCGCGACCTTGATCACTTCGCAACCTTCGGGCGCCAGCACGCTGGGCTTGCCGGGGTAGGCAAAAAAAGACACCGGCGGTTTCGAACCGACCAGCACCAACTGGCGCGTGTCCTTCAATACGGCGAGCGCGTTGTCCACCACAAACGGCAGTTGCCGCACCGGCACGCGCCCCGCGCCGCGTTCGATGCGCGCATTGCCGGATTCGCTCATCAGGCCGCAACCGGTTTTGGCGGCAATGCGGCCCGCCCATTCCAGCGCTTTGCCGCGCAGCGCAGCGTTGCCCAGGAGCAGCATCGCGGATTTGCCGTTTTTCAAGGCGCGTACACCCTCTGCGATGGCCTCCTTCGATACGGTTGCGCGCGGTGCGGGTTCTGCCACCGGCGCCGGGCCGTCGGCTTCGCCCCACGCAGTGTCAGCGGGCAAAATCAATGTTGCGATTTGTCCGGGCGCGGTGCGTGCGGCCTGCACCGCCAGAGCGCCGTCTGCGGCTATCGATTTCGACGAATGCGACGTCTTCACCCAATCCGACATCGGGCGCGCGACGCCTTCAATGTCGGAGGTCAGCGGGGCGTCATACTTGATGTGATATCCCGCGTGTTCGCCCACCACGTTGACAATACCGGAGCGCGCTTTCTTCGCGTTGTGCAGATTGGCCAAGCCGTTGCCGAGGCCTGGCCCCAGATGCAGCAGCGTCGCGGCGGGCTTGCCCGCCAAACGGTAATAACCATCCGCCGCACCGGTAACCACGCCTTCAAACAAGCCGAGGATGCAGCGCACGCCTTCAACACGATCCAGTGCCGAAACGAAATGCATTTCGGAAGTGCCGGGATTGGCAAAACAAACATTTACGTCGCCGTTAAGCAGCGTGCGTACCAGACTTTCAGCGCCGTTCATATATTTTCCTTTAAAAACAAATAGTTACAATACTATCTACACCATGACACGCGCCCGCGCAGCGCCTGACATTCTGCCGATTTACGCTGTTGCGGCGTGACGACTTTGATCGTGCTATCGGACTGCACTTTTTTCCACGTATCGCTCCACGATTTGTGCGAACTGCTTTGATCGCGGCCTTTTAATTCTTTTGCCGACCACAGACCTTCGGTGTTGAAGCTGAATACCGGCGTGAGATCGGGACGTCGCGAGCCCGGCAACACTTCCGGATTGATGTTATCCAGTATCAACGGATCGCCATCGAGCGTCGGATAATACGCCAGCACCATATGCGCGCCGCTGAACGCCCCGTTGCGATACGTCGCATACACGATGCGCAGCTTTTCGTCGGCAACGCCGAGTGCGCGCAATGCGTAATACTTTGCAATGGCAAAATCCTCGCAGTCGCCGCCGTCGTTGGCGAGAAATTCCAGCGGCTTGGCCCAGTAGTCTTCGAGACACCACTGTACGGGATCGCAATAAAACGGCGTCTCCGCCACGAAATCGTTGACGACTTTCAACTTGAGAGCATCTTCAAGGCCGCGATTTTTGGGCGACTCGATCATGCTTCTCCAGCCGCTGAGGCGGCGTTGAATCACACGTTTTTCGGTGTCGCTTTGCCCAACCAAATTCATCAAGCGCTGAATCTCGGCGTCATCCACGCGCGCGAGATCAGCCGCCGGCAGTGCAGTGATGCAAACCGCTCCAATCAAGAACAGCAGTGATTGACGCAACCGTGGCATGGGTCTCCCGCTCAGATGCCGAACTCGCGCGCAGTTTACCGCGATTGCGTTGCGGGCACGCACAGGACTCGATAACGCTAATCCGCCCTCGCCCCCGATGCCTTGACCACCTTTTCCCACTTGGCATTTTCGGCCTTCAGGAACGCCGTGAATGCGTCCGGTGTGCTGCCTATCGTATCGGCGCCCAAGCCGGCAAAACGCTCTTTGACATCCGGCGCGCCCAGCGCTTTGACCACTTCATTGTGAATTCTGGCCAGCCTGTCCTTGGGCATCTGCGCCGGCGCGAACAAGCCGAACCACAGATCGGCGTCGTAACCGGGAATGCCTGCCTCGATAATCGTCGGCACCTCGGGCAGCACCGGGGTGCGCTTCTTGCCGGAAATGCCCAGCGCGCGCACCCTGCCCTGCTTAATGAAGGTCAGCGCCACCGGCGGTACGTCGAACAGGATTTGAATTTGCCCGGAAAACATGTCCGGGTAGACCAACGCCGTACCCTTGTACGGCACATGGACGATGTTGATGCCCGCCAGCAGCTAGAGCAATTCGCCCGAGAGATGAAACTGCGTGCCGATGCCTGAAGATCCAAAATTGCGCTTGCCCGGCTGCGCCTTGGCCAGCGCAATCAATTCTTTGATCGACATTGCCTGCACCTGCGAGGCCACCATCAGCACGGTGGGCGAAGTCGCCACCTGCGTGACCGGCGTAAAGTCAGTGAGCGGCTCGTACGGACGCTTGCTATAGAGATGCGGCCCAATGGCATGCGTGCTGGTGGTGCCCAATAGCAACGTGTAGCCGTCCGGCGCGGCATGGGCGGCGATGCGCGTGCCGATGATGCCGCCCGCGCCGGGACGGTTATCGACAATCACCTGATGCGCGAAATATTCCGAGAGTTTCTGGCTCATGACGCGCGCCAGGATATCCGTTGCGCCCGCAACCGGAAAAGCGACAATCATGCGCACGGGTTTGGTTGGAAATGTATCGGCGGAATGGGTTGTGGCAGCGTAAAGACACGACAGCGAAAACGCCGCTGTGGTTATGTTAAGCAGGAATTTTTTCATGGGGAAGTTACTCTAAAAAAACAGCATTACTCGACCAGCCCGCACATCAACGCAAACAACTTCGACTTCGCTTCAAAGCCCACCCCGGGAATAGCGGGAAGGGTGACATAGCCATCGACAACCGGCGTGTTATCCGCAAAACCACCGAACGGCTGAAACACATCGGGATACGACTCGTTGCCGCCAAGTCCCAGCCCCGCAGCAATATTGAGCGACATCTGATGGCCGCCGTGCGGGCAGCAACGGCGCGGCGACCAACCGTTTTCTTTGAGCATCGCCAGCGTGCGCAAGTATTCGACTAGCCCGTACGACAACGCACAATCGAATTGCAGCCAGTCGCGATCAGAGCGCATGCCGCCATGACGAATCAAATTGCGCGCGTCCTGCATCGAGAACAGATTTTCGCCGGTGGCCATCGGATGCTGATAGTGATTTGCCAACTCTGCTTGTAGCGCGTAATCCAGCGGATCACCCGCTTCTTCGTACCAGAACAGGTCGTACGGTTCGAGCGCCTTGGCGTATTCGACGGCATTTTTCAGATCAAAGCGGCCATTCGCATCCACCGCCAGATTCTTGCCGGCGCCAACAACTTTGATCACCGCTTCGATGCGCGCGATATCGTCGGCCAGCGAATCACCGCCGATTTTCATTTTTACCACGCTGTAGCCAAGATCGAGATATTTTTTCATCTCATCCTGCAACGCGGTCAGGTTTTTGCCGGGATAGTAGTAGCCGCCCGCCGCATAGACAAATACCTTGTCGTCCACCTTGCCGCCGTTGTAGCGCTCGGCCAGCAATCGATACAAGGGCTTGCTTTCGATCTTTGCCACGGCGTCCCACACCGCCATGTCGAGGGTGCCTATGGCCACCGAACGCTCGCCGTGCCCACCCGGCTTTTCGTTGGTGAACATCGCCGCCCAGATGCGATGCGGATCGAGGTTGTCTCCGGCATCATTCAGCAACGTTTTCGGATCGGCCTCCATCACGCGTGGAATAAAGCGTTCGGCGAGCAGTCCGCGCTGCGCATAGCGGCCATTGGAATTAAAACCGTAGCCCACCACCGGCTTGCCGTCGCGAACCACGTCGGTGACGACCGCGACAATGCTGGCGGTCATTTTGGAAAAATCAATGTAGGCGTTGCGTATCTCGGAGGCTATGGGTGCGGCGGCAGAGTGAATGGCGGTGATACGCATTGCGTTCCTTCGGTGAATTGAGCGGCGCAGTTTAGCTCGTGAGGCGCGTGTTGACCACTGCGCGATTCGTGCCGCGGCGCGCGGCCCCCCTGCGTGGGTAATGGTTGAGGCCCCGCATAGGTCACAGTACGCCGATGATCGCGTGCAGCAGCAAGCCAACGGTTCCGCCGACCAGCGTACCGCTGATGCGGATGTACTGCAGATCCTTGCCTATCTCGAGTTCCATTTTCCTACCTACCTCGCGCGCGTCCCATCCGCTGACCACCTCGGTGATCAGGCGCGAGACCTGGTGTGCATGCCGCACCAGCAGCGTTTCAATTGCCTGCAACAGCCAGGCGTTGAGCCGGGTCTGCAAGTCGTGATCAACACGCAGACCGTTGGCCAGCTTGGAGATGGCCTCCGCGACGTGGCCCCGAAGCAGGGAATGCTCGTGCGCGAGATCGGCCACAATCCGCTGTTTGACATCGTTCCACACGATGCCGTAATAGTCCTCGCGTTCCATGTGTTGCAGGAATTCGCGCTTGAGCGCTTCCGCTTGTGCGTGATAGTCGGCGGAAGTCTTCAGCTTGTGGATGAATTCCTGCGTAAGCACATCGAATTGCCGCCGAATCGGGTGATCGGAATCAGACGCAACTTCGTGCAGCAAAGCGACGATACCCGAAACGAATTTGTTGACGATATACGTGTCCAGAATACCCGGTGTATATTTCGACGCCGCACCGAACTTTGCCTTGATCATCTCCTGATTGGCGGCCAGCCAGCCTTCGCTCGAATGCAGAACTCGATCGAGCAAGGCCTGATGACGTCCACCGGCGGTGAGCACCGTCAGGATGTCTCCAGCAATGCCGGCCACATTCAGTTTGCGCAGTTGCGGCGCGACCGCGCGCTCAACGAAGCGCCTGAAGTCCTGATCGCCCAGCGTGTTGAGTGCGACCGGAATCAACGAGCAAACGCGTGCCGCCACTTTATCTACATTGGCGCGATCAGCCAGCCATTCGGCAGCAGCCATGGTCAGATTGCGCCGCTCAATTTCGCGGATCACGTTTTCAGGCGTCAGAAAGTTGTGCTCGACAAAGTGACCCAGGCTTGCGCCGATACGGTCCTTATTCGCGGGGACGATGGCCGTGTGCGGGAACGGTAATCCCAAAGGATGGTGGAATAGAGCAACCACGGCAAACCAATCGGCAATGGCCCCGACGGTGGCCGCGGCGGCGAACGCCTGCACCCAATGCAGCCACGGATAAGCGGTCTTGAACGAGGCGCTCAGCGCAAGCAGGACCAGCATCGCGACGAGTAGCGCAGTTGCCAGCCGCTGCATGTACCTGAGCCGCGCGTGTTTCAGTTCGGCATGCGGATCGATCATTGGGTGAAACTCCATCAGGAATCGTGTTTACATTGTTGCGCGCTACGCCCGCAAGCGGGACCGGTTTTTCATGTGGCAACCAGGACCCCGCTTTGTGGTGAGGCGGTAGTGAAACGCAGCAACGTATGAACACTGGCAGGCACAGGCGTTCGACGGGATCTTCCGGGCCGAGATGTAAAAAATACCAGATAACGTACAAATGTAAAGCGCCTATGATGGCGTTTATAATGCTAATTACTATTACAAGACGCCATATGCGGCATATAATTATAAATAACTAGAACGCCTATTTTGGAGTTTTACCATGTTGTTGTCGTATCAATACGCCAGTTGAAACGTTTATGAATATAGAGCCAACGGCTACCGACGAGGGACTACTCAAATTGATTGGGGAGCGCCTGGCGCGGCTACGCCTTGCCAAAAACTTGACCCAGCAGCAGCTCGCGCAACAGGCAGGCCTTGGCTTGCGAACCGTGCAACGGCTAGAAATGGGAGAGACGGCAACGCAGTTGTCGGGCTTTGTGCGGGTGTGCCGGGTGCTCGGCCTGGTGGAGCGGTTCGATGCACTCATTCCGGAGCAGGCGGCCAGCCCGATCACTCAACTGAAGCTTCAAGGCCGCCAACGCCGGCGCGCCACGGGCCGCAAAGCCGCGCTTGGCGAACCGAAAAATAAATGGACATGGGGTGAGCCGCCGTGATTGCGCAGGTCCTGCTCTGGGGGCGGACAATCGGCGCTGTCTCGATGGATAAAGGGCGCGACTACGCCGCCTTTCAATACGACCCTGCGTTTGCCCGAAGCGGAATCGAGATTTCCCCGCTGACCATGCCCTT
>JANMXV010000035.1:0-3017 GCA_031381325.1 Betaproteobacteria bacterium | reverse complement strand
CATGAACCTCCCCGCTCGGGCGGGGACTCGACGCTCCCTTCTCCCTCCGGGAGAAGGGTCGGGGAGAGCGCAGCGAGGGGGCCGAAGGCGGGAAGCATCTTAAGTAGCAAACTGCGCCGGGCAAGTCCCGGCGCTGTCGTTAAAGTTGAGTGAATCGATGAAACCGGAAATGCTCGTCCTACTGCCGATTTTCGCGCCGACGCTGGCGGCGCTGGAACAACAGTATGTCGTGCATAAGTTATGGGCCGCGCCCGACAAGGACGCATTCCTCAAGAAAGTCGCGCCCCGCATACGCGCGGTTGTCACGACCGGGCTCGTCGGCTGCGATGTCGCCACCATGCAAGCGCTGCCCAAGCTGGAAATCATTGCCTGCTTTGGTTCGCCACGACACACGCTGGACGTGGCTGCGGCACGAGCGCGCGGCATTGTGTGTACTCGCACGCCCGATGCGATCACCGAATCGGTGGCCGACCTCGCGCTCGGACTGATGATCGATGTGATGCGGCGTATCGCGGTGAGCGATGGCTTCATACGCGCCGGCCGCTGGGAACAAGAACTCGCGCAGCCCGGCAATGAGGTGCATGGCAAACGCTGCGGTATCGTCGGCTTCGGTGCGATAGGGCAGGGCGTGGCCAGGCGCGTGTCGGGGTTTGACATGACGATCTGTTATCACGGCCCGCGCCGGAAAGAGTCGCCTTATCCGTACCACAGCGATCTCACGGCCATGGCGCAAGCGGTGGATGTGCTGCTGGTGTGTTGTCCGTTAACGCCTGAAACGCGCAACCTTGTGGATGCAAAAGTGCTCGATGCGCTGGGGCCGCAAGGATTTCTGATCAACGTTGCACGCGGTCCCGTGGTGAACGAGCAGGCACTGATTGCGGCCTTGCAGGAAAAACGTATCGCCGGCGCCGGGCTGGATGTATTCTGGAACGAGCCGCGCGTGCCGGTCGCATTGACGGCGATGGAGAACGTGGTGCTGGCGCCGCATATCGGCTCCAGCACGCAGGAAGTGCGTGTCGAGCGCGGGCGCAAAGTGTTGGCCAATCTGGAAGCGCATTTTGCGGGGCAGGCGGTGCCGTATCCGATTCTGTGATTTTCCAGGATGGGCAGGAAGCAAACTACGCAGGCTATATGCAATCGCGAAAATTCCCCGTTCTGAGTGGGGTCGAGAAGGTCTCTCGCCCCCACTCAGTGTTGGTAATTGATGTAAATTGGCTACGGATGTACCTGATTTGATAACGCGAGGTAGTGTGATGGCGAACGATAATGCAGGATGGCTTCTTGCTGTGGTTACTGCATTCGCAATTGCTCAATCAGCAACGGTGGCAGCACAGGCTTACCCCACCAAACCCATCCGCTTCATCGTCGGTTTCCCACCCGGCGGCGCTACTGAATTTATCGCGCGCTTGATCGGACAAAAACTCACGCAATCCATGGGCCAGCAAGTCATCATCGACAACCGGCCGGGCGCGGCAGGCAACCTCGGTATCGAACTCGCGGCGCGTGCCGCGCCCGACGGTTATACGCTGCTGCTGGTTGCGCCCAACATCACGATAAGTCCCAGCCTCTATAAAAAACTCGCGTACGATACGATGAAAGATTTCGCGCCCATAGCGCGAGTAGCCGCGGTGCCGATGGTAATCGTCACGCCGGGCAATTTGCCCACGCCGACTTTGAAAGACTTCATCGCGCTGGCCAAGGCCAAACCCGGCCAGCTCAATTATGCGTCGAGCGGCGTCGGTACATCGCTGCATCTGGCGGCGGAATTGTTCAAGCTGCAGGCCGGCGTGAATCTGATGCATATTGCATACAAAGGTTCCAGCCTCGCGATGAACGATGTCATCAGCGGACAGGTTCATACATTGTTCATCGGCATTCCCGCGCCTGCGCCGCACATCAAAACCGGACGCCTGCGCGGGCTTGCGGTGATTGCACCGCAACGCTCGCCCACCTTACCCGAGGTGCCGACGGTAGCGGAGGCTGGCATGCCCAACCTCGAGGTCATCACTTGGTATGGCATATTTGCGCCGGCGGGTACGCCGCGCAGCATCGTTACGCGGCTTAACGCCGAGATCAATCAGGCGATGCAGTCGGCGGACGTCAAAGAAAAATTGGCGGCGCAATCGACCGACGCCATCATCGGCACGCCGGAAGAGTTTGGCGCCTACGTCAAAAAGGAAATCGCCAAGTGGGCGGAAGTTGTGCGTAAGGCGGGTATACAGCCTGAGTAAAATAACAAATTAAGGTTTGGCCATAGAGGTCACAGAGGGACACAGAGAACGTTGACCGTGATTCGGTTCATTGTTGAACTGATGCGAATGGCGAGGTATCGAATGCGTGAATGTAACTATTTGTTTTTATTCATCTTTTTTTCGCTTCTCGCAACGCCTACGCTTGCCCAGAATTACCCTGCCAAACCGATTCGCCTGATCGTTCCGGTGCCGCCGGGGGGCGGTGCGGATTTTGTCGCGCGCGCCTATGCGTCGCGTTTAGGCGAGGCGCTGGGACAACTAATGGTGGTGGACAATCGCGGTGGCGCTGCCGGCATCATCGCCATGGAAGCCACCGCAAAAGCTGCGCCCGATGGTTACACGTTGATCCAGACCAACGTCTCCACCATCAGTATCAACCCCTACATATATGCCAAGTTGCCCTATGACGCCGAGAAAGGTTTCGCACCGGTGTCGATCACCACGTTGAATCCACTGGTGCTGGTGATACATCCGTCGGTCGCCGCGCGCACGGTGCCGGAGTTGATCGGTATCGCGAAAGCTAAGCCCGCTACGATTACCTACGCGTCACTCGGCAGCGGCAGCATTCAGCATCTGGCGGGATTCATGTTCGCCAAGGCGGCCGGTGTCAATCTGATTCACGTGCCGTACAAGGGCGCGGCGCCGGCGACGGTGGAGTTGCTGGCGGGGCAGGTGAATACCGCGTTCAGCGGAGTCGGCACAGTAATCGCGCATGTGCGCGCTGGCAAACTGCGCGGCCTCGCCACCACGGGCGCAAAGCGGATA
>JANMXV010000080.1:0-5857 GCA_031381325.1 Betaproteobacteria bacterium | reverse complement strand
CGTGGCCGCCGCGTTTTTTCTGGCGCTGGCGGCGGTGGTGCTGACGTTTTTTCTAATCCTGTTGTTTTGGGATACCCATCGTGTGATGGCGTCGGGACTGATTGCATTGGCTTATGTGTTGATTGGCTTGTGTTGCGCGTTGGCAGCACGGCAGCGCGCGCGCGTGAAGTCGAAATTGTTCGCAGCCAGCCTGGCTGAACTGGGTAAGGATGCGCGGCACCTGTCCCAACCCTGATATGCCGGATAGTCAATACATCGCGGTTGCGCTGCGCAAAGAACGGCTGCTTGCACGCATCGACGTGCAACGCAGTCAACTGGCCTCTTATGGCGCGCAGCTTGAGAAACCATTCGCTGTGGCCGATAAGGCAATACAGGCCGGCCGTTACCTTAAACAGCGCCCGTGGATTGCGGGCGTGGCCGCGCTGGCGGTGGTGGTGCTGGGGCGGCGCAATCTGTGGCGTTGGGCTGGCAAGGGCTGGGCGCTATGGCGTGGGTGGCGTTTTGCAAGCCAGTGGCTGCGGCAGTCGGCTTATTTGGGTTCCATAAAATTTAATAAAAACAAATAGTTATGGCACGTCTCGGCGATATCGAGCGTAGCGCGATGAAGATAGACGGCCCTTCGACGCGGGAGCATGCCGAATGGTGATCGGCTTAGTGCTGCTGCTGGGCATTGTGGCGATCGCCGCGTTCATACAACCCGCGGAGCATTTGACGGGTTTTGCACTTGAGGCGCAGCAGCGCCGCGTTGCCGGCGTTGTAGTGGATTTTCTGGTTTGTGAGAAATCCATGAAGCCGCTGTCGGCGGTGCAGGGTTACGCACGCATCGGCAAAGCAGCCGAAACCGCGGCGTTTGCGGCGGCATGCGTCGCTTCGACTGGACTGCGGTGGATGGAGATTTCGCCCACGGCGCCGCCCATGCCCGAAGACCTGCGCACGCTGGTGCTGGGCGCGTAGCGGCGCTGATGCGTGCCGCGCGCAGTATCGATGCCTCCTCGTCGCTGGGACATTTTCTGCCGCGTCATAGATAACTTCGGCGATATTGGCGTGAGCTGGCGGCTGGCGCGACAGCTTGCGTCCGAGCACGGACTGAGCGTGCGTTTGTGGGTGGATCACAGCGCCAGCCTGCACGCCTTGTGTCCGCAGGTGGATGGTGGTTTATCCCGGCAAACCGTGGAAGGCGTGGCGGTTTTTCACTACGCCGATGACGCGCAATTTCCGCCGCCCGCGGATGTGGTGATCGAAGCCTTTGGTTGCGGCTTGCCGCAGCGCTATGTGGCCGCGATGGCGGCGCGTGAAACCAAGCCGCTGTGGGTTATTCTGGAATACCTGAGCGCCGAGCCTTGGGTGCGCGATCACCACGGCCTGCCGTCGCCGCATCCGCAACTTAATCTGCCCAGAGTGTTCTTTTTCCCCGGCTTTACCCAAGGCACGGGCGGGGTGCTGCGTGAATCTGATTTGCTAAAACGCCGCGATGCCTTTGACGCATGCGCACGGCGCGCGTGGTGGTCGCGCTGCGGTTTTGATGACGTGCCGCAGGATGTGATGACGGTATCGCTATTCGCCTATCCGCACGCGCCGTATCAGGCGCTGCTGGCGGCTTGTGCGAAGGGTGCGGCGCCGGTGGTGATGGCGATACCCGAGGGGCCGCTGGCGCTGCTGGTACGTGAACATCTGCGCAAGGATTTCCACGCGGGGGCGGGTAACCAACAGCAGATTGGTAATCTCGAATTGCGATTTATACCTTTTGTGCCGCAGACCGAGTACGACGCGCTGCTATGGGCCTGTGACATCAACTTCGTGCGCGGTGAAGATTCATTTGTGCGTGCGCAGTGGGCAGGGCGGCCGTGGGTGTGGCATATCTACCCGCAGGACGCGAACGCACATGAGGCCAAGTTGAATGCGTTTCTGGACGGGTACTGCGGCGGCCTGCCCGCACCCGCTGCACAGTCGGTGCGCGGGCTGTGGCAGGCGTGGAATGGTGTGGAGGGCGCGCCGGCGCTTGCGCATGCCTGGCAAACCTTTATTGAAGAGCGCTACGCGCAAATACAGGGCTTGCGGCAGTGGCAAAACAGCCTGCTTCAAATGGGCGATATGACAGGCAATCTGCTCAAATTTTGCCAAAAAATGATATAATTCAAGGCTTTTCACAACAATTTTTTCGGCATGCAATCAAGGGAATGAAGGGTTAGCGATGAAAATAGCTCAGGAAATCAGGGCCGGTAACGTAATCATGGTGGGCAAAGACGCCATGGTGGTGCAAAAGGCCGAGTTCAGCAAATCGGGGCGCAATGCTTCGGTGGTCAAGATGAAGCTCAAGAATCTGCTCACCGGCAGCGGTACGGAAACGGTTTACCGAGCAGACGATAAGTTCGACATGGTGGTGCTGGAACGCAAGGAAGTCTCCTACTCGTACTTTGCCGAGCCGTCGTATGTGTTCATGGATGCCGAATTCAATCAGTTTGAAGTTGACCAGGAAAACATGGGCGACGCGCTGAATTATATCGAAGAAGGCATGGCGTGCGAGGTGGTGCTTTACAACGAGGCGCCGATTTCGGTGGAGATTCCGCAAACGCTGGCGCGTGAAATCATTTACACCGAACCGGCAGTGCGCGGCGATACCTCGGGTAAAGTATTGAAGCCCGCCAAGTTAAAGACCGGCTACGAAATCCAGGTGCCGCTGTTTTGCGCCACCGGCGACAAGATCGAAATCGATACGCGTACGGGTGAGTATCGCAGCCGCACCAAGGGCTAGATCGAACGATTCCCGGCAGGGCGGGATCATGCACGGCGACCGAGGTTGGGCCGCCGTTTGTTTGTCCTCGGAATTCCTTCCAATTCCCACCGTGCGGGGCTGACACAATATGACGCCGTAAGTTACAGCGCAAGAACGCGCGCAAGCGCAAGCAACGCCGCATCGACTGCCTTGGTTTTCCCCTCGATCTCGGCCAGCGGCGTGGTCACGATTTCGCCGCCGCGCAAGCCAACCAGCACGCCGTGCATGCCTTGCGAAAGCTGGTCTACCGCAGCGGCGCCCAATCGCGTGGCCAGCACGCGATCAGCGGCGGTGGGAACGCCGCCCCGCACCACGTGCCCCAGTGTGGTGACACGCAGACCAAAGCCGATGGTGTCGCGGTGCTCGCTGAAATGTTGCATCATTTCACGCGCGCCATGCCGCGCGCCTTCGGCGACCACTACCAGCGCGTGCGTTTTGCCTCTTGCGTAGGCGGCGCGCAAACGTTCGGCGACCTCGTGCGGCTCGACCTCGCTTTCAGGGATGGCGATAACCTCGGCGCCACCGGCAATGCCCGCCATCAAAGCGATGTAGCCGCAGTTGCGCCCCATGGTTTCAACCAGAAAGGCGCGCTGGTGCGACGATCCGGTGGTGCGCAGCCGATCAATCGCTTCGAGGGTGATATTCACCGCGGTGTCCACGCCGATGGTGAGATCGGTGCCGGTGAGATCGTTATCAATGGTGGAGCCGATGCCTATCACCGGAAATCCCGCTTTTGAAATAACGCTGGCGCCGGTCTGCGAGCCGTTGCCGCCGATCACTACCAAGGCGTCGATGCCGCGACGCCGCAAGTGCGAGAGGCCCACGTCTCGTCCTGCCTGTTCCATGAAGGCGGTGCTGCGGGCGCTTCCCAGAACGGTACCGCCACGCTGGATGATCCCGCCCACATCGCGCGCGAGCAGCGATTCCAGCGTGTCCGCGATTAGCCCGGCAAAGCCGTTGCGAACGCCGTAGACTTCCCAACCCCGCGCCAGCGCGGCGCGGGTTGCCGCGCGAATCGCGGCATTCATTCCGGGGGCGTCTCCCCCGCTGGTAAGGATGGCTAGGCGTTGCATGATTTGTCGTCCACAGCGTTGCAGGGCACCTAGTGTAAAGGAGAATGATCTCAAGCCTATCATTGCGCTTACACTCACCCGTTCGATTTACGGAACGGAGGATACGGGGTGAAAAGCATGCGGCGCTTATCCGTAGTGCTATCGGTACTGCTGCTATTGCTCGCAGCCGTTGTCGTTGCGATCAACGCCTTTGATGAGCCGTTGGATACAAAAGCTGCAGCCATGGGCGAACCCAGGCCGTCCGGCGTGCCTGAAGCGCATAACGGCTACCTGGCGTTAATCGCCATGGGTGCGGACGACGGCGCCGATAGCGCGGCTTACGCCCGAGCCTGGCTGGCCGAGGCGCGCGCGGCGGCGCAGGAAAATCGCGCTCACAAATCCATTGAAGCCAAACGCGCGCAGCGCCCGGCGCTGTGCGACGCGGCGCAGGCATCGTGTCTGGCGGCCGCGCAGGACGCGGTAGCCGTGCGCGCCGCGCTTGCCGCCTATGCAGAGGACCTGGATCGCTATGAAAAACTCATCGCTTTTGGTACCTTTGGCGCCTTTGAGGAAATTCTGGATTATCCGTACCGGTTGGATGCGCAGATTCCCCCGTATGCATTTACCGGCACGGCGCAACGCGCGTATCACATGCGTGCGGCGCTCGCGGTGCAAGCCGGAAAGATCGACGAGGCCTTGTCGGACATTGAACGCGATATTGCGTTTCAACGGGTGATGCTGGGCGGCGCGCGCACGCTGGTCGGAAAAATGGTGGCCACGGCCAATTACGTGCGTGCTCTCGCGTTTGTAACGGACTTGCTGCAAACCAGTAACGCGGACATGAAACCGTTGGCGCCGCGCCTGACCGAAATGCTGAAGCCCATCGCGCCTGCCGCGCTGCGTATGGATGCGTTGCTCGAGTCCGAGTTTGGCTTGATGAAGCAGGCATTCGGGAATCCCGCTGCAGTCGACCGCTGGTATGAGAAGCTGGGGATGCGGCTGTTTTACAAGCCGAACGCGACCATCAACAAGGTCTATGAAAACTACATGAAGGCGATTACGTACTTGCGCAGTCCCCCTGCGGTTCTGCTGCGCGATGCGCCATTACCGACGGCGGACGACGCTCTAAATTTCCGGGACTATTTCGATAATCCAATGGGCAAGGTTTTGCTGCGGGCCGGGATGCCGTCGTTCGGGGCCTACGCGCTGCGGCTGCATGATCTTGACGCGCTCAATCGCTTGCTGGGCATGGGCGCGGAAATCATCGCAGCGGATGTGGGTGCGGAAGGGGTGGCCGATTTCGTGGCGACATCCGACGCGCGCTTTCAGGATCCGTATACCGGCAAGCCGATGGCGTGGGATGCGGCTTCGAAGCAGTTGTCTTTCAAAGCCAGCGCTGCGATGGCCAAGCGTAAACTTTTCAATATGGACAACGGCCGCGTGTTTTTGCGCATGTAGCTGTGAATGATCTTAATCCCGGCGCGGGATTGCGCTAAAACTTATGCACATAGCCCAGCGACCAGGATGTGACATTCTTATCTCCGTCACCTTTGACGTAGCGCAATTCAATCTCGCTGTTTTTGCAAAAGTAAGTATTTAGTAAGTAATTGTTTTTAAAGAGAAATTTGAAAATAGAATGCGCCAGCGTTAGGCTATGCTCCCTTGTGCGCGCTGTAGGTACACTGACGCGCTTGTTGTACCCTGCGATCTGCTATGAATCCCGCTAATTCCTCCCATCCCTACAACATTGGCCTCGACAAGAATGCGGCAAACCACACGCCGTTATCGCCGCTGTCATTGCTTGCACGCACGGCTTATGTTTACCCGAAGCGTACGGCGGTCATCCACGGCGATATCAAACTGACGTGGGCCGAGGTCTACGCGCGCAGCCGGCAACTTGCCTCCGCTCTGAAAAAGCACGGCGTCGGAGTAGGCGATACGGTGGCGACGATGCTGCCTAATATTCCTGCGATGAACGAGGCGCATTTCGGCGTGCCGATGATCGGCGCAGTGCTGAATACGCTCAACACGC
>JANMXV010000014.1:0-8392 GCA_031381325.1 Betaproteobacteria bacterium | reverse complement strand
GAGGCGGGAGAGGGGATCAAAATATCTCGCGAGCTTTCACATATGACCAAAAAAATCATCCACACCGACAATGCCCCCAAAGCCATCGGCACCTACTCGCAAGCCGTCCGCACAGGCAACACCGTCTATTTCGCCGGCCAGATCGGCCTCGACCCGAAAACCATGCAACTGGTTGACGGCATCGACGCACAGATACGCCGCGTGCTCGACAACCTTAAAGCCGTGGCCGAAGCGGCAGGCGGCACGCTTAACGACGTGGTGCGCTTCACCGTCTATCTCACCGATCTCAAGCACTTCGCGAAAGTGAACGAGATCATGGCGACTTATTTGCAGGAGCCGTATCCCGCGCGTGCGGCGGTGGGCGTGGCGAGTCTGCCGCGCGATGCTCTGGTTGAGATCGATGCGATCATGCATTTGCCGTGAGGGGTGAGGCGTGAAGCGTGAGGCGAAAACTGCGACCCCGCGCGACCCACCCGCCTCACGCCTCACGCCTCACGCGTCGCTAGCGGGCCTAAACAAAGGCACGCTCGACAAACTGGCGAAGCTCAACATCGCCAGTAAATTCGATCTGGTGCTGCACCTGCCGCTGCGTTACGACGACGAAACGCACCTCTATCCGATCAAGGATGCGCCCGCCGGGCGCGAGGTACTGATCGAAGCCACCGTTGTTGAGACCGACATCAAGTACCGGCCGCGCCGCCAATTGGTGTGTCACCTTGAAGACGGCAGCGGCGTGGTGACCTTGCGGTTTTTCAGTTTCTACGGCAGCCAGGTCAAGCACCTCGCGCCGGGTGTGCGTGTGCGTGCGTTCGGCGAAATCCGGCAAGGATTCTTCGGTGCGGAAATGGTGCATCCGCGCTATCGCATCGTGCGGCCGGGCTTGCCGGTGGCGGAGGCCTTGACGCCGGTGTACCCAACCACGGCGGGCATGGGACAGGACACCTTGCGCAAGCTGATCCAGCGTGCGCTGGCGTCCGAACAACTTGAAGACACTTTGCCCGATGCGCTACTCCAGCAGCATCGGCTACCGAAATTTCGCGATGCCGTATTTTTTTTACACAACCCGTCGCCGGAAGTTTCACAGCAGGATTTGCAGTTGCGCACGCATCCCGCGTGGCGGCGCATGAAGTTCGACGAACTGCTCGCGCAGCAACTGTCGATGCGCGTGCATCAACAGCGCCGGCGCGGCATGGGCGCGCCAGTGCTGCGGCCGAAAGGCACGCTGGTCAGTCGTTTGTTGAAGGACTTGCCGTTCATCTTGACCGGCGCGCAGCAACGCGCGGTGGCGCAGATACGTGATGATCTGGGCAAGCCGCATCCGATGCAGCGCTTGTTGCAGGGTGATGTCGGCAGCGGCAAAACCGTGGTGGCCGCGCTCGCGGCGTTGCAGTGCGTGGAAAATAATTTTCAGGTTGCGTTGATGGCGCCGACAGAAATTTTGGCGGAACAACATTACCGCAAGTTTTCCAGTTGGCTGGCGCCGTTGGGGATCGAAGTCGCATGGCTTTCCGGCAGTACAAAAAAAACGATTAAAAAACAAATGCTTACGAAAATATCCATTGGTGAAACGCCCGTGGTGGTTGGTACCCATGCCTTGTTTGAAGATGACGTGGTGTTCCACAATTTAGGCCTCGCCATCATCGATGAGCAGCACCGTTTCGGCGTACGCCAGCGGCTTGCGCTGCGGTTGAAAGGCACGCAAGCGAGCGCAGGCAAGTCGGAAGCTAACGCGCAACCGCACCAATTGATGATGAGCGCTACGCCAATTCCACGCACACTGGCAATGAGTTACTACGCTGATCTCGATGTTTCGGTGATCGATGAACTGCCGCCGGGCCGTACGCCGGTGACCACCAAGCTGGTGTCCGATACGCGCCGCGATGAAGTGATCGCGCGTGTGCGGGATGCGTGTGCGACTGGCAGTCAGGCTTACTGGGTGTGTCCGCTGGTCGAAGAAATTGAAAGCGAAAGCACTTCTGACGACAAGCAGCGGCCCGAACAAAAAAAACCGCGCGCGTTTAAACCCGGCCGCGCAGGCCTCGAAGCACTGCAACTCAAAGCTGCGCTCGAAACCTATGAAACGCTCAGCGCGGCGTTTCCCGATCTCAAAGTGGGCCTCGCGCACGGACGGCTGAAGAGCGAGGAAAAATCATCTGTAATGGGCGCATTCCAGCAAGGCGACGTGCAACTGCTGGTGGCAACCACGGTGATCGAAGTCGGTGTCGATGTGGCGAATGCCTCGCTGATGGTGATTGAAAACGCGGAACGCATGGGCCTTTCGCAACTGCATCAGTTGCGTGGAAGAGTGGGGCGCGGCATGGCACAGAGTGCGTGCATTTTGCTGTATCACACGCCGCTGTCGCCGATGGCGCGCGAACGGCTCAAAATTATTTTTGAAAACACCGATGGCTTTGAAGTGGCACGCCACGATTTGCGCCTGCGCGGACCCGGCGAGTTGCTGGGTGCGCGGCAAAGCGGCGTGCCGCTGCTGCGCTTTGCGGATTTATCGGCGGATGTCGATTTGCTGGATGCCGCGCGCGATGCTGCGGCAGTGCTGCTGGCGCAAAACCCGCAGGCGGCGCGCGCGCATCTTGAGCGATGGCTTGGGGGGCGTGGGGAGTTTCTCAGGGTTTGATCCCAGAAAACCTCACCGCAGAGGCGCAAAGAGCCCCCGCAGAGAAAAGCATTTCTCTGCGTAACCTCCGCGCCTCTGCGCCTCCGCGGTGAAGCCGTTGTTTAGTGGAATAACAACCACGGCGACTCAATCACCCGACAAATCGCCTATACTGGTAACGGAAGTTTTCTTACCGGGGATCTTGACGCTATGACGCAAAAGCTGACGCTCAAAGAACGGCTCAATGCCTATGAAAAGCTGATGCGGCTCGACCAGCCCATCGGCATTCTGTTGCTGCTGTGGCCGGCGCTGTGGGCGCTGTGGTTTGCCTCGCCGCTGTATCAACGGATGGAAATTGTTTTGATTTTCGTCGTAGGCACGGTGCTCATGCGCAGCGCGGGCTGCGTGATGAACGATTACGCCGACCGCGACATTGATCCGCTTGTGAAGCGCACAGCGAAGCGCCCGCTGGCGGCGCGCCTGATCAGCCCCAAAGAAGCGCTGGTGTTGGCCGGCGTGCTGGCGCTGCTGGCGTTTTGTTTTGTGTTGTTCCTCAACAAATTGACTATCGCGTTGTCGTTTGTCGCGTTGTTCCTTGCTGCGACGTATCCGTTCACCAAGCGTTTCTTCCCGTTGCCGCAAGCGTATCTGGGCATTGCCTTCGGGTTTTCGATTCCGATGGCGTTTGCCGCTTATCAAAACACCGTGCCGCTGCTGGCGTGGGTGTTGCTGGCGGCGAATATTTTTTGGGCGATTGCTTATGACACTGAGTACGCGATGGTGGATCGCGACGACGACATGAAACTGAATCTCAAGTCGTCGGCGTTGCTGTTTGGCGTGTTCGACGTGGCCGTGGTAATGCTGTGTCACGGTATTTTTATTGCGCTGATGGCGGGCGTCGGCGTGTGGCTTAAGCTGGGGCTGCTTTACTTTCTGGGCCTGGCGCTGGCGCTGGCCTTGATTGCCTGCCAGTATCAGTTGATTAAAAATCGTGAGCGTGAACGCTGTTTCAAGGCGTTTATGAACAACAATTGGGTCGGCGCCGCGATTTTTGCCGGCCTCGCGCTCGACTACTACTTTCGGATTCCCGTGCTCAAATAGTCTGCGGCGGTTAACATCGTCAGTTCCACATTTATCAGGGAGTATTCATGCGTTTGTATCGACTCAGTTTGGCTTGCGCGACCGTGCTTTCCGCGAGCGGTGTGCTGGCACAGGCCTATCCCGCAAAACCGATTCGCGTGATCGTGCCGTTTGCCGCCGGCAGCGCCACCGATACCGTCGCGCGCCGTTACGCTCAAAAGTTCAACGAATTGCTCGGACAAACGGGCCTTGTCGATAACCGGCCCGGCGCCAATGGCTTGATCGGCGCCGATGCCGTGGCGAAAGCCGCGCCCGACGGCTACACCATTCTGTGCGGCACCAACAGCACCAACGCCGCGCTGGTGAGCCTGTATAAAAAGCTGCCCTACGATCAGGAAAAAGATTTCATGCCGATTTCGTTTCTCGGCTCGGTGCCATTGATCGTTGCAGTCAATAACAACCTGCCAGTGAAAGACCTCAGGCAATTGATTGCATTGGCCAAAGCGAAACCAGGTGATTTGATTTACGCCTCCGCCAGCACCTCGCAGCGCGTGTCCACGGAAATGTTCGCCAACATGGCGGGCATCAGATTGACGATGGTGCCGTACAAGAGTTCGCCGCACGCGATTACCGATCTCATCGCCGGTCAGGTGATGATGTTTACCGCTGATCTTGCAGTGACCATGCCGCAGGTGAAGGCTGGGAAAATACGCGGGCTGGCGGTCACGTCGCTAAAACGCACGTCGTTGATCGATCTGCCCACCGTGGAGGAAGCGGGTGGACTGAAAGGCTACGAATTAATCGCATGGTTCGCCGCGTATGCGCCGCGCAATACGCCGCAGGCGGTTATTGACCGGCTCAACGCCGCGCTCAATCAGGCGGCAAACAGCAAAGATGTGAAAGACCGGCTGATCGTGTTTGGTGTCGAGACCAGCCCGCACACGCCCGCACAACTCGCCGAACGCACGCGGGTTGAAACCGTGAAGTGGGCCAAGGCGATCAAGGATGCCGGGATTCAGCCTGAATAGCGATCGCATACGCATCGGTTGCGGCGCGGGTTATGCGGGAGACCGCTGGGAGCCCGCGCTCGAATGCGTCGAGCGCGGTAACATCGATTATCTCGTCTATGAGACGCTCGCCGAACGCACCATAGCGCTTGGTCAATTAGAAAAACTGCGCGATCCCGCGCGTGGTTACAACCCGATGCTGGAAGCGCGGCTGGCACTGGTACTCAAGCCGGCGCTACAACGTGGCGTGCGTATCGTCAGCAACATGGGTGCCGCCAATCCGCTGTCCGCAGGCGAAGCCGTGCTGCGTATGGCGCGTGAACTGGGTATTGCCAAGCTCACGGTGGCGGTCGTGCTTGGCGATGATGTAACCGACCTCGTGCGCGACACCGCTGCGCCGCTGATGGAAAACGGCGAACCCTTGGACACCATCAAACCAATGATGGTGTCCGCCAATGCCTACCTCGGTGCGGACGCAGTGGCGGCTGGGCTTGCCACCGGCGCGAATGTGGTGATCACCGGGCGCGTCGCTGATCCCTCGTTGTTCGTCGGCTGCATACTTGACGGTTTACGTTGGTGTGACGACGATTATGCCAAGCTCGGTCAGGCGACTGTCGCCGGGCATTTGATGGAATGCGCGGGGCAGATTACCGGCGGCTACTTTGCCGATCCGGGCTTCAAGGATGTTGCCGGTCTTGCGCGCCTGGGCTTTCCGATTTGCGAGATGCACGCGGATGGCGCGGCGTTTATCACCAAGCCCGAAGGCACGGGCGGCGCCGTGACGCTCGCGACCTGCAAGGAACAACTGCTCTACGAAGTGCATGACCCCGCACATTACGTCACGCCCGACTGCGTGGCGGATTTCACCGGTGTCCGCTTCAATGAAACCGCGCACGACCAAGTCGCGTTTGCGGGCGGGCGCGCCGCGCCGCGCACGGCAACCTACAAAGTCAGTGTCGGTTATCGCGCGGGTTATGTCGGCGAAGGCCACATGGCGTACGCCGGGCCGGGCGCGCTGGCCCGTGCAAAGCTGGCCGGTGAAATCGTGCGTGAGCGGCTGGCGTTGCGCAAAATCTCACTCGAAGAACTGCGTGTCGATCTGATCGGCCACACCGCCTTGCATGCGGGCGCTTCGCAGCCCGCGCAAGAGCCGTACGAAGTTCGCTTGCGTGTCGCAGGACGTTCCGCGAACAGAGCCGATGCCGCCGCCGTTGGCGAGGAAGTGCAAACGCTTTATACCAACGGCCCCTATGGCGGCGCAAGCGACTTCATGCAGGTGCGCGAGGTGATCGGCGTGCGCTCGATATTGCTGGAGCGTGAGCGCGTCAAGATTGATGTGCGCGTGATGGTGCTTTGAAATGAAAAAACTGTCAGCCACAGAGGACACAGAAAGAACCGCGGCTTTGAGATGACTCCGATTAACCGTTTATTTGAAAATGCACGCCACAACGGGACTCGCAGTTGTTTCTCTGTGATCTTTGTGCCCAATGGCGCCTGTAGGATGCCGGTGACGAAGGAACCGCATCGGTCGAGTGGCGCACCCTGCGCGCACGTGATACCGATTGATGCGGTTCGCAGTGCTCACCGGCATCCTACGTTCCGTGTTTTCGGTAACCAATGGCGAGACACGCACCCATGCTTGCGTGATGTAGTGCCATTGAACTCTGTGCTCTCTGTGGTTGCTTTTCGCCTATCAGCATGAAACTGCGCGAGATCGCCCATTGCCGCGCCGGCGATAAAGGCAATACGCTGAACGTTTCAGTCATCGCCTACGACGAGCGCGATTTTCGTTTGTTGCAGGATCAGGTGACGGTAGCGCGCGTGCGCGAGGCGTATGCCGGACTGGTCAAGGGCAATATTGAACGCTACGAGCTGCCGAACATCGGCGCGCTGAATTTTGTGCTGCATGATGCGCTGGCTGGCGGCGTGACAACTTCGCTTTCGAGCGATCCGCATGGCAAAAGTTTTTCAGCGATCATGGTGAATATCGATTTGCCGGAGCCTGAGGTGGTTTACGGACGAAAGGGCAAGAATTTTTAACCACAGATGAACACAGATACACACAGATTAAACCCGATAAGCTCTTGATCTATCTGTGTTCATCTGTGTTTATCTGTGGTTCAAATGTTTTTGAAGTTAATGAATAAATACAATAACTTACGCGATTTCATCGCGCAGCTTGAAAAGCTCGGCGAGTTAAAGCGCGTCGCCATCGAGGTCGATCCGCGCCTGGAGATGACGGAGATTTGCGACCGCGTGTTGAAAGCAGGCGGGCCGGCATTGCTGTTTGAAAAGCCGAAAGGTCAAACAGCAGGCCACACCATGCCGGTATTGGGCAATCTGTTCGGCACAGTGAAACGAGTCGCAATGGCAATGGGTGCGTCGGCGGACGAAGACCCGCTCACGCGGCTGCGTGAAATCGGTGAAACCCTCGCCTACCTGAAAGAACCCGAACCGCCGAAGGGCCTGCGCGACGCGTGGGACAAGCTGCCGTTGTTGAAGCAAATCATGACTATGGCGCCGCGCGTAGTGACAGACGCGCCGTGTCAGGAAATCGTGTGGGAAGGCAACGATGTCGATCTCGCGCGCCTGCCGATACAAACCTGCTGGCCGGGCGATGTCGCGCCACTGATTACGTGGGGACTCACCATCACACGCGGGCCCAATAAAACGCGGCAGAATCTCGGCATCTACCGCCAGCAGGTGATCGCGAAAAACAAAGTCATCATGCGCTGGCTCGCCCATCGCGGCGGCGCGCAGGATTTTCGCGATCACACACTTAGCTCACCGCGCGAGCCTTTCCCGGTGGCGGTGGCGCTGGGCGCCGATCCGGCGACCGTGCTCGGCGCGGTGACGCCGGTGCCCGACAGTCTTAGCGAATATCAATTCGCGGGATTGCTGCGCGGCGCGAAAACCGAAATCGTCAAATGTATGACGCATGGTTTGCAGGTGCCAGCGAGCGCGGAGATCATTTTGGAAGGCTTCATTTACCCAAACGAGGTCGCATTAGAGGGGCCTTACGGCGATCACACCGGCTACTATAACGAACAAGAGAAATTTCCGGTGTTTACCATAGAGCGCATCACGCAACGGCGTGACGCGCTCTATCACAGCACCTACACCGGCAAACCACCCGACGAACCGGCGATGCTTGGCGTGGCGTTAAACGAAGTATTCGTGCCGCTGCTGAAAAAACAATTCCCGGAAATTGTGGATTTCCATCTGCCGCCCGAAGGCTGTTCGTACCGTATCGCCTGCGTCAGCATCAAAAAACAATACGCCGGCCACGCCAAGCGCGTGATGTTCGGCATCTGGAGCTATCTGCGCCAGTTCATGTACACCAAGTTCATCATCGTCACCGACGACGACGTCAACGTGCGCGACTGGAAAGAAGTGATCTGGGCGCTGACCACGCGCGTCGATCCGCGCCGCGATACGTTGATCGCGGACGCAACGCCGATAGACACTCTGGATTTTGCCAGCCCCGTCGCGGGGCTAGGTTCCAAGATGGGCATCGACGCTACTAACAAATGGCCCGCCGAAACGGATCGGCGCTGGGGCACGCCGATTGCGATGGATGAAGCGGTGAAAAAGCGGGTGGATGAAATCTGGATGGGATTGGGGTTGAAATAAAAGAAAAAAGTGTGGGCAATACACTGCCAACCTGATTAGCTAACGATACGTCCTTTGC
>JANMXV010000733.1:0-3112 GCA_031381325.1 Betaproteobacteria bacterium | reverse complement strand
CGGCGTAGCTGGAAGGCGCCATGGCCTTCGCAATTTCGACGCAGCGCTCGTTCATGAAGGTAAGCATTTTCTGCTCGTTCTGGTGCCAGTCGAACGTCATACGCAGCAGCGGCAGACCGTTGGCATCGCGATAAGTGGGATCGAGATCGAGATAGTGCTGGCGATAGCTCTGACACGAGCCGTGGATGCCGATACTGAAGCTGCGGCGATAATTATGGGCAACCGCCTTTTTCCACGCGCTGCCCCAGCGCGGCGTGCCGTGGGGCACCGGCTTGGATTTGATCGGCGTGGCGCCGGGGCTCGATACCGCAATATAGGCGCTGCCGACGAAGCCGAGGTCGGAACGGTCCAGCTCTTCGCCGTTGAAATCGTCAAATTGGGTGCTGGTCATGCCGCCGCCGATGAACGGATTGAACTCGCGATCATCAAAGAAGACCTCAACTTTGCCGCCGGTCTGGTACGAGTAGTTGCGGCCCACCACGCCGGTGCCGGCCTGCGCATCGTAGGGCTTGCCGATGCCGGACAGCAGCAGCAAGCGCGTGTTGTTAAAGCAGTAGGTCGACAGCACCACGATGTTTGCCGGCTGCTCGACTTGCCGCCCGCGCGCGTCGATGTAAGTCACACCGGTCGCCTGCTTGCCGGTGGAATCGGTGTTGACCTTGATTACATTGCACAGCGGGCGCAGTTCGAAATTTTCTTTTTTCAGCAGCGCCGGCAGCACTGCGGAGAGCGGGTTCGCCTTCGCGCCCTGCGCGCACACGTGACTGCTGCAAAATCCGCCGCGCTGGCACTCGCCCATCATTACCTTGTAGAGATTGGTGTAATCCCGCGTCATGGCGGCGGCAGGCCCCGGGAAAGGGTGATAACCCAATTCAGTGGCCGCCTTGCCGAACAATGCGCCCTGCGGTGTAGGGCGCGTCGGCGGATTCGGGTACTCGCGCGAACGCGGGCCTTCGAATGGATTGCCGCCAGCCTGGATTTCGCCGTTCAGGTTACCGGCCTTACCGCCCACGCCGTAGATATGCTCGAACTGGTCGTAATACGGTTCCAGTTCCTCATAGGTGACGCCCCAGTCCTGGCTGGTGCAGTCCTCGGGAAAGAAATTCTTGCCGTGAAGTGCCGTCATCTTGCTGCGGATTTCGAAATCGTAGGGCAGGAAACGCCGCGCATTACAACCCCAGTGCGCGGCCGTGCCGCCGACGATTTCGCCGGGCTTGAAGGAACCGAGTTCGCGCATCGGCAGCGCGGTCTCGCTCATGTTGTTGCGGAAGGTGATCGTCTCGCGCGACAGATTCTGAAAGATGTCGCTATGACGGTCGTACTTGAGTTCGTCATGCACATACGGCATGACGAAATCATGCTGCGGCTCAACCATGCGCCCGCGCTCGAGACAGAGCACACTAAGGCCGGCGTTGGCCAGTTCCATGCAGATGATAGAACCGGCGACACCGCTGCCTACCACTACTGCATCAACTGATTTAAGTTTGGTTGTCACGTTATTTTCCCCCGCCCTGTTTAACTATCATCGCATGCTTGGCATAGCCCTGTGCATCCACCTTCGCCTGCTGCGTCTGGATGTCCAGAATGCTCACTGGTTCTGCGCGGTAAATTTCCGGATTGTCGATATGCGCGTTGTAGGCCCCCGAAGCGACGCCGGGAAAACCAAGCAGCTTCCAACCCACCTTGTCACGGTTACCGCCGTACAAGGGGTCGGCGAAGAATCCTTCTTCAGTATTGCGCCATAGCAGATCGAAAAAGAGCTTGCTGGACAGCGAGGCGAGTTCAACCTTGCCGTGCTCGAGTGTTTGCAATACTTCGTCCTGCTGCGCCGCAGTCAGGAACTCGAAGTTCTTGCCGTACTGCTTAGTGCAGTACTGATTGGTCTCGCGAATGCCGGCGCGATAAATCTCCTGCGGCGTAAAACGCGACTGGAATCCCTGCTGCGGCGTGCCTTCGAGCCAGGGGCCGGAACGGTAATTGCGGCCATGCGTTCCCCAGACACTGCACAGTTGACGATCGATATATAAAGTGACGTCGGCTTCTTTCGCGCCCGGCCCAAGCTCGTCGGGCGGAATCAAGCGGTCGACGGCTGCATCAAGAAACCGAATTTCCGGTAGTGTCAGGTAGCTATATGCATGTGCAACTGCGGACTCTCCCATCCTCGCTTCTCCCAGAATATGGACACCTGCGGCAGGCAACGGCGTCGTGATCGACACGTGATCCGCAGTGTTGGCATTATAGCGAGCAACAGCGATTCGTGGCGCGTGTGTTACGGATCGCTTGCCACGCAGACCACATGCTGTCCGCCGTCTGGGTCCAATAAGCACTATCTCAAGCGATGCCCGTAGGATGCCGGTGACGAAGGAACCGCATCGGTCGAGACTGCACTCCGTGCGAACACCATTGATGCGGTTCGCTGCGCTCACCGACATCCTACGCCCTGCGTATTTCCTGCCTCACTGCGAAATCA
The DNA here is from genome assembly GCA_031381325.1 of Betaproteobacteria bacterium. Classification (GTDB taxonomy): domain Bacteria; phylum Pseudomonadota; class Gammaproteobacteria; order Burkholderiales; family SG8-41; genus UBA5216. The sequence continues at coordinate 642 of JANMXV010000733.1, read as the reverse complement.
GCGTCAGAACCCTTAACCACGGAAGGCACGGAACCTGCGCAAAATTCCGCAGGTCATTTTTCCCGCCTATTCTGTGTTCCGCGTGACCGAAAGGGTAGAGTAGAGGACAGGCTTGCGCCTGCCCTCCCTCATCAAACCGTGCATGCAGTTTGCCCGCACACGGCTTTCCGATGTTCTTCATGCCGAGGCATGCGCATTTGCCCGTCCTACGTTTGTTAGCGCGACTGAGGATGTCGCGCCTGCGCACTCAACCATCGAGCGCGTAACAAAAGACGGTCTCTTGCTTGGCCTTGGCATACAGCTTCCTCTGTAGCGTCCTGATCACGTCTGGGGTGGTTAGCACAATGGCAATCCCCTGATCCTCCGCTCTTCGGTTGCGCGAACAAAGCAGGGTTCCTTCCCTCGCCCGGGGTTGTGTTGTCCCTCGAACTCAAGCGGTAATATGAACCCCTCCGACTCCCGTTGCGGGCCGCTGCGCTTTCGTTTCCTTATACGCAGCAGTTGGTGGTCTCCCCACCCCGCAGAACGGGTCTCCAGCACTGGGCAGTAAATCTTCCATAACATGCCGTCCCTGCTACCCCGGGAGTCAACGTGTGCCACTTCCGTTATTCGAGCACACGTCCAGCGGCCTTCCCCTTCTGA
>JANMXV010000784.1:0-6123 GCA_031381325.1 Betaproteobacteria bacterium | reverse complement strand
CAGTTGCTCGCGCAACCCATCATTTCGGTTTGCAATCCCGATTTTCCGACGCCGGAGCAGGACATCGATGTGTTCTACATCGGCCAGAACGATCTCGCGGAATCGATGGGACTCAAAGGCCAGCGCAAGCACCCGAAAGTCAAGGCCGCCGTCGAACACACCATCAAACGCATCGCCGACGCCGGCAAGATCGCGGGCATGAACGTACAGGATGAAATCGACGCCACGCGGCATTACATTGGCCTGGGTCTGCGCTGGATTAACGTGCATCAAAAACAATTCATGGCGCGCGGCTCGAAGACGTTTTTTCAGGGCATCAAGGGCGAGACCTAAGCGTGCCCAATCGCCGCACCTTTCTGCTCGCGGCATCCGGCATCATGCTCGGCGCGGTACCACCACGCCTGCTCGCGCAACCGCGCTTCCAGAAAAATCCGTTCACGCTCGGCGTCGCATCGGGCTACCCGCAGCCTTACGGCATCGTGCTGTGGACGCGCCTTGCGCCCGACCCCCTTGACGGCGGCGGCATGTCCGACGCCACCGTGGAAGTCTCTTGGGAAATCGCGGCAGACGAATCGTTTCGCAAGGTGCTGCGCAAAGGCGTCGAACGCGCGACGCCTGAACTCGCGCACTCGATACACGCTGAAATCAGGGGCCTGGAACCCGCGCGCTGGTATTGGTATCGCTTTCATGCTGGAGATGCAATGAGTTCCGCCGGGCGTTTCCGCACCGCGCCAGGCGCGGATGCTGCAAACGAGCGGCTGCGTTTTGCGTTGGCCTCGTGCCAGCAATATGAGCAAGGTTACTTCAGCGCATACCGGCACATGGCGCGCGAAGACCTTGATCTGGTGATTCACGTCGGTGATTACATTTACGAAACCTCCTGGGGCAACAATCGCGTGCGCAGTCATGGCGCGCCTGAAGCGGTAACGCTTTCCGAATACCGCAACCGTTATGCGCTTTACAAGAGTGATGCCGACCTGCAGGCGGCACATGCTGCGTTCCCATGGCTGGTGACGTGGGACGACCACGAAGTCAGCAATGATTATGCGAATGATCGCTCGCAGTATCTCGATCCGCCCGCCGAGTTTTTGCAGCGCCGCGCGGCCGCGTACCAAGCCTACTACGAGCACATGCCGCTGCCCGCGTGGGCACGTCCGCGCGGCCCGCATGCGCAACTGCATATGCAATCCGCGTTTGGACAGCTTGCGCGCTTTTATATGCTCGACGACCGGCAGTACCGCTCGCATCAGGTGTGTGTGCGCTCCGGACGCGGCGGCAGCACCGTCGTCAAAGCCGCGGAATGCGCGGAACGGTTATCGCCGGAAATGACCTTACTCGGCGCTGAACAGGAACGCTGGCTCAACGGCGCGCTTGAAAAATCAAGCGCAGGCTGGAACATCATCGCGCAGCAAACGCTGATGGCGCAACACACTCGCGGCACCGACGCAGAACCCACTTACTGGACCGACGGCTGGGACGGCTATCCCAAAGCGCGCGAACGGCTGCTCGGCCACATCGCGCAACACAAAATCAGCAACCCAGTGGTACTCGGCGGTGATGTGCATACGGGCATCGTCGCTGATCTTAAGCTCAACTTTGATGATCCAAAGTCGCCCGTAGTGGCGACGGAATTTGTCGGCACCTCGATTACCTCGCAAGGCCCTGGCGAAAAGTTCACGGAAACTTCACGCCAGAGAAATCCGCATCTGAAATTCTCCAACGGCACGCAGCGCGGCTATACGGCATTCGACATGACGCCTGCGCAATGCACGGTAAAGATGCGCACGCTATCGCGAGTCACCGATCCGCAGGCGACGATTGGCGATCTGGCAAGCTTTGTTGTGGAAAGCGGTAAAGCGGGTGCGCAGCGCTTGTAAAGGATCGAAAAATTATCTGTAAGTTGTTGTTAATGAAAGAAATGAACTGGAGGAGAGTTTCGATGCATATCCAAAAACCGATTGTCGCTTTTACTGTATCCGCGCTGCTGGCGGCAGCCCACCTGACTCACGCTGCACAGCCCGCGTGGCCCGACAAGCCGATCCGGCTCGTCGTCGGCAGCGCGGCGGGCTCGGGTCCCGACATCATCTCGCGGGTCATGGCCGACCGCCTGTACCGCGCATGGGGACAGCGCATTGTCGTCGATCCGCGCCCCGGCGTGGCCGGCCTGCTCAGCGCGGAGCTGGTGCTGCGTTCCGTCCCCGACGGCTACACCTGGATGATGATGACCTCGCAGCTTTTTATCGCCACCGCCGTCTATTCCAACCACAAAGTAGACCTCGCCCGTGATTTCGTCTCGATCAGCCTGATCGGAACGGTGCCGATGGTGCTGGTGGTCAATCCGTCGGTCGCCAGAACGATACCCGAGCTGATCGAGGCCGCGAAGAAGTCGCCAGGGACGCTGCGCTACGGCTCGGCCGGCGCCGGCGGCGCCGAGCATCTGTGCGGCTTCCTGCTCGGCCATCTGACGGGCGCCCACTTCCTGCACGTGCCATACAAGGGCATACCGCAGGCCGTCGCCGACACGGTTGCGCGTGAAGTACACTTCAGCAACGCGGTGCTGCCGGTCGCGCTGCCATTCGTGCAGAGCGGGCGGCTGCGCGCGCTGGGCGTCACCAGCGCCCGGCGTGCCACGCTGCTGCCCGAGGTGCCGGCAATCGGCGAAGTCGTTCCTGGATACGAGCTATTCGGCTGGTATAGCCTGGTGGCCCCCACTGGCACGCCACCCGCGGTGCTGACCAAGGCGAGCGCCGAAGTTGTGCTGGCGGTCAAGGAGCCTCAATTCGGCGAACAGTTGAAAAGCCTGGGCATCGACCTCGTCGGCAGCACGCGCGCCGAGTTCGATACCTTCCGGCGCAACGAGACCAAGCGGATGGGGGAGATCGTCAAAGCCTCCGGCGTGGATCTCAAGTAGGACAGCGCACTTCGCGACGCGGCGCGGTCACTCGATCTTGATGCTGGTGGACTTGACCGCTTTCGCCCCATCGCGGTCTCGGCGCGCACTTTCAACGAAGGGGGCTCCCCTATCCCTCTAAGCGCACCATTGGAGGCGTCATTGCACCCCGCTATACGTGTGATATACTTGGATTGAAACATCAGGAGAGCCGCCATGCCTCAACTCAATCTGTACGTAGACGAAGCCACGCATTTGCACATCAAAAGATCGGCAAAAGCATCCGGCGTTTCGCTTTCAAAGTGGGTTTCTGCCCTGGTGCGCGAGAAGACTGCCGGCGAATGGCCGGCCGAGGTGCTGGCACTTTCGGGCGCGTGGAAGGATTTCCCGTCGCTTGAAGCTATCCGCAAGACCCGGGGCAAGGAATTACCGCGCGAGACGTTCTGACAATATTGTGGAACGCGAATGTTTGCTCTCGACTCCAACACGCTGATCTACTACTTCAAGGGTGAAGGGCGCGTGACGGCGCGGATGAGTGCCCGTGCGCCCTCTGAAATCGGCATACCTGTTATCGTGCTTTATGAGCTTGAAACGGGCATTGCGAAATCACAACAACCGCAAAAACGGCGCAAGCAGCTTGACGCGCTGCTGGCGGTCACAAAAATTCTGCCGCTGGATCGCGCCGCCGCGCGCCGGAGTGCAAGCCTGCGCGCAACGCTGGAGAAGGCCGGCACGCCGCTGGGGCCTATGGATTTTCTCATCGCAGGAATTGCTCTCGCGCAGGACGCTACGCTGGTCACCCGCAATAGCGGAGAATTCTCGCGGGTGGCTGGTTTACGGACGGTTGATTGGTACTGACCTTATCGCAAGTTTCTTGCTAGTGGTCCTTTCTGGCGGCTGCGCGAGTCCGCAACTCACGCCTTCGGCCAATGTGCCCGACAAGCTCAAACCGGCGGCGAACGAATCGGTGGCAATGATCGTTCCTGCAAAGGGCGTGCAAATCTATGAATGCCGTGCCAGAAAAGACCCAGTCGGGGGATACGAATGGGCGTTCGTGGCCCCCGAAGCCGACCTCTTCGACACGCGAGAAAGGCGGATCGGCCGACACTACGGCGGCCCGCATTGGGAGGCGGTCGATGGAAGCAAGATAGTAGGCGCTGTGAAGGAACGTGCCGATGCGCCAGTCGCCGCCGCAATCCCCTGGCTGCTTCTTGCCGCGAAATCCGTCGGCCCGGAGGGCTCCTTCAGCAAAGTTACCAGCATACAGCGCGTAAATACCGCGGGAGGTGCGGCACCTGAGGCCGGTTGTTCTGCCGCCGCAGCTGGTAAATCTGCTCGAATCCCTTACACGGCGGACTATTACTTTTTCGCCGTCAGATAGATTGGCTGGCGCGCGCGGGAAGCCCCGGCGACACAGCAAGCCGTTGATATCGTGATGACTTAATATGCGTTGGAGCCGACGCGCCGCAAAGGGGCGAGTCGCCAAACGTGGGCGTCAGACGACTACCGAAGGTATGGCACGCCCTCCCAGACTGGAAAACGCTCCGATCACTGTGCCCACGAAACGCAAAGTCTAAAGGCAACCGTGCAATTTCTGTTGTTTATAAACCGTTGGCCGCAATTAGCAGCTTGGCTGCTAGTGCTCCTGTTTGCACCGCCATTGGTACCAATCGCCGCCGCGCAGCCCGCAATCGCGCCTGCCGAAGTCGTCTCATTCTCCCCGCAAGGCGAGGTCTGACGCATCCAGCAAGTGGCGGTGCGCTTTAGCGCGGACATGGTGTGCTTGGGCGCGGCGGATGCGGCGGCGCCTATTTCAGCAAGGGTGGGCACGCTTTTTGCGCTCACGCGGTGCGGTGTGGTTCACGTGCGATGGCGTGGGCAAAACAAAAAACGTTTTGCCCACGATTACACATAATGTTGCTGCGCCAAACGATACAGTGGTGTTTGTTCGAGACGGCAGCGCTCGTAGCGGAGCGGGCTTGCGGGCGCTGCTGTCAATAGTGGAAACGGCACTTGACGATCCGCAGTTCCAATCCCTTAACGAAGTAGACCAAACGATGTACGCCGGTGATGCGTCTCGACCAACAGCCGGCCAAATCGTGTTTAAGCGGTTCGGGCTTACCCAACCCGGTAAAAGGCGTGCGCTGGATATCTTCGATGAGAGCATTAATTTTATCGAAGACGCGGCGGTCTGCATGCTCCCAATACGCGTACTCAGCCGAAGCAGTACGCGACTAGAGGAGTTTCACTTGCGCAGCGGATGCCGAACTGCGTGCTGCGGTAGAAGTAACGGCTTCCATGTTTGGCCTCTGTCAGAAGATTGGACAGGTCAAATTCTACTACTACGGCGCGGCGCCGATCACGTTGCTCGCCGCTCGATTCTGGCAACTGCTTGGGGGCGCACTTTGGCAACTCGCAGCAGGGCACAGCGTTTTGCGCTAGGATTGAAGTCACGAAATACAAGGTCTGTATCCAAGGGCAACTGTGCGAATTCTCCCGTTCATGAACCGTTGGTCACGACCGGTGGCCCTGCTCCTGACGTTGCTTCTTGCGCCAATCGCCGCAGCACAAGCACCCGCCGCGCCTGCCGAAGTCGTCTCATTCACGCCGCAAGGCGAAGTCCGGCGTATTCAGCAAGTCGCCGTACGCTTCAGCGCGGACATGGTGCGCCTGGGCGACGGCGATGCGGCGGCGCCGATTGCTGTCACCTGTCCCCAAGGTAATCAAAGCGCATCAGAAACACCCAAGGGCCGCTGGGTCGATACGCGGCGTTTTGTTTATGAGTGGGCACGTGACCTGCCGATCGGCACGCGCTGCGTGGCGACGCTGCGTGATGGGGTTAAGTCTTTGGAGGGGCGCGCCATCGCGCCTGCCGGCCCGTGGGAATTCACCACCGGCGGACCCAAAATACAGACCACGCTCCCGTATACCGGCAGTGCCAGTGTCAAGGAGCATGATGTTTTTCTGCTGCGACCGGATGCACTGCCCGACACGGCCAGTGTGGATAGGCATCTGCAATGTCAGGCGGAAGGCGCAGCGCCCATGCGCGCCCAACGCCTGGCGCGCGAAGAGGGTTTGCGCGCTATGCGCTTGCACAATGCTTCTTTTGATGAAAGTTACTGGGACAGTCAGTGGTGGCTCGCCTACCGCTGCGCCCAGCCCTTTGCCAACAGCGCAAAAGTGCGCCTGATCTGGGGTGCGCAAATAGCCGCGGCCTCCGGCGTTGCCAGCAA
>JANMXV010000780.1:0-7374 GCA_031381325.1 Betaproteobacteria bacterium | reverse complement strand
CAGAAGAACACGTTTTCCATGCCGGAGATTTCGGCCAGCCGGTCGGCGAGTTTCTCCTGCAAGGTGATGCCGTACAGATTGGAGGTGTGGATGAGTTTGCCGGCTTGTTCGCGCAGCACGGCGGTGAGCGCGGGGTGGCTGTGACCGATCCCGCATACGGCGATGCCGGCAAGGGCATCAAGGTAGCGCCTGCCGAGTGTGTCCCATAGCCAGACGCCTTCACCGCGCTCAAAGGCGACGGGCAGCCGGGCGTAGGTGTACATCACGTGTGACATCAGGGCACCTCGCTAAGTTATTGCAAACGACCGCTCCAAAAGCATACGGCGGCTGGTGTTGCCGCCGTATGCTTTCACCTTATTTTACCTTTAAGGTCTTGGAGCGCAAGTGAAATCTTGGCTCAGGCGGCACGTGCAGAGGCGGCTCTGGTAAACTCCCCAATTGCCGTATTGTTACCCCGACGCCATCTCCATTTCAATCAACTCAATGTTCGACGGCGCTGCCGAAATCGTCATGCAGGGCGTTACCGCTGCCGGGGAAAAATTCCGCCCCGGCGATTGGGCCGAACGCCTGTGCGGCATGATGTCGGTATTTGGCGAAGACCGGCAGTTGAGCTATTCGCCGTACCTCAAGCCGGTCATCATTGCGGGCACGACGTGCGTGGTGGTGGATCGCAAACTCGAAGGCCTGGATGGTGCGGCGTACCAATTCCTGATGTCGTTTGCACGCGACAACGAACTGGTGATGCGCCCCGGACGCATGGAGCGGCGGCCCGAGCCCGCCGTGGTGTAAACCCCTACGAGAACCCCTACGCCATCGCCTTGACGGCGGCGGACAGGCGGCTCTTGTGGCGGGCGGCCTTATTTTTGTGGATGATGTTCTTGTCGGCGATGATATCAATGGTGCTGGTGGCACGTTGATACACGGCTTTTGCAGCGGTTTTGTCGCCCGCTTCAATTGCCTTCACCACGTCTTTGATCGCCGTGCGCATTTTCGAGCGCAGGCTCGCATTGTGCTGGCGGCGTTTTTCACTTTGTCGCGCGGCTTTGCGGGCTGATGCAATATTGGCCATCTGTTACACTCCCATTCGGGAAGAAAAAGAGCGCGATGATACGGATTTATCAGGACTTTTGCAAGAATTACCGCGCATTGCCTCGTTCTCCCGGACGGCCATGAATGGCTCCATAACAGGGGGTTTAAGCCCTCGCTTGCGCATTGTGCGTATTGAACGTGTTGATTCCGGCCTGAAATCATGAATTTGCTTAAAGCGCTGGCTACGATCAGCAGTATGACGCTACTGTCGCGTATCCTGGGTTTTGTTCGCGATACGGTTATTGCCCGTGTTTTTGGCGCGGGACTCGCCACGGATGCCTTTTTCGTGGCGTTCAAAATTCCCAACTTTTTGCGCCGCTTGTTCGCCGAAGGCGCGTTTTCGCAGGCCTTCGTGCCCATACTCGGTGAATACAAGAACCGCCGCGGCGAAGACGAACTGCGTGATCTCATCGACTACGTTTCCGGCCTGCTGGCGCTGGCGCTGTTCGTGGTCGCGCTGCTCGGCGTGCTGGCGGCGCCGTATATCATTTATGTGAGCGCGCCGGGATTCGCCAAGCATGCGGATAAATTCAACCTCACGGTTGATTTGCTGCGCATTACCTTTCCCTACATCCTGTTCATTTCGCTGACGGCGCTGGCGGGCAGCATACTCAATACCTTCAGCCGTTTCGCGGTACCGGCGTTCACCCCGGTGCTGCTGAATCTGTCGTTCATCGTGTTTACGCTGTGGCTCACCCCGTACTTCGATCCGCCGGTGAAAGCGCTGGCGTGGGCGGTGTTCGCGGGTGGCCTGCTGCAGCTCGCGTTCCAGGCGCCGTTTCTGCTGCGTTTGCGGGTGATGCCGCGCTTCAGGTTCAACTTCCAGCATGAGGGCATGCGGCGCGTGTTGCGGCAAATGGGGCCGGCGTTGTTTGGCGTATCCGTCGCTCAGATCAGTTTGCTGCTGAACGTGATTTTCGCTTCGTTTCTGGTGACCGGCAGCGTATCGTGGTTGTACTACGCCGACCGCTTGATGGAGTTTCCGGCGGGCATGCTCGGTGTCGCGCTCGGCACGATACTGCTGCCCAGTCTGTCGAAGCACTATGCGAACCGCTCCGCTGAGGAATATTCAGCGTTGCTCGACTGGGGGTTGCGTTTGACGTTTCTGCTGGCCGTGCCTGCGGCGGTGGGGCTGGCTTTGCTGGCGATGCCGCTGATCACCACGCTCTTCATGTACGGCGCGTTCTCCGTTGCGGACGCTCAGGCCACGCGCGCGGCGCTGATGGCCTACAGCATTGGGCTGCTCGGACTGATACTGGTCAAAGTGCTGGCGCCCGCGTTCTACGCGCGGCAGGACATACGCACACCGGTGAAGATCGCAGTACTCACGCTGGTGATTACGCAACTGCTTAACTTTGCGTTTATTGGGCCTCTGCAACACGCGGGGCTTGCCTTGGCGACTGGATTGGGTTCGTGTCTCAACGCCGCGCTGCTCTATTACCTGTTGCACAAGCGCGCGATACATATACCGTGTCCGGGGTGGGTGGTGTTTCTGCTCAAGCTACTGGTTGCCGTGGCGCTGATGGCGGCAGCGTTGTGGTTTGCCGCGGATACGCCGCAGCGCTGGATGGCTGCCACCGCAACGGTGCGTGTTGCGCGGTTGGTGGGCGTGGTCTTGCTCGGGGCCGTCGTTTATTTCGCGACGTTGTGGCTGCTGGGATTTCGTTTGCGCGACTTTGCCCGCTCCGAGGTGCGGTGACAGCGTTTGTAAGGCGCGCTCGCTTCGCACGACAAAAACTTGTGTTCGCGTCGCTGGCGCGGTAAATTACTGCGTGTTGCGGCTGAGGTACATCGGGTCTCCAGTGCGTCGCATTTCTGCTGTCTTGTACTGAACTTACCTTTAAAAACAAATGGTTATTGTCGAACGTTTGACATCGCGCAGTGCCCGTTCTCTAGCTGCCAGCATCGGCTTTGGGCGCACACACGCGTGTGCCGGGCGCGAAACGGAAAATATCGGTGATGAAGTCAGGCATTGCCTGCATCCTCGCCTACCCTTCCGTACACCCCTCTGGTGTATCGCGATTCGGCGCTCCCACCGCGAGCGCCCTGACAAGCACCGTTTTTCCGTCGTTAAAACCCCGCTGTGGATGAAAATTCATGGTGCTTTTTGTATATTGTCAGGAGAATCTCATGAACCGACGTAAATTTTTGCAAACAGTATCAGTGGCGCCGGCGGCGGTAGCGGTTGCGCAATGGCCATTGACGGCGCTGGCTGCTGCCGATGGCGGCAACGCCTGGCGCATGTTTGAAGTGACCAGCCGCGTGGAAATTCTCAAGCCTTCCGGCGTGTCCAAAATCTGGCTGCCGGTGCCGTTGCTCAATGACCGGGATTTTCACAAGAGCCTCGGCAACACCTGGAGCGCCCCCGGCGGCGAGGTGCGCTACAGCAGTGACGCCAAATATGGCATGGGCATCGTTGCCGCTGAGTTGCCGGCGTCGGTTGACAAGCCCGCGCTGACGCTGGTCAGCCGCTTTGCGACACGCGACCGCGCGGTCGATATCAGCAAGCCCAGCGGCGCGCCGGCGGAAGATGCGGCCGTGTTGAAGCTGAACCTGCAGCCGACCGAACTCATCCCCACCGATGGCATTGTGCGTGAAACGGCGCGCGACATCATCAAAAGCGTCAAAGGCGGCGAACTCGATAAAGGTCGAGCGATCTATGAGTGGGTGGTAGACAACACTTTCCGCGACGCCAAGGTGCGCGGCTGCGGTTGGGGCGACATCAAGAGCATGCTGGAAACGCGCAATTTCGGCGGCAAGTGCGGCGACCTGAATGCCATGTTTGTGGGCCTGTGCCGCTCGGTGGGCATTCCGGCGCGCGATCTGTATGGGATACGTGTGGTGAAATCCAATCACGGCTATATGAGCCTGGGTGCGAATGCTGAAGTGATCAGCCGTGCGCAGCACTGCCGCGCCGAGCTTTATGTGCAAGGCTACGGCTGGATACCGGCGGACCCTGCGGACGTGCGCAAAGTCGTGCTCGAAGAGCCGCCCGGCAACCTGGCAGTGAACGATCCCAAGGTCGAGCGCATGCGCAAAATGCTGTTTGGCGCATGGGAGATGAACTGGCTGGCTTACAGCTACGCGCACGATGTGCAATTGCCCGGCTCCAAAGGGCCGAAGCTGCCGTATTTTATGTACCCCAACGCAGAAACAGCGGACGGACGCCTGGATTCGCTGGACCCGGACGCGTTCAAGTACCAGTTGACTGCGCGCGAACTGAAACTCGCGTGATGCGGAACATTTCACCGCGGCGGCGCCAGCCCCGCGGTGTTTTTTGTATGGCGTGAAGCTCATGCGTGGAGCGCGATGGGTGCTGGCGGCAATCTGTTTTGTTACAGCGTCGCCGAGTTTTGCCGCCGAACTCAAACCCGCCAACGGCGCGCTCGCACTGCCGCTGATGCTCAAAACACTGGATGGCACAATGCACGATCTTGCAAAATATCGCGGCAAGGTTGTGCTGGTTAATTTCTGGGCGACATGGTGCGAACCCTGCCGCGATGAGATGCCATCGATCCAAAAACTGAAAGAGAAATTCGTTGACCAGCCCTTTGCGGTGCTCGCGGTCAACGTGGATGAACCTGAATCGCGTGTGCGTGCGTTTTTGGAAAAGACGCCGCTCGATCTCACCGTGGTGCTTGATCCCGGCAAGCCGGTCACCAAAAGCTGGAACGCGCGCATCCTGCCCGCTAGTTATGTGATCGGGCGCGACGGACGCGTGCGCTACAGCGTCGTTGGTGAGTTGGATTGGAGTGACCCGCAGGTCGTCAAAATCATTGGCGAAGTGCTGCGCCGCCGCTAGGTCGAGTGGGTAAAACCCGCTATAATTCAAGCTTTTACGTGCGGTATTTGCGATGCGTATTACCCGCGATATTCCTGCTGTCGCAAACTCTCCGGTTGCACTCACCATAGGCAATTTCGACGGCGTCCACTTGGGACATCGCGCGATGCTGGACGAACTCGCACGCGCTGCGCGACGGTTGGATGTTCCGGCCTGCGTAATGATCTTCGAGCCGCAGCCGCGCGAATTTTTCGCGCCGGATATGGCGCCAGCGCGGCTGACCTCATTGCGCGAAAAACTCGAGTTGCTGAACGACTGCGGCGTGAATCATGTGCAGGTGTGCCGCTTCAACTACGCCTTCGCGCAAATTGCAGCGCAGGATTTTATCGAGCGCGTGCTGGTGCGCGGGCTGGGCGTGCGCTGGTTGCAGGTGGGCGACGATTTCAGATTTGGCGCGCGCCGCGCGGGCGATTTCGTGATGCTGAAACAGGCGGCGTCCCGTCTGGGTTTCGAAGTGCAGGCGTTGCCCAGCGTGATGGTGGACGGCCTGCGCGTTTCAAGCACGGCGGTGCGCGATGCGCTGGCTGCGGGCGAGTTGGTGCGAACCACACGGCTGCTGGGCCGTGCGTACAGTATCAGCGGGCGCGTGGTGCGCGGCGATCAACTCGGCCGCAAGCTGGGGTATCCGACGGCCAATGTGCAGATGAAGCACAATCGCGCACCGCTCGCGGGCATCTTCGCGGTGGAAGTGCATGGCGCCGCGGCGGGCGTGGTGCGCGGTGCGGCAAGTCTCGGCGTGCGGCCCACGGTGAAGGCGCAAGGCGCAACGGTATTGGAAGTTTATCTATTTGATTTTAATGAAGAAATTTATGGGCGCCATGTGCGCGTGGATTTTCTGCACAAACTGCGCGATGAAGAAAAATATGCTGATTTGGAATCGTTGAAGCGGCAGATTGCTGTGGATGTTGAAAATGCTGAAACTTACTTCTTCACCGCAGAGACGCAGAGGCGCAGAGGAAACGCAGAGTAATGACTGACTACAAACACACTCTGAACCTGCCCGACACGCCTTTCCCTATGCGCGGCGATCTGGCAAAGCGTGAACCGTTGATGCTCAAGAACTGGCAGGAGCGCAAGTTCTATGAGCGCATCCGTGCGGCGAGCAAGGGGCGGCCGCGCTTTGTGCTGCACGATGGCCCGCCGTATGCCAATGGCGACATACACATCGGCCATGCGGTGAACAAAATTCTCAAGGACATCATCGTCAAATCGAAGTCGCTGTCCGGCTTTGATGCGCCCTATGTGCCGGGCTGGGATTGTCATGGCATGCCGATTGAAGTGCAGATCGAAAAGAAACACGGCAAGCATCTGCCAACGGCGGAAACACAAAAACTGTGCCGCGCGTATGCCACTGCACAGATCGAACGGCAGAAGCAGGATTTCATCCGTCTCGGCGTGTTGGGTGACTGGGACAATCCCTATCTGACGATGGCTTATGAAAACGAGGCCAATGAGATTCGCGCGCTCGGCAAGTTGTTGGAGAAGGGTTACGTTTATCGTGGATTGAAGCCGGTGAACTGGTGCTTCGACTGCGGCTCGGCGCTGGCCGAAGCGGAAGTGGAATACGAAGATCGCAAGGATGTGGCGATTGATGTCGGGTTTCCATTCGCCGACGCGGACAAAATTGCTAAAGCGTTCGGCTTGGCGGCGCTGCCGGATCAGCCCGGTTACATCGTGATCTGGACCACGACGCCGTGGACGTTACCCGGTAATCAAGCGCTGAATGCGCACCCGGAATTTGATTACAACCTGGTGGATACCGAGCGCGGGCTATTAATACTCGCGGCCGAACTGCAAACGGCGTGTCTCGCACGCTACAATCTCACCGGCAAAACGATTGCGTCTTGCAAAGGCGCTGCGTTGGAGTTGATTAACTTCAAGCATCCGTTTTACGAGCGGCTGGCGCCAGTTTATCTGGGCGATTACGTCATGCTCGACACCGGCACCGGCATTGTGCATTCCGCGCCGGCTTATGGTGTTGAAGACTTTCAATCGTGCCGCCGCTATGGCATGAAAGACGTGGACATTCTCACGCCGGTGATGGGCAACGGCAAATTTGTTTCCACGCTACTGCTCTTCGGCGGCGAGATGATCTGGAAAGCGAATCCCAAGATAGTGGCGCACCTCGACGAAAAAGGCGTGCTGTTCAATCAGGCACAGCATTTACATAGCTATATGCACTGCTGGCGCCACAAAACGCCGGTGATTCTGCGCGCAACCGTGCAGTGGTTTGCCGGCATGGATGATGCGCCTGGCTGGAACGGCGTAAAGCCTGCCGAGCCGTTACGCACGACGGCGTTGCGCGGCGTCGAGAACACAAAATTTTTTCCCGCGTGGGGCCAGGCGCGGCTGCACGGCATGATCGCCAATCGTCCGGACTGGACACTGTCGCGCCAGCGGCAGTGGGGCGTGCCGATGCCGTTCTTTATTTCGAAAGAAACCGG
>JANMXV010000702.1:0-1662 GCA_031381325.1 Betaproteobacteria bacterium | reverse complement strand
CTTTGGTGCGATAGTTCGGGCGGATTGGCCGGTGTTTGGCGTAACCCGCCGTTCGCGAGACTATGCCAACGCACGCTGGCGGGTTACGGCTATGCCTAACCCGCCCTACCAAACCTTACCCCTTCACACACAACACCTGCTTCAGCGTGTGCACCACCTCCACCAGATCGCTCTGATTCGCCATCACCTGATCGATGTCTTTGTAAGCCCCCGGAATTTCGTCGATCACCCCGGCATCCTTGCGACATTCCACGCCCTGCGTCTGTAACTCCACATCGGCGCGATTAAACCTCCGCTTCGCTTCCGTCCGGCTCATGCGCCGCCCTGCGCCGTGCGAACACGAGCAAAACGATTGTGCGTTACCGAGGCCGCTTACGATGAACGAACGTGCGCCCATGCTGCCGGGAATGATGCCGAGTTCGCCCTCGCGCGCGCTGATCGCGCCCTTGCGCGTGATGAACAGGTTTTCGCCGAAGTGGAACTCGCGTGCGACGTAGTTGTGGTGGCAGTTGATCGCCTCGCCGTCGGTTTCGAACGGCGGCAGGTGGTCGCGCAGCGCATCGACAATGAGCCGCATCATCTCGCGCCGGTTGGTGAGCGCATAGTCTTGAGCCCATTCCACTGCCTCAACGTAATCGTCGAACAATGCGGAGCCTTCGCTGAAGTACGCCAGATCGCGATCGGACAGGTTTACGCGGTGGCGCTGCATGTCTTTCTTCGCCGCAGCAATGAAGTAACGCCCCATCACGTTACCGATACCGCGCGAGCCGGAATGCAGCATCACCCACACGCGCTGCGCTTCGTCGAGACAGAGTTCGATGAAATGGTTGCCGCCGCCGAGCGAACCCAACTGGCACAGCCAGGTGCGCGCAAACTGCTTTTGCATTTTCATCAGCTCGGGATGCTTTTTAACGATGCTGTCGAGCCGATCCGACAGCGGACGTGTCACACGATTTTGTGCGGGCGAATCACTGTGCTGATTAAAACCCACCGGCACTGCCGCCTCAATTGCGCTGCGCACGCGCGCCAGCGACTCCGGCAGATTATTCGCACTCAGCGTCAGCCGCACCGCGTTCATGCCGCAGCCGATATCCACGCCAACTGCCGCCGGAATGATTGCGCTTTTGGTCGGAATCACGCTGCCGACGGTGGCACCGATGCCTAAATGCACATCGGGCATCGCCGCGATATGACCATGCACTATCGGCAGCTTCGATACGTTGATCAACTGCTGCAGCGCCTCAGGCTCGATGTCGGTGGTCCACACCTTTACCGGCACGCGGCCCTTGTTGAGTTCGAGTTTTATACTCACAAAATATTATTCAAAAACAAATGTTTATGCAAAGAGCCTCTGGCGAAACCGCCAACAGACTTTGATGGATCGCCGCAATCCGTCACTCAATCCGGATGCCCGCCTCGCGCGCGAGCCCGGCCTTTTTGTCGAATTCGGCCTTGATGTAGGCAGTGAAATCATCGGGTGATGCGCTTGCGGTAAGCCCAATACCGCGTTCAACGTTCAATATAACGCGTGCGCAGCCCGTAAGGCGCGTTAGCCGGTGTTTGGCGTAACCCGCCGTTCGCGAGCTGCTGCCAATATAAGACGGCGGGTTACGGTTACGCCTAGGCCTAACCTGCCCTACATCGTCATAGAAAGCGCCTCAA
>JANMXV010000650.1:0-8366 GCA_031381325.1 Betaproteobacteria bacterium | reverse complement strand
GCAATACCTTTCACGCGATCAACCAGTTTCGCATCGACACGCCGGGTTGCGTGAAGGCTTTCATCATCCCGGACATCGTGCTGTTCGTGAACGGCATTCCGCTGGTGGTGGTTGAAGCCAAGATCGGCGACGCTACCACCGCGAATCCGATTTACGAATCCTTTGTGCAGTTACAGCGCTATCGCAACGCCCGCGCGGACACCGCTGCTGCGGGGCTGCGTGAAGGCGAGCCGCGTCTGTTTCATTCCAACCTTCTGCTGATACGCACCTGTGGCGAGAAAGCCGAGTTCGGCACGATTTCGTCCGGCCATGAGCATTTTTACGCATGGAAAGATATCTGGCCCGAGAGCCGGCGCAGCTACGCGCCGCCGCTCGGCGTGGAGCGTGAACAGGAACGCATGATTCAGGGCCTGCTCGCGCCCGACACGCTGCTGGATGTGCTGCGCACCTGCACGGTGTTCATGGACACCGACGACGGCAAACGCATCAAGGTAGTATGCCGCTACCAACAATACCGCGCGGCAAGGCGCATCATCGCGCGGCTGCGCACCGGCAAGACGCCCATCGACCGCTCGGGCGTGGTGTGGCACACCCAGGGTTCGGGCAAATCGCTGACCATGGTGTTTGTCGCGCGCATGCTGCGGGCTTCGCACGACCTTAACGATTTCAAAATCCTGCTGGTCAACGACCGCATAGACCTCGAAGATCAGTTGGCGAGCACGGCACGGCTGATCGGCGGCAAGGTCAATGTGATCGAAAGCGCAGCCGACTTGCGTGAGCACTTAAGCACTGATGCCTCCGACGTGAATATGGTGATGGTGCATAAGTTCATGGAGCGCGAGGAAAAGCTGCCGCTCATGGTGAGCGATGTTCTGGCCACCTACGGCAAACTGCCCTCGGCAGGGACGTTCGGCGTGGTCAATCGTTCAGAGCGCATCCTCATCATGATCGACGAGGCGCACCGCACGCAAAGTTCTGACCTTGGCGACAATCTGTTTGAGGCGTTTCCGAACGCGACGCGCATTGCCTTTACCGGCACGCCGCTGATCACCGAAGAGCACGGCACGCGGCGTACGGTGAAACGCTTCGGAGATTACATCGACACCTACAAGTTGATGGATGCGGTGCATGACGGCGCTACGCTGCAAATTCTCTATGAAGGCCGCACCGCAGACACCGCGATCAAGGACAAGCATGGCTTCGATACCCAATTCGAGGACTTGTTTCGCAACCGTACGGAAGCGGAGATCGCCGCCATCAAGAAAAAATATGGCGCCAGCGGCGATATTCTTGAAGCGGAAAAGCGCATTGAGGCAATTGCCCGCGATCTGGTTGATCACTACATCGACAATATTCTGCCCGACGGCTTCAAGGCGCAGGTGGTGTGCCACTCCAAACTCGCGGCGATTCGTTACCAGAAATCGATACGCCAGGCCATTACCGACCGGCTTGCGCGCGAACGTGTGAAACCCAAGCCGGATGCTGAACTCATCCGCCGCATCGAATTCCTCAAGGCGGTAGTCGTGGTGTCGTCTGATGCCACCAACGAACTTGCCGCGATTACCGCTTCGCGCAAAGAAGCGAAGGCCTGGAATGCAGTGGAAAACTTCTGCCGTCCCTTCGATTTTGATGATTCCGAGAGAGCGCTGACCGGCATCGCCTTTCTGATTGTGTGCGACATGCTGCTGACCGGATTCGACGCGCCCGTGGAACAGGTGATGTACATCGACAAGCGCTTGCGCGAACACAACCTGCTGCAAGCGATCGCGCGGGTAAACCGGGTCACCAAGAACAAGCATCGCGGTTTTATCGTGGATTACATCGGGCTTGCCAATCATTTGACCGAGGCGCTCGCCATCTACAGCGCGGAAGATCAAGCCGATATTCAGCAAGGCTTGCAGAATCTGCTAAGTGAAATGCCGATACTCGAAGAACGCTACCGGCGGCTGATTCAGCATTTTGAGGCGGCCAGCGTGAAAGGCATCGAGGCGTTCGTGAAAGGCGCACTGGGTTCACCGCAAGCGGAGGTGGCCGTGGTACACGCAGCAGTGGGCGCGATGCGGGACATC
Source organism: Betaproteobacteria bacterium (assembly GCA_031381325.1). Taxonomy (GTDB): domain Bacteria; phylum Pseudomonadota; class Gammaproteobacteria; order Burkholderiales; family SG8-41; genus UBA5216. The sequence continues at coordinate 6,297 of JANMXV010000650.1, read as the reverse complement.
AAGCGCCGCGCAGATTTTGACGTGTATCTCAACAAGTTTTTGCAAAGCCTGAACCTGATTCTGCCCAACGAGGCAGGACATCCGTATCGCGGCCCGGCGCGGCGCTTTGGCTACCTGCTGCGCATGGTGAAGGAGCGCTACAAGGACGAGTCGCTCGATATCGCCGATGCCGGCGCGAAGGTGAAGGCGTTGATCAACGAACACCTGATCGATCTCGGCATCAACCCCAGGATTCCTCCAGTGGAGTTGCTCACAGACGATTTTCTGGCGCACGTCCAAAAACATGCGGCCGGCGATCCGGAGGCAAAGGCCAGTGAAATGGAGCACGCCATACGCAAGCACTGCACGGTGCATTTCGAAGACGACCCGGCGTTTTACAAACGCTTAAGCGACAAGCTGGAAAAGCTGATTCAGGAGCACAAGAACAACTGGAATGCACTGGCGGAAGGCTATGAACAGATTCGTGCCGAGGCATTGTCGGGACGGCGCGAAAGCGTTGAAGGACTCACGAAAGAGCAAACAACCTTTTACGACCATGTGGCCGATCTTGCATTTGGACCGACGGGCGTGCCTGCACAGCATCAACCCGCAATCAAGAAGCTAATGACGCGCGTGGTTGATCTGTTGCAGGACACCATCGGCATTCTGGACTTCTGGAAAAAGCCAATTGAAATCAAGAAATTACGCGGGAATCTCGCAACAGAACTGCTGTTGACCAATATCCTTGAAATTATAGAAAAACATGAGCGGCTGGCAGTAGAGATCACCCGGCTTGCCGAAAAGCGTAATCACGAACTGACAAAATGAGCAGCCAGAAAGCAAAAGAAATCGCTTATGAAATCGTACGCAGTCCGCGCGCGACGGCCGACATTGTTGTCGAGCGCGACGGACGTATCATCGTACGCGCACCGGCGCATCTGCCCGACGAGCGCGTCGAAGATATAGTCGAAGCAAAGCGTTACTATATACAAGACACTGGCAGAGTGGCGCGACCTCAATGCCACGCGCGTGCTGCGGGAGTATCGTAACGGTGAAGGTTTTCTTTACCTGGGCCGCTCGTATCGGCTGCTGCTCGTAGCCACGCAGGATGAGCCGCTGCAACTGAAAAACGGGCGCTTCTGTCTGCGGCGCGAGATCGTGGAGCGCGGGGATACCAACGCTGCGCAGACGGTGTTTCGCGACTTCTTTACGGCGCGCGGCATGGAACGCATCAACGAACGTGTGAACTACTACGCGCCGAAGGTTGGCGTGACGCCGGCGGGATTGGATGTGCGCGAACTCGGATATCGTTGGGCCTCATGCGCGCCATCCGGGAATCTGGCGTTTCACTGGAAGTGCATGATGGCGCCGCAGACGATCATCGATTACATCGTCGTGCATGAACTGTGTCATCTTCATTACCGGGATCACACCGAGGCGTTCTGGAACGAAGTGGACAAGGTTATGCCCTCTTACCGCGAACGCAAGGAGTGGCTGCGGGTTAGCGGTGCGGGTTTGGACGTTTAGTTCGTCGCAGGTATCGCAAACGCTTACTTCTTTGCCGGCTTGAACCCCGGATCGCGCGCATCGTCATCGTATCCACGTAGCTGATTCATGATTTTGTCCGTGCTCCTGCCGGTTTGACATGCGCCGCGCAGCGCGGCAAAACGGCTGCCTGCGCGGGTGCGCCGCGTCGGCAGCTTCGCCTTAGCTTTTCGGCTGGACATGCTGGCTCTTGACTTCATACCCAATTCTCCACAGTCAATGCGCTGACGCGACGAAAATGCTTTTCGTTGTGGTGACCAGCACGGCGGACAGGCTACGGGTATATGCGGCGATCACGATGTCAATTTATTTGAACAGCTTTCGCTTTTGGGAAAGTGTCTTTTCGGGGCAACAGGAAATCCGCAGGAACTTGGCGCGAGGACGCAAAGAAATCGCCCCATGAAACCGGCTTGACCAACATTATCCCTCTGTCAGCTTCCCTGGTGATGATTCCTTGGTGCGGCTTGCTAACGCGAGTCTTGGTCATGTTTCAATAGGGTGAGAATTTTCAGTAATGCGTTTCTTTTAGGAGGTGCGCTCAGTGAGTTTACAGCCACGTCAAAGCGACTACTCGTATTTGCTGAAATTAAGATGCAGCGCGATTTCTACTCCGCGTAAATCGTCGAGCCGATTGAACTCGGCATGTGTCCCACGAAACGCGCCGCGCGGATGTGGCGGCAGCGCACTCGCGAGCATGCGATCAAGCATTCTCCCTCGATGCCATGCTTCGACGGGGTCGAGTATGAATTCGGAACGATCCAGTTTGCCTACAACGCGAGTCATATTGCGATTATTGCATGAAGCCGATTCAAGACGCTATTGATCGGCACGGCAAAAGATTACTTCAACAACCCCGCCTCCCGCATGTATTTCAAAACACCCGGATGTATCAACTCCCGGCTCGGCGCTGCCGCCAGCGTATTCGCCAGCGTGGATTCAGCGGCCTGTTCCAGCCGCTTTGCGAACGCGCCTTCGCTCTTATGCAACGCACGCGCCAGTTTGTACGCAACCTCATCCGGCAGCGAAGCACGCGCCAGCACGAACGGCCACGAGCCGACGGAATGCACCGGCGCAGTTTGTCCAGGATAGCTGTTGGCCGCCATGCCGACCGCTTTGAGGAACGAATGCTTCGCAATGATGCGTTTGTTTTCTTCATCACCCGGCCCGATGAAACGCGCGCCCGCCGGGCCTTTGGCGATATCCGCGAACGGCGGCCAGCCCAGGCCGCCGCCCCACATCGCCGCCGCGCGGCCATCCAGCACCATCGGCGGGCCTTCGCCGGCGCTTTTCAGCAGTATCGGCTGGAAGTCTTTCTGGTAGTCGAGGCCCATGCCATCCATGACGTAACGCGCCAGCACGATGAAGCCGGAGGTGCCCGCACCCCACACGATGGGTTTACCTTTGAGATCGGCGATGCTTTTGTAGGGACTGTCGCCGCGCACAATGAACATGCCCGCCTGCGAATAGGTGGCGTTGATGATGCGGATGTTTTTTACCGGCGGCCCGCCGATGCCTTTGATCGCCTCGTACAACACCTCGCCGGTGACCAGGCCCAAATCCAGTTTGTCCTGCTCCATCAGCGGCAGATTTTCAGTGCTGCCTTTGGTGTTGACGGGTTCGATGCCGAGTGTGGCGTCGGCGGCGTTCAGCACCTCGGCATACGGCCAGCCATAGGCGGGAAATCCGCCGCCGGGCGTGGCGGTGCCGAAGATGAGTTTGGTTTTTTCTTGCGCCATTATGGTTCCCCCTTTACTCAACAAAAGCATTACTGATGCGGTTAATATTTTTCGTCTGGTGTTCATTGCAGTGTGCTCCATGCGGCGCAATAAGACTGCGTCCTACTTGTCGTTGCTGAGCGTGACACCGGTTGCCTGCTCCCATAACTTCGCGACTTCGGTTTGATCGAGTTGCCCGCCGAATTGTTGCACCGCTTCCGCCCACAGCGCATGCGTGCGCTCGGCAAGCGGCGCGTACGCGCCGATGGATTTGGCGGTATCGACGGCGATCTTCAAATCTTTGGTGATGAAACCCATTGCCATGCCGGTGCTGAATTGGCGCGTAAGAATCTGCGGAATCACTTTCTTTTCCAGCGGATGCTGGCGGCCGTTGATCATCGGCAACAATGCATCTGCCATGAATTTTGCGTCCAGCCCGAATTTCTTGCCGATGGTCATGGCTTCGACCACGTTAATCATGGCGCAGGCGTTGATGTAATTGGCCAGCGCCTTTAATGCATGCGCGCTGCCCACCGCACCGCAGTTGATCAAGCTGCGCCCCATGCATTTCAAAAACGGCGTCACGCGTTCAACCGCCGCCGCGTCGCCCGCCGCCATGATGTCTAGCGTGCCGTCGCGCGCGAACACCACGCCGCCCATCACCGGCGCATCGACCACGGCAATGCCGCGCGGCTTGAGTGCCGCCGCCAGCGCTTGTGTCGCCACCGGCTCGCTGGTACTCATGTCAATAACAACGCTGCCTTGCGCGAACGTACTGGCAATGCCGTTATCGCCGAGGATAACGGCGTTGACGATTTTGTCGTTGGGCAACATGGTGATTACGGCTTCAACATTGCGGCCCAAGTCCGCCAGCGATGCCGCAACTTTGCCGCCGTGTTGGGCGACGAATTTTTCGGCGGCCTGCGGATTCACGTCGTACACCGTGAGATCGAAACCGGCCATGACTACATGGGCCGCCATAGGACTGCCCATGTTGCCTATACCGACGAAACCTATCTTATTGATTTTATTCATTTTTTAAATCCGTGAAGGGGCGAAGGAGCGAAGAAGTGAAGGGGGTACCCCCTTCACACCTTCACCCCTTCACGCCTTCACTGAATTTCACAACAACGCCCCGCGCGCCGTAATCGGCCACAGCGCTTCCACGCACCCGCCGCGCACGCACACAAAGTGATCGTAAAGATTCACCGTCGGGTCGCAGTGTCCGGGCACCAGCTTTAACTTGTGGCCCAGCGGCAACGACACTACAACGGAAAATTTCACCACGCCATGCTCGTCCCATGCCTTGATGAATTCCACCCCTGGTGTGTCGAACACGCGCGGCATGCCGGAATCGACACTCGACGCCTTCAAGCCCGCATCGACTATTGCGCGGTCTGACGCGGGGCAGCTCATTACCGTGGTCCACACAAACAGGCTGTGCTCGAAGCGCGGAATGCCGCTTTCCGTCCAGTCGTTTTTGGCGTAATCCACATCCATGAAAATGTACGAACCCGTTTGCAGCTCGTTATACACAGTGCTGGCCGCCTCGAACATATAAGTGCCGGTTCCCGCGCCGGTCACACGCTCGCACGGAATGCCCGCTTGCGTGAGCAACGCCGTGGTGCGATTGACTTTTTCACACGCGGCCTCAATCGCCGTGCGGCGCTCTTCGGTCTTGCGCAGGTGCTGCGCGCCTCCCTGATACGCCTGCAGGCCGGCGAAGCGCAGATTTTTACACGCATGGATTTGCTGCGCCAAGTTGAACGCAGGTTCGCCCGGCTCGATGCCGCAGCGATTGGCGCCGACGTTGACTTCCACCAACACATCGAGCGTGACGCCTGCCTCGTGCGCGGCGGCGTCAAGCGCGGTAACATTCTCAGGATGATCCGCACACACCGCAATTCTGGCGCGCTTTGCCAGCGCCGCCAGCCGCTTCAACTTCGCCGCGCCCACCACTTCATTCGCGATCAACACATCGTTCACGCCGCCATCAACCATCGCCTCGGCTTCGCTCACTTTTTGGCAACACACACCCACCGCACCCAATGCCATCTGACGCAAAGCGATTTCAGGGCACTTGTGACTCTTGGCGTGCGGGCGCAGTTTTATATTGCGGCCGGCGAGCGATTCGTGCAGAAGCTTGAGATTATGCTCGAACGCATCCATGTCGAGAATGAGCGCGGGCGTATCAACGTCAGAGAGCGGCATACCGATTTGGGCGGGAGTGTAGTAAGACATAGGTTTCGCCTTGGAGTGAAGGTGCCAAGCTTAGTGACCGCGCACGGGGGCGTCAACACAGACTACGGTTGCGAGCGGTGACACGCGCCGGGTTCGGCGGTACGATGCAAGTATAGACATCACTGGCACTATCTTAAGCGGCGCCCGTAGGATGCCGGTGAAGAAGGAACCGCATCGGTCGAGTGGCGCACCCTGTGACCGTGACCCCGATTGATGCGGTTCGCTGGGCTCACCGGCATCCTACGTTCTGGCGGAGGCGTCAACACAGACGACACAGACGACGATCGCGAGCCGTGACACGCGCCGGGTTCGGCGATACGATGCCCATACAGACGCGGAACGAGCGTCTGCCGGAGGAATAATGCGCTGGATTCAATGGTTGCCGGCTCTTGTAATGGCTTGCGTTGCGGGAATCGCCCACGCGCAAACCGCCGGCTGGAAGCCTTCAAAAAACGTCGAGGTGATTGTGCAGTCCGCCGCCGGCGGCTCATCCGACCGCAGCGCGCGCGTAACGCAGAAAATTCTCGCGGCCAACCCCGCGTTTCCCAATGTCAGTGTCAATAATAAACCCGGTGGCGGCGGCATCGTTGCGCTGAACTATTTAAATCAGCACGCAGGCGATGCGCACTTTATCGCCACGCTTTCCACTACGGTACTTACCAACCATTTGCTGGGCTTAAGCCCGCTTAACTTCCGTCACTTTACCCCGCTGAGCATTCTGTTGCGCGAATACCCGGTGTTCGTTACGCGGGCGGATTCGCCGATCACCAGCGCGCGTGATCTGGTCGAACGCCTGCGCAAAGACCCCTCGTCGGTG
>JANMXV010000649.1:0-6159 GCA_031381325.1 Betaproteobacteria bacterium | reverse complement strand
TTTTGCTTCGTCGGGTGTCGGCAATCTGCAGCACCTGGGGATGGAGTTATTGCAGATACAAACCGGTGTGAAAATGAATCATATCCCCTACAAGGGCGCGGCGCCGGCGTTCGTCGATCTGATTTCGGGGCAAGTCGATTCGATGTTCGCCAATATCGTCGGCACCATGCCGCATGTGCGCACCGCGCGCGTGCGCGCAATTGCGGTATCTTCGGCGGCGCGCTCGCCCATGCTGCCCGATGTGCCGAGCGTGGCGGAAACCTACCAGGGATTTGATATCCCCACCTGGAGCGGTATCTTTGTGCCGGCAGGGACGCCGCGCGATATAGTAGCAAAACTTAACGGTGATCTGGTGAAAGTGTTGCAGCGCACGGATGTGAAAGAACGTTTCGCCAATCAAGGCTCAGAAGCTACGCCGAGCACGCCGGAAGTGCTTGCGGAACACGTGCGCAAAGAAACATTGATGTACGCGAACGTGATCAGAGCGGCAAAAATTGCCGCAGAGTAATGCTGCGTGTGTTCAAAACATAAATCAAACGGTTCAAATAGTCACGGAGATTTCGCATGCGTTGGAGGAAAGTCGCGAGGGTGGCAGCACTGTTCATGATGTCATTCGCGGCCATGGCGCAAACCAACGTTGGGTCGTATCCCGCGCGGCCGATACGCATCATCGTGCCGCAGTCGCCGGGCGCTTCCACCGATCTCACCGCGCGTCTGGTCGCGCAGCATTTGTCGGATGCATTCAAACAACCGGTGGTGGTGGATAACCGCCCCGGCGCGGGCACGATTATAGGTACCGAGCTGGTGGTGCGCGCGGCGCCGGACGGGCACACGCTGATGGTCGTCGCGTCGGGCATCACGGTGAACCCCAGCGTTTACAAACGCATGCCGTATGACATCGAGCGCGATCTTGCGCCGGTCACGCAGTTGACGCGCTTCTCCAATTTGCTCGCCGCGCATCCCACGTTCACCGCGAAGACGCTGCAAGATGTGCTGGCATTGGCCAGGGCCAAACCCGGCACCATCAATTACGCATCGGCGGGGTTGGCGAGCGGCACGCACATGTCCATGGAGTTATTGAAAACCATGACCGGCATCGACCTCGTGCATATTCCATACACCGGTGGCGGACCGGCGGTGACGGCGGCCATCGGCGGGCAGGTGCAACTGAACATCGGCACCACAGTGGGTGTGCTGCCGCATGTGCGCAGTGGCAGATTGCGCGCGATCGCGGTGACCACGGCAGCGCGCACGCCCGCGGCGCCGGAGATTCCCACCTTCGCCGAATCCGGCGTGCCGGGCTATGACCACGGCCCGTGGAACGGCCTGTTTGCACCCGCTAAAACACCGCCGGCGCTAATCGCGAAAATTCACGCCGAAGTCGCCCGCGCGCTGCAGGCGCCCGAAATCAGAAAAATATTCGCGAACGAAGGCGTTGACGCGGTTGCCAACAAGCCAGAGGAGTTCGCGGCCATCATTCGTGAAGAGTTGGCGCGGTGGCCCAAGGTGGTGAAGGCTGCGGGAATTAAGGCGGAGTGAATGGAGTCCATTTCGCCGTGTCCGAACGTATAGTACGACAGTTAAAGTATGGCGACGGCGCTAAAAACTACCGCCTGAAATGCGCGTTAAGGATTGCCTTCGAAACCACATAGGTGCAAAATTCCGTATCAAAATTCTGTTAGGGAGCCTTCATGACGAGAATCATGAGCAAAGACATTGTTCCAATCTCCCGCGCGCGCGCGCGCCTGACCGAGCTCGCGGAGGCCGTCTCGAAGTCCGGGCAGGAAAAGGTGTTTACCCGGAACGGTGAAAGCTATGTTGCCCTGATCACCGCCGACCAACTCGATGACTACCGCCGCTTCAAGGAGGCCGAACACTTGTCGATGCTCAAGGCGCTGGTCGAGGCGGGCGAGGATATCGAAGCAGGGCGCGTCTATACCTGGGACGCGTTCAAACCCAGGCTGGCCAGATTGCGCGCGAAGGCGAAACGCATTGCTGCCGCATGACCGCGCCACGCGGCTTGCCGGTGGTGGTGACGCGGCGCTTCGGGCGCGCGCTTGAAGCGCTTCTGGATTACTATGCAAGCCTGCGTCACCTGCACCCCGACGCCGGTTCGCGGGCGCTACGGCTGATCGATTTGGTCGAGGGAGAGCTTCCCCGGATTCTGGCGGCGCATCCCGACATCGGCAGGCCCGCGCAATTGAGCTTGACCATGAGCAACGCCGAGCGGAACTGGCTGCTGCGCCTCGCCCCGCTGACCGCACGCCGCCGCTTGCAGGCGCGAGAGTGGCTGCTCGGAGATTTCTGGATTCTCTACTATCGGACGGCAAGCGCGGTGTACCTTGCGTCGGTCCGGCACGAGCGCGAGGCGGAGTACCACTAAGCGAAGACGCCTGATTTGCGTTTCGGATCGAAGCGCTGGAAGATGCGGAGCAATCATCCCCAAGAATTTCCTGCGCCTGCGGCGCACGTGCCTACATCACCAGCCAGCACCTGAACCATATGACGTTCACGGTGCCGATCTTCCACGACGATGCGCTGGTTGGATTTTCCTGCTGCATGGCGCATTGGCCGGATGTCGGCGGCACGCTGAGGGAAGGCACGACCGATATCTTTTCCGAAGGCCTGCAGATGCCGATCGTGAAAATCTATCGCAAGGGCGTGCCGAACGAAGAACTGATCGCGATCATCAAGAACAATGTGCGCCTGCCGGAGCGCGCGATGGGCGATTTCCGCGCCCAGATCGCGGCGGTAAAAACCGGCGAGCGCCGCTTTCTCGATCTGATCCGCAAATATGGGTGCGACGCAGTGCTCGGCGGCATCGCAGCGATCATGGGCCAGAGCGAGGCGCTGGCACGCGCGCGCGTGCGCGAAATCCCCGACGGCGTCTACGAAGCCGAGTCTTTCATGGATGATGACGGCATAAACGTCGGCCAGCGCGTGCCGATCCATGTGCGCGTCACGGTCAAGGACGACCGCATGACCGTCGATCTGTCCGAGGTGTCGCTGCAGGTGCAGGGTTTCTACAACTCCGGCGTCACCGCCGGGCGCTCGTGTTGCCCGGTGGCGTTCAAGTGCCTGACCTCCGCGCTCGAGCTGCCGATCAACGACGGCGCGTTCCGCGCGCTCGACATCATATTGCCGCCGGGCCGCGTGGTGAGCGCAGTGAAACCGGCGGCGATGCGCATGGGGATGTGCTATCCGATGACCATCGTCGACACCATCTTCAAGGCGCTGGCGCCTGCGCTGCCGAATCAGGTGATCGCCGGCCACCATGCCGACCTCGTCGTAGGCCGCATCAACGGCCGCCGCCCGAAGGACAACAGCTTCTACATTTATCTGGGCGGCCTGATCGGCGGCGGCTGGGGCGCCAAATACGACAGCGATGGGCAAAACGCCACCATCGCGATGAATGACGGCGATACCCACAACGGCCCGTCGGAGCAGGTGGAGGCGAAGTATCCGCTGCTGGTGGAGCGCTATTGCCTGCGCCCGGATTCCGGCGGCGCCGGTCGCTTTCGCGGCGGACTGGGCACCGAGCAGGTGGTGCAGGCGCGCCACCCCATCCGCTTCAGTTCGCAGATGGACCGCGTCAAGTGCAAGCCGTGGGGCCTCAACGGCGGCATGTCAGGATTCGGCAACGGCGTCGCGCTGCATCGTGTCGGCAAGAGCGAAGAGCAGCATTTTGCCAACGGCAAGGCGCTGAACCAGGTGCTGCAGGCGGGCGATGCCTACATATTGCGTTCCGGTGGTGGCGGCGGCTACGGCTCGCCGCTGGAGCGCGATGTGGGCGCGCTGGAGCGCGACGTGCGCTGCGGCTACGTCACGAAGGCAGCGGCCGAGGCGTGGTACGGCGTGGTGTTCCAGGGCGACACGCTCACGATTGACGCAGCGGCAACGCAAGAGCGCCGCACGCTTATGCGCGAGCAAGGGCTGCCGCACGACCAGCCGATTGCCGAATCACTGCTCCCGTTCGCGCCTGCGCCCCAACACGAGCACAGTCCCGAGCACGCCAAGCTTACCGAGGAAGAGCGCGTGGCCTTCGCGATGCAATGCCGGTGTTGCAGTTGAGTGGCAAAGACTTGTGATAGAGCGCGTCTGCCGGACCCAGAGAGACTCTGCGACGCGGCGTTGAGTTTCCGCTGGGCGCTCTCTAAAGCAATCGATGATTCGCGGATCGACAGCCGGCAGCGTAGTATGTTGATCTCGAAAAATAATTTTTCGCGGCGTCTCGTGAACAAGGTAAGTACACTCGCGCATGCACATCATAACTATATGATTTTATTAAATAATTTATGATGCACTGAATATGCAGGTAGATTTGTACTTACCTTTTCAGGTCTATATTTCACGTTAGATAATTGGAACAGACCATGATGCAATTCTATTCGATCATATGGCGGATTCTCGTAAATCTCGCAACAGGTGCCGTAATCCTCGCGATGTTTCATATCGCGAACTCACCGTTTGAAACGATCGTAATAAGTGCTCTGGTACTCATTTACGTATCGGTGATTGGTTCATATATGACGCTGGGTAACGCTCTATCTGAAAAGTGGCATGTCGATTTAGCGCGGTACGTTGCAATTGCTAGATCACTCCATTTGAACACCGAACTAGAAGAAGAAGCACAAAAGGAAAATCGAGAAGAGGATCAGAAAGGCCAAGTGAATTTTTGGATCACTGCTGGTTTCAACATGCTGTTTGGGTTCATCGCAATTGGCCATTTGGTATATGCAATCACATCGCAAGTCATCTAACCCTGCGCCGGAGCGAACGGGCGTTAAGTGGCAGAAGTTCGTTCACCATGGTGCGGCCCGCCGCTCAGCTCCACGCTAGGTGGCTTAGCCCATGCCGAAGAAGCGCTTACCGGAGATTCCGATTGATCCGCCTCCCGGATACTTCACCGCGGTGGGCGAGGTGGCCGTCCGCTGGTCCCGTCTGGAGTATCAACTCGGTGTCCTTGCTCGTGTTGGGTTCAAATTGGGAAAGGATGAGCAGCGTACACTCATTATCGGTATGGATATGACGGTTCTCACGAGCGTGTTGAGAGCAGTCGCCCAAGGCTGGATTTCCGACAAGAAGGTCGCGCGAGACATCAAGAAATTTGCGGACGATCTTGGCGCCCTTCGCGGAAAGCGCGGTGAATTCGTGCATGGACTTTACGGATATTGGGTTGGAAAACCGGAACAATGGCTCATGTTCAACCTGAAGTCTCCGAAACAACGGGGAAACATCAACGCTGACGCAATATCGCCAGCAGACATTTTGGCGTTTGCGGGCAAGCTTCGCGACCTGCAAATACGCGCACAAGAGTTAACCAGAGCGCTAAAGGCAGTGCATGGTACTCGTCAATAAGCCGCCTAACCTCACGGTCGAGAGGGACGCACGCAAGGGCAACGCGTGACCTTCACCGTGAACAGTGGCCTCACAAAATTCACGGCTTGCGATATACATATAATATATATACTATTGTGGCATGCGCCTCAAATACGATCCTGCTAAAGCGGTCGCAAATCTAAAGAAGCATGGGGTTTCCTTTGCTGACGCCGAGGGTGTGCTCGTAGACCCTCTCGCAGTTACGGTGGAGGATCCAGATGCTGAAGGAGAGCAACGCTTTATAGCGGTCGGACTTGGAAGCGCGGGGGAATTATTGGTGGTGGTCTATGCCGAGCGCGATGACGAGTACCGCTTGATCTCTGCACGCCTTGCAACGAGAAAGGAACGACAACGCTATGAGAGCTGAATACGATTTTGCGAAAGGTAAGCGTGGCGCGGTCCTGCCGCAAAAGGGAAAGACACGAATTTCCATTTTCATCGACAACACGGTGCTCGACGGGTTTCGTTTGCGGGCAGAACAGACCGGTACTGGGTACCAGACCATGATGAATGAAGCTCTTCGGGAGTATCTTTTCGAAAGCGATCATCCCGTTACGGAGAAGGCTTTGCGGCAAATCCTTCGTCAAGAGATGCCCGAATATCTGCGAGGTCTGACCCCAGGCTCAACGGCAACCGCCCGGAAGCGGGCGGCGCGTTAGCCGGATCGTTAGAACGCAAACCGATGCAGCCGCCTAAAAGTTCAATTTGTGTAATCTGCGGCATTCGCCCTGCAACCACAGCTGAGCACGTACCACCTAGAGGATTTTTCAAAGGTATTGT
>JANMXV010000642.1:0-1842 GCA_031381325.1 Betaproteobacteria bacterium | reverse complement strand
GCGGGCGGCGGCGTGTTGCGCATGACCCAGTTGCGGAAATGCACTGTCAGCGCGTTGACCGTTTCGGTATGCGGCAGCGGGTTGGCGGGGAGCGTGCCAAAGCCGGAGTTGTTGCCGGGGCATTCGATCGGCTTGGTCGGCATGCCCACGCTGGTCAGGCTGCTGTCGAAGCCACCGCGGCCGCCGCCGTGCGCGGTGCTGGCGATGTAGTAGCGGCGCACGTTGTCCGGCAGCGGGATGTCTTCTGTGGGGTTAGTGCCCACCCATTCCGGGCCGAGTTTGAGGCCCCAGATTTCCGCCGCGCCGAAATGCTCGATAATTTTCGGACAGGTTTTGCTCGCGTTGCAGCGGTCGAGTATACTGCGCGCCGGCAGACCGCGCGCTTGATCGGGATAGGGCACACACCATTGCGGCCCCTCGCTGCCGGGTTGGTAGAGTTCGAGCACTCCATCGGGCTGCGCCCAGCGGAAGTTAAGCGCGATGCGGCGGCCCGCGATGATGGGCCACATGCCCTCATGTACCTGACGTTTGGCTTCGTCCTGATTGAAACCGAGATGCAGCCAGCCCCTCAAGTAATTGCCGGACTGCGAGCGGCCGCGCGTGATGCTGTGCTTGATATGCCCTGCCAGCGGATTCACCGTGCCGGTATCGTCTTTGCTTGCGTATTTGAAAAACGAGGCGAGATCGCGCCACGCCGCGAAACCCAGGCCCAGTATGTAGGGGTCTTTCGCGGTATAAACCACTTGATAGAGTTTGGCCGGATTGAAACCGTCTTTCAGACATACTTGCACCGGCAACGCGGTCAACGGCAGCGGTGCATCGAAGGTGCCGCCGCCGCAGAATTTCCAGTCGGCACTGGCGATTGGCGTTTCGCCGGTGACCACGCCTTCCATCGATTCGTGATCACGCGATACCAGCTTGGCTTGCGAGGTGTCCAGGCTCGCCGGCATATAGGGGAGGGGGTTGGTCTGCACAATCAGCGGCTGCGCGCCGGCTCCGGAACGATTGATGATTCTGCCGAGGACGGCGCCGGTGATCGGCGAGCCGTCCGCATTTTTTGCCACTGGAACCTGCAGCCAGTGATTGGCGCCCGCGGTCATCGTTGCGCGCACGGTGGTGCCGAGTGCGGCACTCATGCCGGCGTTGTCGCCCTGCCACGCGCTCGCGAGTCCTACGTCGCCGAAACCGCGCTCCATGCTATTGACGGCGACAGGTCTGCCGCGATTGGGCACATCGTGCCATAGCATGCCGCTCGCTTTGCTCATGTCGATGGGCTTGGTGATTACGAACGTGGTGACGTAGCGCACCTTGCCATCCGCATCTTTCGCCAGCTCGATATCCTGTATCAGTTTGTTGAGCGGATTTGTGGGATCGAGCTCACCGAAAGCGCGGCCCGAGATTTGCTCGTATTCGCCGGCGGCGCCGTAGGACGCGCAAGCGGTGCCCTTGCAGAAAGCCGGCGACACTTTTTCATCGATGACGATTTTGGTGACACGCGCTTGAGCGGGCAAAGTGGAGATCAGGAGCACGGCGGTGATCGCGATTGCTGCCGTGGCGTATTTTTGTAATTGTTTAGACAATCGCTTTGACATGACGTGATCCTCGCGCGTATGGGAACCTGCGTTAATTGTGATTGAAGGGTTGCATTGCGCTCCGCCCAACTATCGGATGATCGAGAATGTTCGGTGCGTAACAACAAGTTACCTTAGCACACCACTATTGATTCAATGTAATTTGTTGTGGCGTAAACCTGGCAATTGTCCCCAAAGTTGGCCTCGCTTAGGTGCGGGACTCCCGCGCAACCATGGCAGAAAACAATGCCCGCTCTGGACTGCGCGTATA
>JANMXV010000636.1:0-18145 GCA_031381325.1 Betaproteobacteria bacterium | reverse complement strand
CCCCATGCCCATCGGCGCCGCGCTGTCGACAAGCGTGCGTTCGCTCTTGTTTGTTATCCGTAATGCGGCGCTGCTTTTGACTCGGGCGCGTAGCTGCAGCCGACCCGCACGCACTGCCTTCGATAGCGTGTCGCGTTTGATGCCCAGTCGCTCGGCTACCTCGGCAACACGCAACTGTTCATCGAACAAGCGCTGCGCTTGCGCCAGTGCTGCGGCGGTGAGCACCGCCGGCCCGCGCGCTTCGGAACATAAAATCCCTTCGGCCCCTGTTCGCGGTAGCGCTTGACCGCGCGCTTGATGCTGATCTTCGCCACTCCGAAGGCACGCGCAATCTGCGCTTGTGTGGCACAACCATTCACCACGAACTGCGCGGTGATCATGCGGAATGAGGCCAGATCGCTCTGTTCGTGAATGAACAGCGGCATCTCGCCATTGAAGTAGGTGACCTGCCCATCCCGCCTCGCAAAGGCAAGCTGCACAGTGATGTGGGTGACCCCCTCGGGAAACAAGGGAAATTGCATTTGGGGCATCCTCGGTTCGCTAAGAACACGACGCCACTTTGCCGCAAAACAGGTTCTTCGCAAAATCCGATCCGCTTACCGCACGCTTTCGATACCTACCGCCGCATGCCCTCTTTACTTGTTGAAATATAACGCCTTTATTCCTCAGCTACCGGAAACAGCAACTGGATGAGATCAGGATGTCTGATGTTGAAACAGCGGTACTGCATGAACCCAGCGCCTTTGCCGGCGTTGCGGATTACAATCAGCGGCGTGAGTCTCGATTTGAATTGAATGGAGGTACCGCGGTGAGTGACACAAAATACGAAGACGTCCTTTATGACGAGAATGACGGTGTGGCAACCATCACGGTGAATCGCGCCGACCGCCTTAACGCCTACCGGCTCGGCACGTACCAGGAAGTTACTCACGCTCTGCACCGTGCAGGCTGGAACAAAGACATTGCTGTGATTGTGCTGACGGGCGCTGGTACAAAAGCGTTCGGCGTCGGTGGCGACTCATCCAACAAGAAATGGGAGCGTGCGGGTCACGGCGCCATCGGTGTGCCGGTGGAACTGCTGCATGGGGCGATACGCGATGTGCCCAAGCCGGTGATTGCCAAGGTGAGGGGTTATGCCATCGGCGGCGGTAACGTAATCTGCACGCTATGTGACCTTACTATTGCCGCGGAGAGCGCGGTCTTCGGCCAGATAGGGCCCAAAATGGGTTCGGTGGACCCGGGCTTCGGTACGGCATTGCTCGCACGCAGTGTGGGCGAGAAAAAAGCGCGTGAGATGTGGTACCTGTGCCGCCGTTACACCGCGCGTGAGGCAATGGCGATGGGCCTCGTCAACGCTGTGGTGCCTGACGCTGAGCTTGATACGGAGGTTGACCGTTGGTGCGAGGAAATTTGTGATCGAAGCCCGACTGCAATCGCCATTGCCAAGCGCTCGTTTAATGCCGATACGGAAAACATACGCGGCATCGCCAACCTCGGATTTCAGTCGGTGGCGCTTTACTATCAAACCGCCGAAGCCAAGGAAGCCAACGCTGCCTTCAAAGAGAAGCGCAAGCCCAATTTCAGAAGTACGAGGGTGGATTAACGGCTGTTCGAAAGCAAACGCACCGTGGAGTTTCATCTCACAGCAGAACAGCAGTTGATGTGCGACTCGGTGCGGCGCTTGGTCGCGCGCGACATCGATCCGTTGTTGGCACGATACGATGCCAGTCAAATGCTGCCCAAGACTGCATTTCTTTCGATCTTCGCGAAGTTGTCGGAGCTGGGCCTCATTGCGGCAAGGCTGCCCACAACGGCTGGCGGGCCGGGCATCGCGTCACTGGACTACGGCATCATGCTGGAGCAGATTCCTGTGGCCGTGGCAGTATCGCTGATTGCGCAGGAAGTTACCGCAGCTCGCTTGTATACCGAGTGCAATGAGGCGCAACGCCAGCGTTTTTTGCCTGACTTGATCGCGGGCCGCAAGATTGCGTGCACGGGATCAACCGAGCCGGGCACGGGTTCAGATCCACGCGGCATACAGACGCGCATTACCGGCAAGGGCGATGCGCTGACGCTAACGGGCCGCAAAATGTGGATTACCAATGTGTCGGCCTGTGATCTGATGCTGGTGACCTGCCTCGACTGCCGCGACGGGCAGCCTGGCAATAAAGTGGTGAAGGTGGTGCTTGAACGGCAGGTCGCGCCGTTTGAGGCGCGCGAGATTGATACCATAGGGATGCGTCAGGGCATGCTGGGTGAGGCCGTGTTTGATGGTTGCCGTGTTCCCGCTGAAAATCTGGTGTTATCCGATGGCGGCGGCACGCAGGTGCTCAAGGCGAGCTGGGCGATCAATCGCCCGCTGTTAGGGTTGCTGGCAGTGCAACTGGCTCAGCGCGCTTATGATATCGCGCTTGAATACGCCAAGACGCGCCAGCAGTTTGGCAAGGCCATAGGCGCGCATCAGCTGGTGCAAAAGAATCTGTCTGACATCGTAACGGCCATTACCACCAGCCGCTTGCTGTGTTACTACGCGTTGTCGCAAGCGGATCAGGGGCATGCGTTCGATGGCACGGCTGCGATGGCCAAGCGTTACGCGCAAAATGCCTGTCAGGAGGCGGTGTGGCAGGCGATGAATGTACTGGGTGCGATGGGGCTGGCGACGGAGACCAAGGTCGAGGCCCTGTACCGGGATATCCGCATGATCGCGATACCCGATGGCACGAATGAAATCCTGTCGCTAATACACGGCAGGGAGCTTACCGGCATGGCGGCGTTTCGCGGCAATTGAATTCGTTTCTGGAGAAGAATGATGGATCTGAAATTGAAGGACAAGGTGGTGATGATTACAGGCAGCGGCGGCGGCATGGGGCAGAAGTTCGCGCTGGACTTTGCCGCCGAAGGCGCGACCGTGGTGGTGAACGATGTCAACGTGAAAGGCATCGAGCAGACGGTGGAACTCGTCACCAAGGCAGGTGGCAAGGCCGTGCCTGCGCAGTGTGATATCACCTCTCTCGACGCAGTGACGGCCCTGGTGCAGAAGATCGAGGCGGAGCAGGGGCGCCTCGACATACTGGTCAACAATGCCGCGGTGCTGGTGCAGCACGCGCTGTTTCTCGACACCAGGCCTGCCGACTGTGAACGCGAAATCAAGGTGATTCTGCACGGCACCATGAATTGCGCGCGAGCGGCGCTGCCGGGCATGGTCGCCCGGCGTTACGGCAAGATCGTCAATATCGTGACCGATGCCGCGCGCGTGGGGCAGGAGCGCGAGGTGAACTATTCGACGGCGAAAGGCGGCGTGGTGTCGTTTACCAAGTCGATCGCACGCGAGATGGGGCAGCACAACATCAATGTCAACGCGGTGTCGCCGGCGGCCACTAATTCGCCGATGCGTCAGGAAGCACTGCGCCAGATGGCCGAGAAGATCGGCGAGGAAAAGCTCAAGGAGCGTGAGGCCAAGGTGCGGCGCGTTTATCCCATGCGCCGAATTGGCGAGCCGGAAGATGTTAGTAACACCGTGCTGTTTCTGGCGTCCGACCTCGCTCGGCACATTACCGGCCAGATCGTCAGTGTTAATGGCGGTTACGCCATGCCGGGTTGATCGCCGCAAACTTTTGATCAGGAGCAGCAAGCGTGGAATTCAAGAACATCAAAACCGAAGTCGATGGGCCAGCGTATGTGATTACGCTCAACCGCCCTCAACGCCGCAACGCCATCAGCATACAAACGATCGACGAGTTGATAACCGCGGCAAAACAGGCGGAAGACACCCAGGGGGTATCCGGCGTAATTATCACTGGCGGTGAACAATACTTTTCCGCAGGGGCGGATTTAAACGATGCGCTGGCGATCAGTTCAAGCAAAGAGGCGGTGGATTACTTTCACCGCTGGCACCGTTTGAACGCCACGCTGGAGGGGCTGGCCAAGCCGGTGATAGCCGCCGTCGAAGGGTATTGCATGACGGGCGGCTGCGAACTCGCCCTGGCGTGCGATATACGCATTGCCGCCGAGGGATCGAGCTTTGGTATCACCAGTTCGCGCATAGGTACTGTGCCGGGTGCAGGGGGATCACAACGCCTGCCACGCATCATCGGCACGGCCAAGGCGCTGGAACTACTGTTCTCGGCCGATAGTGTGGATGCGCAGGAGGCGCATCGCATAGGGTTGGTGAACCGTCTCGTGCCGCGCGGTCGTGCGTTGGCGGAAGCCAAGGCCATGATCGCGGTATATGCCGAGCGGGCGCCGCTAAGCCTCGCGTGGGATAAACGTGCGGTGTATCAGGGCATGCAGATGGGCCTCGCAGCGGGGCTTGAGTTCGAAACCTTTCTGGTTTCCACCATCTACATGAGCAACGACCGCAAAGAAGGCATCTCTGCGTTTCTTGAGAAACGCAAGGCTGCGTTCAAGGGCAATTAAATGTTGCTGAATTCAACCGAAGTGCGCAGCGAAGCGCACGATGTATTAGTGCTGGGCTCCGGCCTTGCAGGCATGGCTGCTGCGATATCTGCGCGCGAAGCGGGTGCGCAAGTCACGCTGATCGATAAGGCGCCGGAGACCGCCAAGGGCGGTAATACGCGTTTTTCGGGTGGCGCACTGCGTTGTCCGACCAAGGAAACACCACCGGATGCGCTGATCGATGAGCTGAATCAGATGACGCGCGGGCGCGCTGATCCGGCATTGGCTCGCTTGCTTTACGGTAATGCCGAAGCGGATGTGAAATGGCTGATGGGCCTGGGCGCGCCACTCGCAGACCCCAGTATCGAGCGGCCTGATTTGCGCGGCGGCAAGATGTCGTTTCACGTGCGCGGCAACGGCTATGGCCTGGTGGAGGCGCTGTATCCGCTGCTCGCTCAACGAGGCATTGCGGTGCGCTTTGACACCAAGGCGGTCGATATCCTGCTGGATGGCAATGGCCGCACGGCGGGAGTGCGTGTCAAGACGCGCGAGGGTTACGCGGACTACCGCGTGCGCGCCGTCATCATCGCCACAGGCGGTTTTCAGGCCAATACCGAGATGCGTGTGCGCTATCTCGGCAGGGAAGCAGGCAGCCTTGTAGTGCGCGGCTCGCGCTACAACACGGGTGATGGCATCGCCATGGCGCTGGCCATCGGTGCGCAATCCACCGGCGATTGGGGCGGCTTTCATTCGGCGGTGCTGGATGCGCGCTCAGCCCCTGTGGAGGCGGGGGAGACGAATATCAACTCGTATCCCTACACCCTTATGGTCAATCGCAATGGCGAGCGCTTCGTTGATGAGGGCGCGGAGTTTTTTGATCTCACCTACGTCAAATACGGCAAAGCTATACTCGCGCAGCCGGGCGGGCTCGCGTATTGCTTGTTTGACGCCAAGCTCGCGGAGCAGGAACTGGTGTACTGTTTGCATCGAGAGTTTTTGCCGATTGATGCGGGCTCAATCGCGCGGCTCGCGCAAAAGCTCGATATCCCGGCGCATCGCTTGTCCGCCACCGTGGACGCTTACAACGCCGCCGTTCAGCCGGGTGAGTTTGACCCCGAGCGCAAGGATGGCAAACGCACGCAAGGGCTGATGCCGCCGAAGACAAACTGGGCGTCGCCGCTGGACACGCCGCCGTACTTCGCGTTTCCGGTAACCGGCGGACTCACGTTTACGCTGGGCGGGTTGAAGGTCGATGACCGCACACGTGTTGTCGATAGCGAAGCCCGCGCGATACCGGCGCTCTACGCAGCGGGTGAAATTGTCGGTGGCTTGTTTTATGACAATTATCCGGGTGGGGCGTCGCTGCTGCGCGCGACGGTGTTCGGCCGTCTGGCGGGCCGCGAGGCTGCGGCGTTGCCGCATTAGCGTAGTGAGTCGTTGCTGAAAGGGTTGCATTGCCTGTGCAAATCATCGTCTGCGTGCGCGAAGCGCTCGACTGGAATCTCTCGACCAAGCAATTTCGTATCGACCCCGCGACTTACGCAGCGGTTGTCGCCTATCCGCGTTACCGAATCGATCAGTTTGACGAAATCGCGGTGGAAACCGCGTTGCAATATCGAGCGGGTGCAGGCGGCACGATACGCGCGCTGTGCGTAGGCACGGCGGATTCCGAGGATACCTTGAAGCATGCGCTTGCGATGCAGGCGGATGCGGCAACTCTGGTCAAGACCGATGCAGCGATCAACAGCGCTGCATCCTTACTGGCGGCTGCGATACAACGCGAGAGCGATGCAGCCATCGTCTTGTGCGGTCGCACCAGCTCGGATTACGGTACTGGCCAAACCGGCCCTATGCTCGCGGAACTGCTTGGCAGGCCGTTTATCGGCAACGTCACGCGCATCGAAGGCGAGAAGGGTAAGGCGGGTGACTGGCGTTGCACGCGGGAAACGCCGCACGGATACGAAGTCGTGCGCTGCACCATACCGTTTGTGGCCACGGTCACCAACGCGCCACATAACGTGTCGCGTGTACCCAGCATGAAGCACGTGATGCAGGCGCACCGCGTGATCATCGATATCCTGCCAGCCGCGAGCCTGGGTGTCCCGGCCAGTGCAACCGCGGCGGCACCCTTGCGCGTGGTGCGCCGCCATGTACCGGTCAATCTCAAGGGCTGCAATTTTCTCAAGGGCACGGTGCAGGAGCAGGCACGGGCGCTGGCCGCTTACCTGCGTAACGCCATGCCTGAAACGGCAACGCCGTGAGCAGCCTGTTGATCGTTGCCACGCCCGCGGATACGCCTTCCCGCACACGGGAACTGGTGGCCGCTGCAATCAAGGCGCGCGAAGAAGGTGGCGGCGACATCGAACTTCTGCTTACGGGTGAGCCAGCAGGTGAGGATAGAGCCGCGCTCGTGGATGTTGGCCATCTGCTGCGCCTTGAGAAGCCGCTCGATACACAAACCTCGACGGAGGAAGTTCTCGACGTCATAACGCAGGTCTGCAACTTGCGCAAACCTGCATTGCTGATCCTGAGCGGCGATGAACTGGGGCTGGAACTAGGCGCACGGCTGAGCGTGCGCCTGAGTGCGTCCTGTGTCAGCGGGTGCTGTGCGTTCGAGCGCGCGCAAGACGGCGCACTGCACTATGTACGCCCCGTCTATGGCGGCAGGGCGCTGGAAGTGCTGGCGAGCGAAGCGCCCCTCACCGTTGTTTGTATCAAACCCAAAGCGTTTCAAAGTGCGCTACCCGCATCCGTCCCGGAACGCCAGTGCGAAACACTGCACATCAAACCGGCAGGTATTGCTGCAAGTGTTACGCGTGTGCAAAGCGTGAGCACGCAAGACAGCGGGGCAGCCAATCTGGAAGACGCGGCCATCATCGTCTCGGGTGGCCGTGGCGTCGATGGTGCTAAGGGTTTTAAGCAACTCGGCGAGCTTGCGCGCATGCTGGGCGGTGCGCTTGGTGCATCGCGCGCTGCCGTGGATGCGGGCTGGATTTCATCCGCGCATCAGGTTGGGCAGACAGGCAAAACAGTGGCGCCTGAGATATATCTTGCTGTCGGTATCTCAGGGGCCATGCAGCATCTTGCAGGCATCAGCGCTGCCAAGCGCGTGGTGGCGATTAACACGGACGATCAGGCGCCGATTTTTGGTGTAACCGACGTGGGTGTTGTTGCGGATGCGAGCGAGGTGGCTGTCGCACTGCTGGATGAGTTTAAAAAACATTTAAAAACAAATATTTGTACGTAGATGCTTAGGCGCGGCCAGATAGGTCGCGTACAACTGAAGTACGGGCAGCAGACCGCTTTCGGGAAACGCTAATCGGTACCGCCGCCTGCGGAAGCGGTGACGACGCGGATGAGTTTGGCGGGGTAGGTTTGAACGTGCGAGACACTGGCATGCAGCGCGATGAAACAGACTGCAACCCCTTTCGTCGCGCGCATCACTTCGCCTTCAACCCCAACTCCACATTGGCCTCGCCCAGGTCGCCTATGGGCTGGTGAACCTGCGGCGGCGTGCGGCTTAAGCGTAGCGCGGAGTTAAGCAGAGGCCAGATGCGCCCGTCCGCGCCGGGCTTTTCGACGATCAGATTCCGCGCGGTGCTCTGCGCGCTGGTTGCGGCTTCCGACACGCTGCACACCGGCGCGGCGGAGAGCCCCGCTGCGCGTGCGTGGGCAACGACCTCGTCGCGTTTGAGGTTCGCGGTGGCGGCGGGCGCGCGCAGCCGGTCGAGCGCGGCTTGCTCGCTGCCTTCAGGTTGCTCGACGCATACATAACCATTCGCGCAGCGCAGGAAATACGCGTTGGCGCCTTGCAGTGGCGCGTTCCACAAGCTTGCGGTTGCGGAAACCGCTGCATCCTGCATCGAGATATCAATGGCGAGCCCATGCCCGGATTGATCGCGCACTTCAAGAGCAGCCAGTATCGCCAGCAGACCATACTCGCCGCCCACGATATCGGCGGCGGAAATGCCCGCCTTGGTGGGTGCGCCCAATGAGCGCGTGACATCCATGAAGCCCGACATCGCTTGCACTACCGTGTCAAACGCCGGCCGGCCGGGGAATATCGAATTTGCGCCGAATCCCGATATGCCACAGTAGATGAGGTGCGGATTGATGTCGTGCAGCTCTTTCACACCAAAACCCAGCCGGGCCAGCGATCCGGGCTTCAGGTTTTCCACCAGCACGTCCGCTGTTTTCAGCAGCGAGACAAATACGGCGCGGTGATCCTTGTCCTGCAAGTTCAGTTCGAGGCTGCGTTTGTCGTTGTTGCTGAGTGCGAAGAAATAACCGCGATCACCCTGCACCGGCGGCCACGAGCGCGAACCCTCGCCGCCGGGCGGCTCGATCTTGAACACTTGCGCGCCAAGCATGCCCAGTTGGCGCCCGACCAGCGGGGCTGTGGTGTACTGGCCGATCTCCAGCACGCGCAGGCCTGTGAGGGGCAGGGCGGCCCTGTTGTTGATGTTTTCAAAATTCGTTACACCGTTCGGGCTGAGCCCGTCGAAGCCCTCTTGCTTATCCTCGCCCTTCGACAAGCTCAGAGCCTGCCCTGGACTTGATCCAGGGGCGAACGGTTTTGGTTTGTCATGAAATTTGAAAAGCTCATTGATACGTGAAACTGAATTTCTTGCGCGGTTGAGGATGGCTTTGAGCTCAGCGCGGTGTTCATCCGGCGTGGGGACGTGCAGGTTGCCAGGTGTCACAGGCAGCGACGCCGCGAGTGGGCTTCCAGGCACTGGCACTGTGCTGCCCGACGCATCCACTGCACGCCATATCATCTTGCGATACACGAGGTTGGATTCGTGCGGCAGTTGCGCGAGCGGCAGTATCGGCCCGCAGGCGATGTCGATGCCTGACAAACGCTCAATGCATTGTGCAACCGTCTGCGTGGCCGTCCAGCGCTGAATGACCGCATCGACTTCGCCGCGCCGCGTGATTCGCTCAGCGTTGGTGACGAAGCCTTCCTTCTGCGCGAGGCCAGGCTCTCCTATCAGCATGCACAGCCGCCGCCATTGCTCGTCGGTGGCGGTGCAGATTAACACCCAGCCGTCGCTGCCGCGATAGGCGTTCCACGGCGCAGCCAGCGAGTGACGGTTGCCGGAGCGCGTGACGGCTTTGCCAGCCGCGTGAAACGGCAGAAATGTCGAAAGCGCGCCCACCGCGCAGTCGTAAAGGGCGATATCGATATGTTGACCGAATCCCTGCATACGGCGCACGCGATGCGCGACGAGTATCGCGGCGGCGGTGTAGATGCCTGCCGATACTTCGCAAAAAGGAATGCCGATGAGACTGGGTTCCGCGCCGGGGTCGCCGGTGGTGTCAGCGAGTCCTGCCATCGCTTGAACCAGAGCATCGGAGTGGGGCGTGCCCGATAGCGGACCATCGGCGCCGTATGCCGTGATGTCGCAGATGATTTGCGCTGGAGATTCATTGCCTGCGGGGCAGGCTGCGATGTCGCTGGATTTCACAACAATATCCGCGCAACCCAGCAACTGGTTTAAAAAGGCCTGGTCTTCCGCGTTGCACGTACGAATGAGCACACTGCGTTTGCCAAGTGTCGTCGAGGTGCGATTGAGCCATTTGTAGCGAGGCGCCGCACCGTCGGTTTCGATGATCGCGACGTCAGCGCCCAGATGCGCGAGTAGGGTGCCGCACACCGCCGCACCGAGGCGCTCGCCATGCTCAACGGCCAGTAGGCCTTTGAGCGGTGGTTCAGCAACAGCCATCGGCGGGTGCGCACAGTGCACCGGTGCGTAGTGAGCACACTACAATGTGGTTCATCACGAGATCCAGAGGCTCAATCCGCCTTCACACCCGAGGCGCGAACCACTTTGCCCCATAGCTCGTAGTCGGCGCGGATCTGTTGCTGGAAGTCCTCGGCCGTACTGGGGGAAAGCTGCTGACCGATGGCCTTCATGCGCTCGCGCACGTCGCTGGCGTTCAGGGCAGCCACGAAGTCTGTATTGAGCTTGCTGATAATTGCCGCCGGTGTGCCCGACGGGGCGACCATGCCATACCATCCGAGCACATCGAGTTGCGGGTAACCTGCTTCAACGCCGGTGATGAGATCAGGCAACGTTTCGAGGCGTTGTTTTCCGGTGACTGCAAGACCGCGCAGCCGGCCGCTTTTCATATGCGGTACGGCTGCCGTAGGGTTCGAGTACATGATCTGCACATTGCCCGCAAGTAAATCAATGACTGCGGGGCCAGCACCCTTGTACGGTACGTGAGTGATATTCGTGCCTGTGGCTTGCTTGAATAACTCTCCCACCAACTGCGTGCCGGATGCCGATGACGCAAAAAACAATTGTCCTGGACGCTGCTTGGCGAGCGCCACCAGCTCCTTCACAGAGCGCACCGGCAGCGAGGGGTGCACCACCAGTACCCACGCTTCCAGTGTGCCGCGCGTGATGGCGGCAAACTCCTTCAAGGCGTCGTAGCCCGTGTCCTTGTAGAGGTGCGGGTTGATGCATAGCGTGCCGACGTAGGCCAGCGTCAGCGTGTAACCGTCGGCGGGGGCTTTAGCGCCAGCGGCGGTGCCGATATTTCCCTGTGCACCGGGGCGGTTCTCGACCAACACTTGCTGCCCCCAGGTTTGCGTGAGCTTGGCGCCCACCGTGCGCGAGAAAGCATCCGTGCCGCCACCGGGAGCAAAGGGCACGATGATGCGCACCGATTTTGATGGGAACGACGTTTGTGCGTGCGTAGTGGCTGATGCGCACGCAAGCGCACACGCGGCAACAACCGTTGCGCCTGACTGCATTGACGTGCCTATCTTTGCTTCCAACCCGCAATCGCCTTAAACCGCTTCGTCGGCGGCACCACCAGCAGTTGCATCAAGTCATTGATATTCTTTATATTTTCGATGTCGTGTACGGCCTCAATGATTTCCAGTGCTCGGCCCGGCGGCAGTATCGGATCAACCAATGAGTGGAATTTTTCCTCAACTTCAGCAGCAGACATGGGATTCTCCGGCAGGCCTTTGGAGTAGGCGACGATTTCTTTCAAGTGGCGACCGTCTTTCATGATGACCTCGATGCCGGCGCCTTTGTCGACGGCTTTCCACTCAGCACCCGTGGGCACCAGGCATTTGACCTTGCGCGCGGTGTTGACCAGCACCGGGTCTTTCACATCGACCTTCGGGTAATCCCAGAAGCCGTTGCCGCCATTCACGCCGCGGCCGCCGTGATGCAGGCGCATGGCCATCGAGAACGGCAGGCTGAACTGTGCGCCGAGTATGTCTTCGGGTTCGATGATCGAACCTATGTGCGACAGGATTTGCTCGCTGTTGGTGTAGACGAGTATCTGCTCAACCTGGTCCGGATCAACCGGCTCGCGGTCGCGCAGCTTGTCGAGTGTGTCAAATGCCGCGTGGATCAGGTGGCAGCAGGAGTAGGGCTTTAACGCGTTATCGAGCGTATGATACAGCGTGCCCAAACCATCGGTGAGGCGGTTCAGGTCATAGTCCACCGCGAACACTTTGCAAAAACCCTTTTCGCCTTCGAGTATCGAATGCGGGCCGGTGATACCTGCCTTGGCGAATAGCGCGGCGCGCACGCCTGCTGCGGTCGGAATCGCGCTGTGTATGCGCTTTACCGAACCGCCGGTCTTGGTGTACTCGATCAGACCTGCCGAGTGGCTGCCGGCGATGGCCAGTGCGTTGAGCATGCTTTCGTTATCAAGGCCCATGAGCACTGCACCCGCAGCCGCAGCGCCAAAGGGGCCAACGCCCACGGGTGGATGATGGCCGCGGTAAATGAGATATGGCGAACACGCCCACGAAATGCGTATCTGAATTTCATAGGCGACGATTACCGCGAGCAGCAGCTTGTCGCCCGTAGCCTTGGCATACTCTGCCATGGCCTGAGCCGCGGGCACTGCAATGCCACCGGGGTGGGTGGGGCTCTTCAGATGCGTGTCGTCCGTTTCGTTGGCGTGGTTGAAGGTGCTGTTGAGAAATGCCGCATCGTCCGGCGCCATCTTGTCGCCGAAGTAGACAACCGTGGCGTGCGAGCCGCTGCGTGTGGCTTTCATCACATCGTAATAGGTTTTGCTCCAGGGCAGCACCGCGCCCGCAATCTGGCAGCCGACATTGTCGAGAATGAAGCGCTTGGCGTAATCGCGCACCTTGGGCGGCACGTCTGCAAGTTTGAGCCCCGCCGCCCAATCGGCCAGTGTTCTGGTTTCGTTCATTCCCGTAATCCTCTCAGATTGAGTAAAAAACCGGCCACATCCCTGTGCGCCGGCAAATGTCGTGGCGTGTGTATAGCGCGGCGGGTAGTTGTCTGTCAACGGCGGGCTTGGTTGTTTACAGTGGGTTACGGATCGGCACGCATGCCGCTGGCGTCAACCACTTTTTTCCATTTTGCCAGTTCCGCCAGCACGAATGCGGTGAATTCATCGGGTGTATTGCCCGCAGGCTCGGCGCCTTGTGCCGCAAAGCGCTCTTTAAGTTCAGGTGCATGCAGAATTTTTGCGGCCTCGGAAGAGACGCGAGTCACCGCCTCGCGCGGCGTGCCGGCCGGTGCGAACATGCCGCTCCAGCCACTCACCTCGTAACCGGCTACGCCGGATTCGATCATGGTTGGGAACTCATTCGCAGCAGCGAAGCGCTTGCTGCCGGTGACCGCCAGCGCGCGCAGGCGTGACGCGCGCACCTGCTGCAGCACCGTGGGTAGCGTCGAAAACATCATTTGCACATGGCCGCCAATGAGATCAACCACCGCCGGGCCGCCGCCCCTATACGGCACGTGCAGCAAATCAATTTTTGCCAGCGACTTGAACAGCTCGCCCGACAGATGTGTCGAGGTGCCGTTGCCCGATGAGGCGTAGGTGATCTGACCGGGCCGCGCCCGCGCCAGTGCGATCAACTCGCGCACCGATTTCACCGGTAGTGACGGATGCACGGTCAATATATTCGGGGCGTCCAGCAGCAGCGTCACCGGCGCAAAGTCGCGCGCCGCATCGAACGGCATGCGGCGATTCACATGCGGATTGATAGTGTGCGAAATGCTGGTGACCAGCAGGGTGTAACCGTCGGCGGGTGACTTCGCCACGATCTCCGCGCCGGTGATGCCGCCCGCGCCGGCGCGGTTGTCGACAATCACCGGCACGCCGAAGGCATCGGACAATTTTGCCGTCACGCTGCGCGCGGCAAAGTCGGCAATGCCGCCGGGCGCAAAGGCCACTACCACACGTATGGGTTTACTCGGGTAGCCCTGCGCGCAGGCGTTTGTTACGCAGCAGAGTGCGGTAATGTGGAGAAGTAGAAAGCGAGACATTTTCAAGAAAGGATTTTATCTACAGTCTGCACTATTCAGACCCCGACCCACAAGGGCAACGCGTGGCGGTAACCTTGTACGCCGAGCGTGCTAAAATTCTTTCTCCCCTCCGTCAGCGCTGCCCCCATGAAACCCGCATCATTTGAGTATCACTCT
This sequence comes from Betaproteobacteria bacterium, assembly GCA_031381325.1. Taxonomy (GTDB): domain Bacteria; phylum Pseudomonadota; class Gammaproteobacteria; order Burkholderiales; family SG8-41; genus UBA5216. Next base: position 4,313 of record JANMXV010000636.1, on the reverse strand, counting down.
CCCGCTACGCTTGACGCCGCGCTGGCGGTGCTGGCCGGCGCCGGCGCGCACGAAGGACGCGTGCTTGCGGGCGGGCAAAGTCTACTGCCCACGATGGCGCTGCGTCTGGCGCGCCCCGCGCACCTGATCGATATCAACGGCATCGCTGAACTTGCCGGCTTGCGCGTCGAAAACAATGAACTGGTCATCGGCGCGTGTGTGCGTCACGCCGCGTTTGAGCGCACTGTCGAAGAGGGGCCCCTGGGCTGGTTGCTGGCGCGCGTGGTGCGGCATATTGCGCATTACCCGATACGCACGCGCGGCACGTTTTGCGGCAGTCTCGCGCAGGCCGATCCGGCGGCCGAGTGGTGCCTGGTGGCGGCAACCTTGTCCGCGCGCATGGTGATTGCCAGCGCGAAGGGACGCCGGGTGGTAAATGCGGACGCGTTTTTCGAAGGACCGATGATGACCGCGCTGCGCGACGGCGAATTGCTGATCGAAGCACGGCTGCCGCTGCTCAGCGCCGGCACGCACACCGGCTTTTGCGAGTTCAGCCGGCGCGCGGGCGATTTCGCCATCGCGATGGCGTTGGTGACTTATGAACTACGCGATGGCGTGATGAGCGAAGCGCGGGTGGGCATCGGCGGCGCCGAAGATCGGCCGCGACGCATCGCCGAAGCCGAAGCAGCGATGCGCGGCAAGCCCGCGCGGCAAGCCGTATTCGAAACCGTGGCGGACACCGCCGCGCAGGCGATCTTGCCCGCTGCTGATATCCGCTACTGCGCCGAGTATCGCCGCGACGCCGCGCGTGCCATGGTGTTGCGCGCGCTGGCGCAAGCCGCGGGAGACGCGCGATGAGCAATAAACAAATTACATTTAAAATCAATAACTTAACTAAAGTTGTGGAAATCGAGCCGCGGCGCACGCTGGTCGATGTGATCCGCGAAGACTGCGCGCTCACCGGCACCCACAGCGGCTGCGAGCATGGCGTGTGCGGTGCATGCACGGTGCTGGTTGATGGCGAACCGGTGCGCTCGTGCCTGATGCTGGGCGTGCAGGCGGCCGGCACATCGATTCGCACGGTGGAGGGGCTCGCGCACAACGGCGTGCTGCATGCTTTGCAGCAGGCATTCATCGATCATCACGCCCTGCAATGCGGTTTTTGTACGCCGGGCTTTCTGATGCTGGCGGTGCATCTGCTGGAAACCAGACCCGATGCCAATGAAGACGAAGTGCGCGACGCGCTGTCAGCCAATCTGTGCCGCTGCACGGGCTACGTCAACATTATCAAGGCCGTATGCGCGGTGGCTGACCGCAGTAGGACCAGTACAGCCATGGCGGGCGCGACATGAGCGCGAACCATGTACCGGTGCGCGGCAACGGCCTCATCGGTCAATCCGTCACACGGCTCGAAGACCTGCCGCTGGTTACCGGGCAGGGCCGCTACGCCAACGATATTTCGTTTCCCAACCAACTGCATATGCGCATGGTGCGCTCGCAGGTCGCGCATGGCCGCATCGTCAGTGTCGATGTGACGCAGGCGCTCAAGCTGCCGGGGGTGGTGGCGGTGTGGTCGCACGCGGATATTGCCGACCGGCCGCCGATCCAATTGCGCGAAGGGCCGGATGAGCGGCTCGATCCGTACCTGCAGTACATCCTCGCCAGGGAGCGCGTGCGTTATGTCGGCGATCCGCTGGCGGCGGTGTTCGCCGAAGACGCTTACGTCGCAGAAGATGCGGCCGAACTGGTGCAGGTCGAGATTGACGAATTGCCGCCGCTGCTGGATGCTGCCGCCGCGCCTGGCGATTTCGCCGCCGGCCTGATGAGCGAGCCGCTGGTGCTGCGCAAGGGCTTCGGCGATGTCGATGCGGCGTTTAGCAGCGCGCATGCGGTGGTCGAACTGGATCTGCAGATCGGCCGCCACTCCGGCGTGCCGCTCGAATGCCGCGGCGCGGTGGCGCGCTACGACGCGTTTCGCGACGTGGTTGAGATGTACGGCGCGGCGAAAGTGCCGCACCGCACGCGCGATGGCATCGCCAAAATCCTTGGCCGGCCCACGCAGGGCGTGCATCTCTACGAAGGCCATGTCGGCGGCGGCTTTGGCGTGCGCGGCGAACTGTATCCCGAAGATGCGCTGGTGTGTCTTGCCGCGCTGCGTTTGAGGCGCCCGGTGAAATGGATCGAAGACCGCTACGAAAACCTGATGGCGTGCAACCACTCGCGCCAGCAGACCCATCACGTGCGCGCGGCGGTAGACAAGGACGGGCGGCTGCTTGCCATCGACGACGTGTTCTATCACGATCAAGGCGCCTACGTGCGCACGCACGGCGCACGCCCGGCGGACATGACGGCGGGCATGCTGCCGGCGCAATATCATGTGGCCGCGTACCGCGTCGCCGGCCATTACCGACTGACCAACAAAACACCGGCGGCGACCTACCGCTCGCCGGGGCGCTACGAAGGCACTTTTGTGCGCGAGCGGTTGATGGACGCCGTTGCGGCGAAGATGGGCATCGACCGCATCGAGATTCGCCGCCGCAACCTGATACCGAAGAGCGCCATGCCCTATGCGCGCGCGTTGAGCGCGCTTGGCGATAATGTCGAATTCGACTCCGGTGATTACGCGCTGCTGCTCGACAAATGCCTGGCCAAAATCGGCTGGAATGAATTGCAGGCGAACATCGCGCGGCGGCGCGCGGCGGGCGAAGCGGTGGGGGTGGGGATTGCGATATTTCTGGAAAAAAGCGGCCTCGGCCCGCGTGACGGCGCGCATGTCACTGTTGACACCGGCGGTGCCGTTGAAGTGATCACCGGCGGCGCATCGGTCGGACAGGGGTTCGAGACCGTAATGGCGCAGTTGTGCGGTGATGCGCTCGGCGTCGATTACCGCAAAGTGCGCGTGGTGCATGGCCGCACCGACCGCATCGCGCACGGCATCGGCGCGCACGCTGCGCGCGCCACCGTGATGACCGGTTCGGCGGTGCATGTCGCAGCGCTAAAAACCCGCGCCAAGGCGCTGGAGATGGCCGCCGCGATGCTCAACGTGCCCGAAGATCAACTCGACATCGCAAACGGCGAAGTGTTGCGCAAGGGCAGCGCCGACCGCATCGGTGTGAGTCTTGCCGACGTCGCGAAAGCGCTGGAGCCAACCTCCAAAACGCTGGGCGGGCGCGAGCCGGGCTTGACCGCGCTAGGCTGGTTTACCTCGGATCACATGAACTACCCGTATGGCGTGCATATCGCGGTGGTCAACATCGACCGCGGCACTGGCCAGATCAAAGTCGAGCGCTATCTGCTGGGTTACGACATCGGCCGCGCCATCAACCCGATGCTAGTCGAAGGCCAGTTGGTTGGCGGTTTTACGCAGGGCCTGGGCGGCGCGCTCTACGAAGAATTTCTTTACGATGAAAACGGCCAGCCGCTGTCCGTGACGCTCGCCGATTACCTGATTCCCACCATGCACGAAGTGCCGCCGGTGGAAACACTGGTCACCGAGGACGCGCCGAGTCCGCTCAATCCGCTGGGCCTCAAAGGGGCGGGTGAAGGCGGCATCACCGGCGTGGGCGCGTGCATCGCCTCGGCGGTAGACGACGCGCTGGGCATCCCCGGCGCAGTGACGCAACTGCCGGTGACGCCGCAGCGCGTGCGAGAGATATTGCGAGGCCGTAAGTCATAACGTAAAGCGCGAACTCGATTCCGGCTTGCGCCGGAATGACGTATTCGTGTAGTAGATTTGATCTGACTAGTAGTCCGTTCCGTTAAAACAAATACACATTAAGCCACCCCCAGGTCAAACTTGTTCCAGCGAAAAACGACCGGGGAGGCGTTGAACTCATCAATACCATTCAGGATGCGCGTTTTGAGTTCATCGACGGAAGCCACCCGGATGTGGCGCAGGAAAGTTCTGGCCATCTTCGAGAACGCACACTCGATCAGGTTGAGCCAAGAGCCATGCTTGGGCGTGTGAACATACTCGAAGCGCCCCGGCCGGGTGCCGAGATAGGCCACGGTCTCCTTCGAGATGTGGGCCGAGTGATTGTCTAGCACCACGCGAATGATTGCCTCGGGCGGGTAGTACTCATCGAGCCGCTTGAGCAGCGCGATGAACTCCCGGCTTCGATGACGGTCTTCCACGTTGCCAAAAATATGACCAGAGTGCAGATCGATTCCAGCCAGGATCGACACGGTCCCATGGCGCACGTATTCGTAGTCGCGCCCAACGGCAGCTGCCTTGCCCGGAACCGGTGGCAGATCAGGTGCTGTCAGCCCGAGGGCCTGAACCCCCGGCTTCTCATCGACGCTGACGGTGTAGATGGGTTCGGGCCGTGCGTCAT